>JAJPKD010000177.1 GCA_021323895.1 Acidobacteriota bacterium | reverse complement strand
GGCCCCGCATGAAGCCCAAATTCACATCGATGAAGAAGGCTATTTGATCAAGAAAGTGATTCGCGGCACGACTGTTGGCGAGGCAGCGGGGCGCGCGCGTTACGAACGCGGGTTGCTGCACGATGGTTTTCGCCGGCAGGTAACGCAGCGAATTAAGGACGGCGAACTCAGTGAAGCCGAGGGCAGCGAACTCGTGAATTTTTATGAATCGCGTTACGACGCATACACCTACATAGCAGTTAATGGTAACCACCCGCGCGGTCGGCGTCGTCATGATTAATAGTGATTTCCAAAAATAGCAGACAGTCTTTAGAAAAGAGACAACTTTTATGGTCACACAACGAAAACCAAAGCCAAGCAAGTATCTGACAATCCCAACTCGTCCCGTGCAGGTCGATCGCGATCGATCGGTCGCCGGCCTGCTCGAAAAGATGTAAGGCACGGGCTTCGGCGGACGCCAACTGGCGGAATCGCATCGCATTTGGCTGGACATGCTTGGCGACAACACGACGATTTTCATGGCCGCGTCGGGCGCGCTCATTCCCGCCGGCATGCGACGGCTGCTCGCGTATGTCGTCAAGAATCGTTTCGTCGATGTGTTGATTCTCTCCGGCTCGGTGATCTTCCATGACCTGCATGAGACGCGCGGCCGCCATCACTTCCAGGCGCATCCGAACATGACCGACGCCGAACTCGAAGCGTCGCAGATCAATCGCATGTGGGATTTGCTGGCCAGCGAAGAGGAGTATCACGAAGCTGAAGAGTGGGTCGGCGGATTCGCCAGCCAGTTGGATCAAACGCGGCCGTATTCGACGCGAGAGTTCCTGCATCTGCTCGGCCGTGAATTGGCCGAGATCGCCGCGGAAGACGGCCTGCTCACCGCAGCTTACAAATCACGCGTGCCGGTTTTTTGTCCGGGGATTATGGAAAGCGGAGTCGCGGTCGGCATCGCCGGATCGCGTTTTGAGAAGAAGAACAACTTCCTGTTCGACATCGAGCAGGATGTTCTGGACATGGCCCAGATTGCGATTCGCGCGCGCGTCTCTGGCACGATCAATATCGGTGGCGGCATCCCGAAGAGTTTCCTGCGACAGACCGAAATGTCCGCGCACATCTTCAAGCAGCAGGTGCACGGTCACAAGTACGCGATCCAGTTCGCGGCCGATGCGCCCCACCCGGGAGGCCGTTCGAGCGCCGTGGCGTTCGATGAATCGTTGGTTTACGGGAAGCTTGGACGAGGCGCGCTGACGGCTTATGTGAATTGCGACGCGACGATTGCTTTGCCAATCATTATCACTGCGTTGTCGCAAACCGCAGCGAAATACATGAAAGGCCGCCGCCGCCCGAGCTTCACTTTCGGCAGCAAAGACCTGGGAATCGACGTGCCCTAAGAAGTATCTTTGCCAGCCGCGATATCTTCAAAAGCAAGGATAGTTTGCCCTTGAGAGTACTCCCACAAAAAATTTGACTTTCACCCGCACTCGGAATATCGTTCGCACCCGTTACAGTGGCTAGACACTCACGAGCCTGCTCGGCCCTTGCATACTCGCCGCGTCCAGCCTAGTCATCGGCACGCGCAATACGCGCAGACCACCACTGACGCCGATTGGAATTCGAAGTTTCGCCGCTGCGGGGTGAACTCATGACATTCCTGGTAATACCCAACGAGGTGCGCAACGACGGAGATGTCAATCGCGCGATCGTGTGGCTAGGCGCCATCAATGAAAATTTCGATCCTGCGACGGCAACGCTGCAATACAACATAGATGAGGTTGCGCTTAACAACGGCTGGCAGGACTTCGCTACCCACGACGGCAATTATCGAATTCGTTATCAACGCCTGACGCTGACAAACCTTTCGCCACGCACGCTCTACAATCTGACATTTCGAATCGGTGGCAGCGCCGTGGCTACGGCGAGCATCACGACGCTGCCCGAGCGGCTACCAGTCGCCGGCGAGAAACCCTTCACGGTCTTGCTTGGCTCTTGCTATTTCAACCGCGAGGACAAGGCCGGGGCCGTAGGCCAAACTTATCTTCATCTACCACCCGGCGCGGAACCTGACATTAAGATTCTCTGCGGCGATCAAGTCTATCTCGACAATCCGGTTCTGGATTTCATCAATCCTTTTCACGGCCGCGACTGGCTGGAAACGCGCTCGTTCAAAACTTATGCGGACGCCTGGACGCAGACGAATTTCGATGGCGGCTTTCAACAGATGCTGAAAAGCGGCGCGAACTTTTTCAGCTCGGACGATCACGAATATTGGAATAACGCGCCTGACGTTGGCTTGAATGTGCTCGCTTACACGCTCACGCAGGGAAAGCGCGATACATGGTTGGGCATTGGTCAGCAGCTTTACAAAATCTTTCAGACTTCGCCGAGTCCGCCGATCACCTTCAAGGTTGGCGCCCTCTCGTTTTGCAATGCCGACACGCGCTTCTTTCGCGGGCATGGCGGCGGCAACGACAACTTCATGCAACCGGACGATCTGAAATTGATCGGAGATTGGCTCGCGAACCTTGATGGACCGGGCGTACTCGTCGTCGGGCAGCCGTTATTCTCGGACACGGGAAGCATTAAGGATTGGGGTCTGCCGGATTTTCATTTGCAGTATGCGCAACTGCTTCAGTACCTGCGCGCCGCAAAACACTCGATCGTAATTCTGACGGGCGATGTACACTTTGCGCGCGTCGCTTCCGCGACCTTGCGGCCGGATCTCGGTACGAAGCGCGTCGAAGTAATCTCATCGCCGATGCAGCTTGTGCCGTTAGGCGGCGGCAGTTACGAAAAGGCTCCCGACGTGTTTGGCCAGGTCACTTCGCAACCGGAATTTTCCAAACACCAAAATCTTTTTCTCACGCTCGAGTTCACTGCTCCGAGCGCTGACCGCGCATCGATGACCGTAAGGTTCTGGCCCATCATCACCAACGGCGCGCCAGCCCTGTCGCAAACCATCGGCGGCCCGATTGAATTAATTTGAAGGAGCAACTCTCATGATTACGATTCGCAGATCAACTTCATCAACTGCAAATGAATCGATTGTTCGCAAGGAGCCGAAAAAGAACGAAGGCAATCGCGCGTGGCTGAAACGCACTGGCGCAACCGATGGTTTGCTTTTGTTAGGGGGAGCATCGACCGCGCATTTCCGGATCCGCGTGGCCCAATCGCATGCGCGGGGCGATCTCAAACCAAGTCTCTGGTCCCTCGCAGGCATCCTCACGAGCAGCGATTCATTTCTCTCGGCGCCGCTGGAATTGTGTAGCACCGCGTCGGAAGTCGCCGCGCGCAACGGCGTGCAGATCTGCAGCATGAGTGACTATGACGATCCGGGACAGTTTCCAAACATCGCTATCATCCGATTCACGGAAGAAAGCACCAAGATTCTCGATAACGCCAACCGCATCTCTGACCAAAGAAGCATCATCGATCTGCCGGCGCTGATGTTGCCGTTGTTGAGCTACATCTGGATTGCAGGCAGAGCGACGAATCCCCTCGCCGAAGGTCTCGGCCTGCCCAGCGCTGCGTTTGTCGAAACGGTTTACGGGATTGCTGGCATTGAATTGACTCCGGGCCTGTCGTCAGCCACGAGTTGTCCCGAAGCAATCTGGCAAGCAGCCAAATGGTGGCATGACTATTACGTAAAGGCCGCGGAAACCGCGCACGAAGAAAACGCCAAGCCGCAAAATCCAGCCGGCAGTTATGCAATTCGTCAACGCGCCGCTGCCGCCGATTGGCCGCCTGACGCGAAGTAAGACTGTGCGCCACAACGATTGGAGAAATCATGAGCGACCAACCTTTTAGTGTTTACTACGCGTTAGATGGGCCGGACCTCGACGGGTTAATCGGCAGCGCGGGTGTGCTGCGTTTCGATTGGCCGGAGCGCAAGTTCTACATCAAGCACTTCGACGGCATTAGCTCGGCGCACAATCCTTCGCTCGCGCCGAACGGGAAGCTGGCGCTGCTCGGAAATTTCAGCCAGACGATCATGCTGCTGGACATCGAAGACGCGAACAATATTCGCGAAGTCGCGCGTCAATCGACGATGTACTTTGAAGAATGCAGCTATCGGATGCGCTCGAACACGCATCACCTTTGGGATCCCGATAGCCAGCACTTCATAGGCGCGATCGGCGATCACCTGTATCGCTTCAACGTGGACGATCTTAAGAATCCCGAGAAGCTCGGCCCCCATTATCTTGAAAATGCGCACGAGCTGCGCTGGGATCCGTCGCACCGGTACATTCTGATGGGCGATCTTGGGCCAGAGAAACATGACGTGCGACAGGTCGGTGTGTTCGATCTGCAAGAGCCCGATCCGCTGAAGCGTTCGCGCATCATCAAAGTGCAGAACAACGTCTGGCATTGCCGCGTCCATCCGCACAAGCCGGTTGGCTATGCGCTGACCTATTCGCTAATCACGGATCACGAAGACTGGGTGAATTGGTCGCCCGGTTATGTGCGCGAGTACATCTACGAGATCGATTTGCCCACGGCGAAGATTACCCGCACGTGGAGCGCCGCCGCCGAATATCCCGGCCACCTGAATTCAGACGTCGAAATCTCAGACGACAACATCATGTATATCGCCAGCGGCGGCAGTCACGGCGTGCTGGAGATTCCGCTGGACCGATTTGCTGAGTTTCGCTTCCTCGAGACTGTGCCTGGTTTCTTCACTCGTCTCTTCAGCCTGAACGATCAAATGCACACGTTACTCGGCGCGCTTTCTCGCAAAGCGACTCCGACCGCCACGCACTACATGTTGCAGACGCTGCAGATTACGGGTTGGCGGATTCTCGACGGGATCTACGCGACGCGCGTTTCGCCGGACGGCAAATACATCATCGTCGGCAATCGCGGATACAACTGGATCGCCGTCTATGATCGCAAAACGCATCGCAAGGTTTTCAGTCAGGTGCTGCCATTTCGAAAATTAGTGCGCGGCACGGTCGATTACAACCACTACAAGTTCACCAATCGATTCTTCGGTTATCACCTCGGGGTTCATCACAGCGAAATCATCGCGCGATGAGGTGCGCACGCCTCCGGCGTGCTTTTTACAAGGTTCGAAAGGAGTTTCGTTATGTCATGGAATGCTTCCGGCAGCGCCTCTGGCGAAGACGCTACGCTGAAAACTTTGACTTGTCTGAAGAACGCCGATCCTAACGACGCGTTAGTCAACGAGATCAAAGAGGATTTCGCGATCGCCTCTTCCATCCTGGAGATGATCAAGGATTACATGGCCCTGCTTCAGGACAATTTCAATAATGACGCGCCGCCGTTTCGGAAACTCGCCAAGCTTTTCGAACTGGGTGAAACATTCGATGCGCTGGACGGGCATTACTACGGAGTCTGTCCCGGGCTTCGCACAGGTGACTTGCACGGCGTGGCTGCGGAGTTCGGCAACCTGCTGGGCTTTATTTGGAGTTCCGCCATCGTGGGCCATTGTCCCTGGGCCGGCAAGAGCTATTTTCCGATGAGCGATGAGGACCGCGCGAGAATTCTCGGCGACACCGTGCCGGCTGATGTGAAAGTTGTGCGAGGCATAAATCATTTCAACAAGATCGAAGGCGCGCCGGTTAACGTCGCCACTGTCGCCTTGCTGAATTTCATGTGGCACTTGCAGAAAGCGACGGACGAAGAGCGAGCCCAATACGGCTATGACTACAAAGGCGGCAACATCGCGTCGCACCGCGCGCCGTCGATCTATCCAGGCACGCCGCGCGAAGTATTCCGTCTGAATTATCGTTATCCGGACCTCGGAAATTATCCTCCGCTCAGTTATCTGATCGATGAGATGGTGCAAATCGCCGATGGCATGTTTCTCGGCCAGGCCATCTTTGCGACCACGAAGTTCCTGGAGCGTTACGATCCCAAAGCTGATCCGGCAACTTATCATTATCAGAACTTCGGCTATTTCCTTTTGTTCGAACCGTTCTGGAACGCCGAAGCCAAACGCCTGTTTCCGTTCCTCGAGATGCCCGATGTCGCAGTTCCAGTCGAGGTGCCGAAGGTCTCAACGCCGGCCGCTGCGCCAAGACTAACAACCGATAAATTCAGCACGCTGACATTGGCTGATCCGGTCGATGGCGATGTCGATGCAACGCGGCTCGATGAAGTGCGCGCTGATCTCAAGAGCGCCGGCGACATCATGCGGATGATGAAGTCGTACTCTGATACTTTGACCGCTGAGCACAAAACTGTCTCGCCAACTTTCGATAAACTTCACTCCCTTTTCAACGCCGGCATCGCGCCGCAAACCATGAATGGCTTCTATCGCGGCGCGCTGATCTCATGGCAGAGCCAGGGGCTTTTGGCGGCTTTTCAGGAGAACACCATCGGCGTCGCGTGGCAGGCGGGCCGATTCTTCTCGCCGTGGACCGGAAAGAAATTCAATCAGATCGATGAAGCGGAACTCGCGAAATGGACTGAAGGCGGCGAGTCGATGGGTTCTGATCCCGCTTACAACTGCTCAAACACGGTTGCCTTCCGCACGCTGAAAGAAAAGTTCACGCGCGAAGTCTCGAAGCTCGCCGGCGTCCGCATGGAAGACGCGACACCGGAAGAGAAGCAGAAGTATGGCTACGACGCTCACACCTTCTTTTTCATCGGCCGGCCGAACAAGACGGCGATGCTGCCGGAAGATAAAGGCAAGAAGGTCTATCAGTTCAACTATCGCTGGAAGCCCTTGAAGAATATTCCGCCGGATTGCTTCTGCATCGACGAGATCACGCAGATCGCGGAAGGACTCTATCTGGGCCAACTAATCTATGCGACTGACTGGTTGAAGCCGTGGGATCCAAAGACGCCAATCGCCGAATACAAGTACAAATTGTTCGGCTACTTCCTTTTGATGGATGAAGAGTGGCATCAGCGGCGCCTGCGGATCGGGTTTGATCTTCAAGACACCTGAGCATGTTTTAGCAATAAAGGGGGACTCATGGCCGTCGTTCTCACCGATATTCAAATAGCTTTTGCCGCCGGCGCTTTGTTCGCCGACGCGGGCGCGCCTGTGATCGAAGCGGCGCGCAAAGAGTCTGCAGCGGCGCTGGCAAAGATCTATTCCTCGTACATGCTGCGTTCGTTGGTTTATGCCGGCGTGTTTCTGGGACCTGTCGCGACGATCTCGCTGCTGGCTTACCCCGCCTGGGAAACGCAGTACGTCAGCGGCATCTTTGACAACACGGTCGCCTACAACGAGACGACGAACTTCCCGTGGAACGCCTATCCTTATGGAATTTTTCTGATGGTGGTGTCTCTCGGCGGCTGGTTCGGCAATTGGTTAGGCTTCAAGTGGGTGCTGAATGGCGCGCGCAAGAAGCTGCGCATTTTGTATCTCGTGATCGTGGCGATCACCTTCGCCGTTGTCTGGATTCGTTTCCCGGCGCCGACGCAGGTTTGCGATTACGCGCACTTCAAAGCTGCTCCGTTCGCGCTGCCTTGTCGTAACTACATCGCGCACAGGCCCTTCTTCTACAACTTTATTGTGTTGCTGTTACTTGCCGGTCTGCCGCTGCTCATTGGATTCATCCAGGTGCGGATGAGTGTGAAGAAGTTGAAACATTAACCATGAGAGAAACTTACGACGTCGTGGTCATCGGCTCCGGTTTTGGTGGAGCAATTAACGCTTGCCGTCTCGCGCAAGCGGGCCGCTCTGTCTGCATTCTCGAACGCGGAAAACGTTGGGGGAAGAAAGATTTCCCGCGCACGACGGGCCAGGTGGCACGCTCATTCTGGAATTACAAGGATCTCGGCTTACTCGATTATCGAGCGTTCGAAAAGATCGATGTGATTCAGGCGAGCGGCGTGGGCGGTGGCTCGCTGGTTTACTTTAACGTGCACATCCGCACGCCGAAAGAAATTTTCGAGAATCCACGATGGCCGCGCGGCGTGAAGCGCGACATCCTCGATCCTTTTTACGACAAAGCGCACGACATGCTCGAGGCGCGGCCGCTGACTCCGCCTGCCGACCTTGACATGCCACCGCGCACGGAGGCGTTCTTCGCCGCCGCGCAAAACGCCGGCCGCAAGCCTGAGTTAATGGAGATTTGCGTTTACACCGGCCCACAGAAAAAGAATCGCCAGGGTGTCGAGCAGGACGGTTGTGTGTACTGCGGCAATTGCATGTTGGGCTGTCACGTCCACGCCAAGAACACGCTCGATCTGAACTACATTCCGCTGGCCGAACAAAATGGCGCTGAAGTTTATCCGCTCCACCAGGTTGAAAAGATCGAGCCCATCCATCCGGTGGAAGTGAACGGTTATCGAGTTCACTTTCGCGAGTTCGATCTTGAAACGGCTGAATCGCAGCCGCTCACGGTTGATGGCGCCAGATTCGATCGCGACGCTCGTCCCGAGCCGCTCTCGCGGCCAGGCTCAGTCGTGGGACGAAGAGTAATTATTTCCGCGGGTTCGCTGGGCTCAACCGAAATCCTTTTGCGCTCCCGCGACCTGCATCGGACGCTCCCGAATCTCAGCCCGGCGCTGGGGACAAAGTTTTCGGGAAATGGTGATTTTCTTTTGGCGGGTGCGCTGGAATCGAATCGCGAGGTCGATCCCGGTTGCGGTCCCAGCATTACCGCAGCCATTGATGCTTCAACTGCGAACAACCGGATCATGATTCAGGATCTAGGTTTTCCGGATCCATTTCTCTGGTACCTTGAAAGTGCTCTGCCGGTGCCGCGGCGCCTGAAGAACCTCGGTCTCTTCTTTCGCAAATACCTGATGCGGACGCTCGGACTCGATCACGGATCGGCATTCACCGACGGCGCCGATAAATTATTCAAAGGCGGCGTCACGCCAAAGTTTCTGCCTTTTCTCGGCATGGGCACCGATGCCGCCGACGGCCGCATGCAACTGTCCGAAGGCAACATCGAGATCGACTGGAACCTCAAGCGGAGCCGCGCGATGTTCAATGAAATGGAAAAGACACTGAAGCAATTGAGCAAGGCTGTGGGTGGCGACTACATGCCGAGCATGCTGTGGGGCTGGCCCTGGCGAAAACTCCTTACGGCGCATCCGCTCGGTGGCTGCACGATGTCAGACGATCCAGCAGAAGGCGTCGTTAACGAATTCGGTGAAGTCTGGAATTACCCAAACCTCTACGTCTCGGACGGCGCGATCATTCCGACCGCGCTGTCGGTGAATCCTTCCGCGACGATCAGTGCGTTGTCTGAACGCATTGCCGATCATCAGGTCAGGTAGGATTTATGGGATCAGAATCTCTTTCTCGATTAAGTGCGGCGGCGTCGCGCGCGGATCGTCCGGCACAAAGATCGAGCCCTTCGGATTTCCCGAAAACTTCCATTTCCGTGCGACCCGTTTGATGCCAATTGGGAAAATCGTCAGCGCGCCGTTCGTATCGATTCTTAGCCGCAGGAAATTTTTCCAATCAGGAATAGCGAGCGCGGAAAATGTTTCGTTGGAATGGCGACCGAACACATTCAGAGAGATCAGCAAGTAAGCTCCCATAACAAATGAACCCACGATCCAACCAAGAACCAGAATGACTCCGGCGGCAATAAGTAGTTGCGGCGGTTTCCCAAATTCTAACTTGTAGTAGCTCATGCCGACCCAGGTTGCGAACCAACCAATCAGGAAGACGGACAGGACATGAATGAATCCGTGGAACGTGCCGGCCGCCCACCGGTACCATCTGACGTACGTATCCGTGAACAAGAGGAAGCCACCCCAGATAAGCAGGATCCAAAACACCGCGCCGGGTTTAGCGATCGAAGTCGAAATCGCGAGTCCGAGCGCGGCTTTCCAATCACGAATTCCGTATTGACCGACCGGCGCCATGACCGTCCAGCACGTCAGCAAGTAAAACAATCCCGTAAGTACGCCGAACCGTGGGTTGATAAAAAGAAAAGCGAGGTTCCTGAACGACAAGCCCCGCGAAACGTTTTCTGGCGGGAACGTCGCTGATTCCTGAAGCTTGTAGTGATTCCTCAGTAGGCGGACATCTTCGCCGTGAGTCGGATGCAGGAACGCGCCGCCACCGCCGGCGGTGATTTTCTGCAAGTTCGTATCGGTCGCATGCCGGCGGTAGTGATGAAGATCTCCGGCGATGTAAACCGAGATTCGGCGACAAAAAACTTCTTCTTCAAGAAACGCGAGATTGTTTTCGTTAATCTGATTGTCGTACTTCTTGAAGAGCTTATCGGAAATCCAGTGCGGCTCGGCCGTGCACAGGATAATCCGATCGTCTTTGTCCATCAGCGCGGCTACGCGCCGGAAGTAATTCACCTGCGGGAAATCGATATCCGATTGCAACTGCACGTCAGTGCCAATCAACCACCAATGCTGCGGAAGCTTCAAAGCAAAATAGCTGCGGCTTTGGCGAGTCTTCCAACCAGCGAACCATCGACCCTGGCAAAACAAGCGCGTGAATGAAACCAGACTGTCATACCAATCGTGATTGCCTGGGATCGCAAACACATCGGGACAGTTGTCTTTGTCTTTTGGTAAGGCGCATTCAAAAGGATCGAGCAAACGCTGACGATAAACTTCGCGGCCGGCCGTAGGATAAACCTCGTCGCCGCCGAAAATCAGCACCCGGGCACGTGGTAACAATTGATTCAGGCCGGCG
>JAJPKD010000175.1 GCA_021323895.1 Acidobacteriota bacterium | reverse complement strand
TTTTATGATGCCACGCGTTGCGATCGCCCGTATCGCAAGGGCATGAAGCGAGAGGATTCGCTTTCGCTGTTGCAGAAGATGTCCGGCAGTTCATTCGATCCAAAAGTCGTCGATCTCTTCATCAAGCACGTTACCGAATTCGACAAGCTGATCGGCAGCGAGGACATCGAAGAACAGGTGGCTTCCGAAAACATCGACCTCATCACCAAATCAAGACCTGACGCAGGTCTCGCTTCTGATGTGCTGGGCACGCCTGATACGTCCGCAGGATTCCGATCGATTACCGAAGCTCAGCGCGAAGTATTCGCTCTCCACGAAATCGCGCAGACGATCGGCTCATCGCTCAACATGCACGATACGGTGACGCTGATTTCCAACAAGCTCCGCGCGATCGTGCCGTTCGACACCTGCGTCATCTTCATTGTCGATGATCGATCGGGCAAAGCGATCGGAATGCACGTCGTTGGCGAGCACGCAGAGTTATTCAAGCTGCGGCGCATCAATGTAGGCGAAGGCATCACTGGCTTGGTGATCGCGAATTCGCGATCGATGTGTAACTCGTCGCCGGAATTGGATCTGGTGGGGCTGCCAGATGACATAGCGCGCGCTTTTCGCGGCGTGCTTGTATCTCCTTTAATTCGTGAAGACGGCGCGTTCGGAGCGATCTCGTTGTACTCAAAAGGCCGCACGTCTTACACGACGGAGCACGTGCGCTTGCTCGAGTCAGTAGCGCAACACGCTGCATCTGCGCTGAACAACGCCATCACGTTCGAGAAAACGAAAGAGAGCGCGTTGACCGATCCGCTCACGGAACTTCCGAATGCTCGCGGTTTTTACATGATGCTCGAACAGCTCCTGGCTGAGTGTCAGCGCCTGGGCCGCGAATCGATGGCTTTGATCAGCATGGACGTTGACGACTTCAAAACAATCAACGACCAGTGGGGACATGCGATCGGTGATCGTCTGCTGGCCAGCGTCGCGGGCGTAATCCGGAAGGAACTGCGACAGATGGATATTTTGTCGCGCTACGCCGGGGACGAATTTGTGGCCATCATGCCGATGGCTTCGCAAATGATGGCCGAAGGCGTGGCGGAGAGAATTCGCAGCGCAGTTGCCGCGCATAAGTTTTCGGTGCGGACCGGCAAGTCGGTCACCGTGAACATCAGCGTTGGCGTTGCTTGTTTTCCAGTCGATGGCGAAAACACGGAAGAGCTGCTCACCAGCGCGGCGCGCAACATGCAACGCGACAAACACACCCGCAAGAACCTGCACAATCTTGCGACTATGCCGACGCCGGCGCGTATCGATCATTACACCTAAACTGAGTTTCGCTGAATTTCCCGAGAGCACGCTGCGCTTCGGCCGGCGTGCTTTTTCCTTGGCCGTTTTGTCTCATCACATGTCTCGCGTATAATCGCGAGAGTTGAGCGTCGTTCGTTTGGAGGCCAGCACGAAGCTGGCCGTTCAGTTTAGCGGCGCAAGCAAGCGATGAGCAGCCGACCCAGCGAACAGCGAAATCGAAATTCCGGCGCTGCCGGGGTTTTGGAGCCTCCGAAAACCAAATCACAATCATCAGCGCAACCCAACCAGCTAACTGAAGATCGCGAAACTTTAGTTAAGATGTTTCGCCAGATGCTGCTGATTCGACGCTTCGAAGAGAAGTGCGCTGAAGCTTACAGCCTCGGAAAGATCGGCGGTTTCTGCCATCTGTATATCGGGCAGGAAGCTGTCTGCGTTGGATCGATTTCCGCGCTGCGCGAAGACGACTACGTACTCACAAGTTATCGCGAACATGGGCAAGCTTTAGCAAAAGGAATCTCAGCCGACGCCATTATGGCCGAGCTTTACGGCAAAGCGACCGGTTGCTCGCGGGGCAAAGGCGGGTCGATGCACCTGTTCGATAAGGACGTGAACTTTCTTGGGGGACACGCAATCGTAGGCGGTCAGATTCCACTCGCGACGGGAGTTGCCTTCGCCGCAAAATATCAGGAAACGGACCGGGTGGCGCTTTGCTATTTCGGCGAAGCGGCTGTCAACCAGGGCGCGTTTCATGAATCGCTGAACATGGCGCAACTCTGGAAGCTGCCCTGCATTTACATTTGCGAAAACAACATGTACGGCATGGGCACGTCGCTCGAACGCGCCATGTCTTTCTCGGACGTCGCGCAGAAATCATGCGCCTACGAGATGGCTTCCGAATTTGTCGATGGGATGGATGTCCTGGCGATGCGCCGCGCCACTGAACGGGCCGTGAAGCGCGCTCGCGAAGAGTCTCTGCCGACGCTGCTCGAAGCGCGCACGTATCGCTACATGGGCCACTCGATGTCCGATCCGGGAAACTATCGCACGCGCGCGGAGATCGAAAAACATCAGGAGCGCGATCCCATCAAGACATTCGCGAACCAGCTTAAGGAAACTCAAGTAATCAGCGACGACGACATCGCCCAGATCGAAAAGGAAATCAAGGAAGAGGTCGAGCATGCGGCGCGCTTTGCCGATGAAAGTCCCCTGCCCGATCCGAACGAATTGTACACGGACGTTTACGCGAACCCTCTGAAATAGATTATGGCTGTAATGACGATGCGCGATGCTTTGAATCTGGCTCTGAAAGAAGAGCTGGCGCGCGACAAGTCTGTGTTCCTGATGGGCGAAGAGGTTGCCGAGTATCAGGGCGCGTATAAAGTAACGCGCGGCTTGCTCGAAGAGTTTGGGCCGAAGCGAGTGATCGACACGCCGATTACCGAACTTGGTTTCGCCGGGTTGGGCGTTGGCGCGGCGATGGTTGGTCTGCGGCCGATCGTTGAGTTCATGACTTTTAACTTCTCGATCCTAGCCACCGATCAAATCATCAACTCGGCCGCGAAGATGCTTTATATGTCGGGGGGCCAGTTCAAGATTCCGATCGTCTTTCGAGGACCAAGCGGATCCGCTTTTCAAGTTTCGTCACAGCACTCGCAGGCAATTGAGTCGTGGTACGCATACTTTCCGGGATTGAAAGTCGTGATGCCTTCCACGCCGGCTGATGCGAAAGGCCTCCTGAAGAGCGCCATTCGCGACGACGATCCGGTTATTTTCATGGAACAGGAACGCATGTACGGCATGAAAGGCGAGGTTCCTGAAGATGAGGATTTCACGATTCCGCTGGGCGTCGCGGACATCAAGCGCGAAGGAAAAGACGTAACGATCGTCGCGCGATCACTCACTGTGCCAACCGCTTTGAAAGCAGCCGAAGAACTAGAGAAGCAGGGCGTGTCCTGCGAAGTGATCGACCCGCGGACAATTCGCCCACTGGACATCGACACGATCGTCGAGTCGGTGAAGAAGACGAACCGCGTCGTCATTGCCGAAGAATCGCATCCGTTCTGCGGAGTCGCAGCCGAAATCAGCGCGGAAATCAACGAGCGTGCGTTTGATTATCTCGATGCGCCGGTGAAGCGCGTTTCGGGCGCCGATGTGCCGATGCCTTACGCCAAGAACCTCGAACAACTTGCGATTCCCGATGTCGAACGCATCATCGCAGCCGTTCGCGACGTTTCGTACTTGTGATTTCGACTGCTGACTGCTCACTGCCAACTGCTCACTGATTATGGCCACTCAAGTCGTCATGCCCAAGCTATCGCCCACGATGGAAGAAGGGCAGCTCGCGCGCTGGCTAAAAAAAGAAGGCGACAAAGTTTCGATGGGCGAACCTCTCGCCGAGATCGATACCGACAAAGCGACGATGGAGATGCAGGCACTGTCGAACGGCGTGCTGCGAAAGATTCTGATCCATGAAGGCGACAGTGCGCCGCTGGGCCAGCCAATCGCCATCATCGGCGAGCCCGACGAAGACATTTCGGAATTGCTCAAGACCGCCGGCGAAGCGAAACCGGCGAAAGCCGAGACCGCTCCCGAAAAGTTACCAGAATCAAACGCCGCTCCTGCAGTGGAAGAAAAGGCAAAAGAGCCTGAACCTGCTGCAAACGTGAGCGGCAACGGCGGCGGCGTTTCCGCACGACCGGATGGTCGAGTTCTACTCTCCCCAATCGCGGCCCGCATGGCCGCTGAGGCAGGAATCGATTTCAAAGCTTTGCAGGGAAGCGGCCCAGGTGGACGCATCATCAAGAAGGACATCGAGACCGCCATCAGCAGCAAACGCGAGCGGCCTGCTGCGACGACGGGCTTACGCCCATTGCCGCGATCGAGTGAAAAGGGCGCCGTTTACGGGCCGTCGGCCTATCGCGATGAGCCAACCAGCGAAATGCGCCGGACCATCGCGCGAAGACTCGTTACATCGATCGGACCGGTGCCCCATTTCTTCCTCACGATTGAAGTGGACATGGAGCGCGCCGCCGAGATGCGGCGATCGATCAATGAACTCTACCCGGACCTGAAGCTCAGCATTAACGACATCATCATCAAGGTCGCGGCTGTCGCGCTCCTTCAACATCCGCAGGTCAACGCCTCGTTTCAAGACAAGACGATCCGTTACTACGAACATGCTGACATTGGCGTCGCGGTAGCCACAGAGAATGGACTGATCACACCCATCATTCGCGCCGCAGAGCTGAAGTCGCTGCTCGATATTCCTGGCGAAGTTCGCGAGCTCGCCGAACGCGCACGTGCCCGCAAACTCAAACCTGAGGAGTACACGGGAGCCACCTTCTCGATCAGCAACCTTGGGATGTTTGGCATCGAAGAGTTCACCGCGGTTATCAATCCGCCCGAAGGCGCAATCCTGGCCATCGGGGCAATGGCTGCTAAACCCGTAGTAAGAGATGGCGAGATCAAAGTGCGTCAGACCATGCGCGTGACTATGTCCTGCGACCATCGTGTGATCGACGGCGCCACCGGCGCCAAGTTCCTGCAAACGTTCAAGCAAATCATGGAGAACCCGCTTTATCTTTTCATCGGGTGATCCCGGGATTTTTGAAATTGTCTCTCTGAAGATCGGGTCACCTTCCCGATCTTTTTTCATTTCATGAGCAGCGCCAAGCGATCAATCGCAAGCAGTCCTGCCGCGCCACATCTGGCTTTGATTTCGGTGCAGCTCTTGTTTGCCACCTGGCCCATTGTCGGCAAGCTCGCTTTGCGCGTTCTGCCGGCTTTGACGCTGGTCGGGTTCCGAGTGGCCGGCGCCGCCCTCGTGCTTCTGGTGTTAGCGCGCGCGACCGGCCGTTTTCGATTAATCGCACGAAAAGATTGGCCGCTCCTGATCGTCTCCAGCGTGCTCGGGCTGATTCTGAATCAGTGGCTTTTCGTTACCGGCCTTTCGTTAACCACCGCCATCAATTCAACTCTGATTTGCACAACGATTCCTATCTCGACCTTGCTGATTGGACTAATTTTCGGCACCGATCGGATCGCATGGCGACGTACGCTCGGAATCGTGCTGGCCATGGCGGGCGTAATTCTACTGATCGGGCGTGGACCGCAGGAGCTTTCCTCGGCCACGCGAACGGGTGACTTGTTCATCGTGGCGAACTCGCTCTGCTATGGCGCTTACATCGCGATTTCAAAAGATCTGGTAAGACGCTACAGCGCGCTCAATGTGATTACGTGGGTGTTCATCGTGGGGACGATCGCGACCATTCCGGTAGGCGCGATCAGCATTGCCAGGATGCCGCTACGCGAAGTGTCGATCGGCGTTTGGCTGGCAGTCGCTTACGTCATCCTGATGCCGACGGCGGTGGCTTATTTTCTGAACGCGTGGGCGCTGGCCCGTGTGCCGCCGAGCACGGTCGCAGTTTATATTTACTTGCAGCCGCTGTTCGCGTTCGCGCTGGCGCCGCTCGTCCTCGGCGAGCCATTGGGCGCGCGCGCTATTGTCTCGTCGTTGATGATTTTCGTGGGAGTAGTCATAGTTACCAGACGCCGGCGCGCCAAAATGATTGACGAATCACAGGCGTTGGAAACGATTTAGCGATGAATATGGCTTGGGCAGTCTTTGCGGTGCTAATGATTTTCTATTTGCTCGGCGTGTTTCAGTTTCACGCGCCGAGTTCAATTCACGCTCTTCCGTTTGTCGCGATTGCCGTTCTCGTCCTCGATTACTTTATCGCCAAGCCTTTCAAGAAACATTAGTCGCGCAGCGGGGCGCTGCATTTTCGACACTGCGACCTTCGTCTGGCGTTCAGCGTCATGCACGCACGGCAACGCACGTACATGGCGCGCGCGAACAGGTGCATGATCACATAGCTGCCGCCAAGAATGGCGACAGCTAGGGCGATGTTTATGAGCGTGGCTTTCAGGTTGTTATGTTGGTAATCGAAGTTTACGCCGCGCGCTTCGACCGCTTCTCGTCGTGCGAACTTCGCTGCTCAGTTTCGGTCAAGAAACGAGTATAGGTCTGGCCGCGTTCGTAGCCCTGACGGAAACCATGCGCCTCTGAATCGGCGCCATACTTCTGGTGCAGTCTGGTCGCGACTTCATCGCAGGACTTGCCGCGACAGTCGGGATGCAAAGCCGCTTCGAATCCCAGACGGTACTTCGCTTCGTCCACGTCGAAATCGCCGCCTTGATTTGTGTAGTGTTCACGTTCCGCGCCGCGCAATCCAATCCACCACTCTTCGCGGGCTGCGTCAACCGATTCAGCGCCCGCGCGGGCCAACGATGCCCGCGCATTCTCGGCGATCTGTTCGTTGTCTGCAAAGGCCAGAACCACCGAACGTCCTCGTCGCAGCGCATCTTCGTAAACGTAGAGTTCATCACGCGGAACGCCTTCGGCGATTCCCTTCTCTAAAGCGTCTCCGGCGAATGCGCCGGCTGCTGCACCACCCGCACCGAAAATCGCCGCGCCAATCAGACCCAACGCTATCACCGGGCCGACGCCGGGGATCAATAGCGAAGCTGCCGCTGCGCCCGCTTCAACACCGCCGGCAACGCCGAGGGCCGCGCCAACAGTGCCGCCCAAAGCTGCGCCCATGCCCGGTTGCTCAGTCTCTGAAGTAGGAACTTGTGCTTCGATTTCGGCCTCTGAAGTGTGCGGTGAGAGTACAGTGATTCGCTTGTCTGGAATGCCGAGTGAACGCAAGATCGCCGCGCCTCTCTTCGCATCCGCAAATGAATTGAAAATTCCAACGATGGTTTCCATGCCTGAATCCTCCTGCCGGATACACTTGCGCGCGTCGTGCCAGAACGTGCATCACGTGAATTTGATCGCTGAATAATCGATCATCGCAAGAGAAGTGGAATGAAGACCTGACCACAATTTCCGATTGAGAGAAAGGCATCGCTGTGTTAATGTTGGGCGCATGACAGCAGTCGAAGAGTTGAACGTATTCGACATGGTCGAAAAGCAGTCGCCGATGTCAGTCGGCGATGGTAAAGCGACTCGTAAAAAGAAGCCGCGCATCCTCGCCATCACGACGGATTGCTGCACCGGCTGCGCAGGATCGCCGGCGTGTATCGAATACTGCCCCATCGAAGCGTGCATGTTCTGGGTGGCTGATGAGGATCACCCGCCGTTCGGCCGCATCGAAGTCGATCCCTACCTTTGCATCGGCTGTCAGAAATGCACGAGCAAAGGTCCGGATGGAGCCTTCCTCGATGGCTGTCCCTGGGATGCGATCGAAATGATTCCGACAGAAGATTGGGAAGCAATGCACGGAATCAGTTTGCCGGATGCCCCACCACCACCGCCTGCTTATCAAGATTGATCAGACCAGTTTCGTTTAGACGCGGCACCTGTGCCGCTGCGCTTGGCCGCCCAAGTGCGGTTTCTAAACGGAAAAGTGATTGAGCTTACGTCGCAGAAAACGCCTTGCGGGATGCGACCGCCGCCAGCACATAGCAAGCACTGCCCATCAACATCGCAGCCTGGAATCCGAACATCAGCGCGACGAACACGGTCGTCACTGATCCAATCACCGACATGATTCCGTTCAAGCCCCAGTAGAATGGCGGCGCGGGCAGCGAGCCCTGGCCCGTCTGACGCAGTCCGCGCGGGAAAGGCATGCCCATCGCGAGACCCAACGGCGCGATCAACGCAATTGCCACGGCAATGCGTCCCCAGAGCGGCAGCCATAGCAAAGCGGGCACAAGTCTCGGCAACGCGAGCGCTTCCAGTGCAACAATCACCGCGACGGCCACACACGCGAGCCAGATGGGAAAGCGGACGCTGAGCGCGCTGCCGATTCCGCCGAACGCGAGCAGAGTGAAGAGCAGAACAGAGAGCGTGTAAATCGGATGGCCAACGAGCAGCGTAAGGTTCTGAAGCAGCGCCAACTCAACGGCGATGAATCCGAATCCCAGCGCCGCGAAGTAGAGCAGTGAGCTGGCATATTGAAGTGTCGAGTTCCTGATGCGAGATCCGTTGGTACGCGGCTTTCCGAAAATCGCAAAGAGAGCCAGCATGCCCATGCTCGGACCAAGCAGCCACTTCAACATGCGCTCGGCGATTGCTCCCGGCATGCGCCAAGGCCGATCGATCGCAAAATAA
>JAJPKD010000230.1 GCA_021323895.1 Acidobacteriota bacterium | reverse complement strand
TCGAGTAAGAAATTACCGAGAATATGAGAAGCACACTTGCAGCGCTTCCCAGAAGTGTCGAGTTCTTCATCAATTCGGGTTCTCCTGTCCGATGTTTTAAGCCAACTTTTCAGCGATATCGCGCGCGAGTCAGGTGGTGCATTGACTCGACCTTCGGCTCAAGGAGACTGAAGGCGTCTGTCAGCCGAAGTGCAGGACTACAACCGTTTGCGTGACACTGAAAAGACCTAATTCACCTCACCTACCAGGGGGTGGTCAAATCGATTGACTTCTAAAGAGCAAAAAGAAAAGCGAACCATATGGTTCGCTTTGTAACACGGGTTTGAGGCTAGCACACGGTTTCAAACCGAGGCAAGGTCACAGGTCACATTCGGCGGTGATGTTTTGGTTGCAATTAGGTGGGCGTTTCGGGGCAAATGCGCAGAAAACGGCCGGTTTTCGTCGGATTTCAGGCCTTTTCGAGGGCGGCATACTTCTCGATTAGTTTCTTTTGCCCGTAGCCTGGAAAGCTGACCGTCACCTTCGTTTGGTCCCCTGAGCCCTCCCGCCGGAGGACGAGTCCCCGGCCGTACTTGGCGTGGCGAACATACGAGCCGGCCAGGAAATCGGCGGTGCCAGGAGCGCGGGCATCCTTGCCCGCACCTGACGTGGCGCGCGAGCCGTCCCTAACGGTCGAACTACCGCCGCGAGGGCTGCCCAACTGCCCTTCCCGCTTGCGAAAGAATTCGGCAATAGATTCCGCGCTGTTGTAGGTCGTGCCGGCGTAATTGCTGGCTCGCTTTGCGCTGATTCGAGGCTCTGGGGCGGCGGCCGCTAGCCGATATTCGGCAAGGTCTTCGTCATATTCGTATTGAAGCGAATCGTTCGCTGGCTCCAGCTTGTGCGAGCCCCGCGCGAACGACAGCCAGGAACGCCCACGGGATAAGTCATCGATCAGATCAATCGGCATCTCGTTAAGAAACTGAGAAGGCTCAGACGCCAGTTCTTCACCATAAACCCGACGCTTCACCGCATGAGTCACGTACAGGTATCTTTCAGCGCGGGTCATAGCAACATAAGCCAGGCGCCGTTCTTCTTCGATATCGGACGAATCGCTCAACGAGCGCGAGTGCGGGAAAAGGCCGTCTTCCAATCCCACCAGAAACACCAGGGGGAACTCCAAACCCTTCGCTGAATGCGCCGTCATCAGCGTCACCGGCACGTCCGCTTTGTATTGATCAGTGTCCGCAACCAGGGCCGAATGATCGATGAAGTCGCGCAAGCCGTCGGGCCCTTGCTCGTCGTAATCGACGGCGGCGTTGACCAGTTCCTGCAAGTTTTCCAAACGCGCTTCGGCCTCTTCGCTGTTCTCAGCCTTGAGTGCGTTTTCGTAACCAGTGTCCAGGATTGCCGCTTTTACCAAATCGGAAACCGGTGAAGTCGATTCAATCTGAGGCTCGCTCGCTTCGAGATCGTACTCGCGATCGGGTTCCTCGTCGGCTCGCAGAACGACTTCAACTTTCGCTGCCAGGCCGCGAATGATTCGCTGAAAGTTTGCCAGCACCGCGACGGCGCGCGGCGAGAGCCTCTGCTCGTCGGCAATCAAATCCGAAATCGCGTCCCAATGCGAGATGCCGAGTTCGCGCGCGCGATTCTCGATCTCGTCGATGGTCATCTTGCCGATCCCGCGCGGCGGAGTGTTGATGATCCGCTGCAAAGCGATCGAGTCGTGCGGATTAATCGCCAGCTTTAGATAAGCGATGATGTCGCGCACTTCCATCCGTTCGTAAAACGAAAAGCCGCCGACGATGTTGTAAGCCAACCCGGCGCGCCGCATCGCTTCTTCAAACACGCGCGACTGAGAATTCGTGCGATACAGAACCGCGGCGCGGATGTCGGGATCCACCCGCAAATGCTCTTCAATCTTATTCACGACGAAGCGCGCTTCGGATTCCGCGTCGAGCGCCTGGTAGTAGCGAATCTTTTCGCCGGCCGGATTTTGCGTCCAGAGTGCTTTCTCCTTGCGCTCAATGTTGTGCTTGATGACGCCGCTGGCCAGGTCCAGGATGTTCTGCGTCGAGCGATAGTTCTCTTCAAGACGAATGACTTTCGCTGACGGAAAATGCTCTTCGAATTTGAGAATGTTCGTGATGTCCGCGCCGCGCCAGCGATAAATCGATTGATCGGGATCGCCGACCACGCAAATGTTCTGCTGCTTCTCTGTCAGTAAACGAATCAGGCCGAACTGAAGCTGATTTGTGTCCTGATACTCGTCAACCAGCAAGTACTTAAAGCGATCGTTGTAGCGTTCGCGCACTTCCACCACGTCGCGTAGCAATCGAACGGTTTTGATCAGCAGGTCGTCAAAATCCAGCGCATTGTTCTTGTGCAGACGCTCCTCGTACATCTGAAACACGCGCGCAATCGAAGCACGCCGCTCGTCGATAAACTGTGCTTTCGCCGAAAAGGCCTCGGCATCTTCGCCGCGATTCTTCGCCGAACTAATTGCCGACTGCACCGACCGCGGCGCCAGTTGCTTGTCGTCGAGGCCAAGCTCGCGAATGCAGTTTCGCGTTAGCCGCACCGTGTCATCCTGATCGTAAATCGTAAACGAACGGGTGTAGCCGGCCTCAAGCGCTTCGATGTCGCGCCGCAGAATCCGCACGCAGAGGCTGTGAAAAGTCGAAATCAGAGGAGCGCTGCCCAACTCCAAACCTTCGATCAGTTTGCTGACACGGCTGCGCATCTCTTCCGCGGCTTTATTTGTGAAGGTGACGGCGAGGATGTTGCGCGGCCAGACGCCGCGTTCGGCGATTAAGTAGGCGATGCGATGCGCGATCACGCGCGTCTTGCCTGAGCCAGCCCCGGCGAGAATCAGCAGCGGCCCGTCACCGGTCTTAACCGCCTCGCGCTGTTGCGGATTGAGTTGCGAGAGAAAATCAGCCATGAAAATGATGCCAGTGCCATTTAAGCATAGGAGTCGCTGGTTGCAGAATCCCGACGAGCTGGCAACACATGAAATAAATCAGTGCCGTTTGAAGTACTGCACGTCGCGCTCGTGTTTCTTCGCCGCTTCTTTTGTGTCGAACGTGCCCAGGTTGCGGCGCTTGCCAGTCTTCGGATCTTTCTTCCGCGAGTACAATCGATATTTTCCTGACTTTAGTTTTCTAATCATCAATACTTCCCTCCTCTATTTTGTTTAAGACAATTGCCATGCCCGCGACCAGGAAGCGCAAAGGCAAGCCGGACGTGGCGAGCATTGCACCAGCGAAATCCACGAAAATCTTGAATGCAGCGTGATTTAGCGTCACAATGCGCGCGGCAATTTCTCAGGACAAATTCTGGAGCCGTTTGCGCACGCAGACGCTCCTGTCCGGCCTTCGAACATGATCGGGCGCACAGTCTCTCATTACCGAATCATTGAAAAGCTCGGCGAAGGCGGAATGGGTTTGGTCTATCTGGCCGAAGACATTCTGTTGGGCCGTCGTGTCGCAATCAAAACGCTTCACTCACGCACGGGACAGGACAAACAATTTCGCGCGCGTTTTCTACGCGAAGCAAGGGCGGTCTCAGCGCTCTCGCATCCGCACATCGCGACCATTTATGACTATGGCGAGACGGACGAAGGCGAGCCTTACATCGTCATGGAATTGATCAAAGGCGAGACGCTGGCGGATCTCATGCTCGCTGAGCGGCTCACCGTCGGACGCAGCATCGACATCATCAAACAAGTCGCGGAAGCGCTGGCCGAAGCGCATCATCACGGAATAATTCATCGCGACATCAAGCCCACGAATGTAGCCATCAACGAACGCGGCCAGGTCAAAGTCCTCGATTTCGGTCTGGCCAAGCAGATTGCTCCCGGCGATGACGAAGCTTCCGATCCCGAACAGCAGACGCTGCTGGTCACACACACACGCGAAGGCGTGATCGTCGGCACGCCTTTGTACCTGTCGCCCGAACAGGCGATGGGAAACGAAGTTGACGCGCGCAGCGATTTGTTTTCGTTGGGGGGATTGCTCTACGAATGTATCGCCGGCAAGCCGCCCTTCTTCGGCAAGAGCACCGCAGACATTTGCGCGAAAGTCTTACGCGACGATCCGCCGTCGCCATCGACGCTCGATCGCAGCGTGCCGAAGGAACTGGATCGTATCACCCTGAAATGTCTGCAGAAGAAACCTGACGCCAGGTATCGAAGCGCCGACGAAATCGTAGCGGCGTTGGGCGCCGTGCAATCGACGCTCGAGAGTGACGCAACCAAAACGGTCACTCGTCTAATTCCCGCGACGGTAGCCCAACGCTCTGGAACGCTCGCCACGATCTCAGACATTTTTCGCCGGCCGCGCTTGCCGGTTGGTTATGTGGCGCTGACAGCGGTCGCAGTGATCGCGTTAATAGCCGGCGTTTGGTACCTCACGCGCGGACGCGTCCATAAACCCAACGCCGAGGCGCAACGTCTTTTTGAAACGGGGACGAACGCGATTCGCGCCGGCTCGTTCTTTCAGGCCAGCAAAGCTCTCGAGCTGGCGACGCGTGCCGACGATCAATTCGCGCTGGCGCACGCGCGGCTCGCCGAGGCTTACATGGAGTTGGATTATTTCGACAAAGCCAAAGACGAAATCTTGCGCGCTTCGGAATTGACGCCTAATCGTTCCGTGCTCCCAAAAATTGATAACCAGTATCTCGATGCACTGACGGCGACCGTGCGCAGAAATTTTCCGGCGGCCGTCGCCACCTATGCCGAAATAGTCAAAGCCGATCCCGCAAAGGCCGAAAGCTACGTTGACTTGGGACGCGCATACGAGAAGAACAGCCAGACCGATAAAGCCATCGAAAAGTATTCAGAGGCAATTAAGCGCGATCCGCAGATTGCCGCGGCGTATCTCAGGCTGGGAATTCTTTTTGGCCGCAAGCGCGACATCGACAATTCCAACCGCGCGTTCGACAAAGCCGAGGAAAATTATCAATCGCTCGGCAACGTCGAAGGCCGCGCCGAAGTGGCTTTGCAACGCGGCGTCGTGCTGAATGACTACATCGGCAAACCTGATGATGCGCGCACGCAGTTAGAGCAAGCGCGCGACATGGCCCGAGTCGTAAACGCGCCTTATCAACTGATTCGCATTCTGTCGCAGCTCAGCAGCGTCGCGCTCAAACAAAACAAAGCGGCCGAGGCCAAACAGTTCGCGACGCAGGCGCTGGAACTCGCGCAAACGAACCAGATGGAGACGATGATTGCGCGCAGCTACATCGAACTCGGTTATGTCGGTTTTCTCACCGCTGATTACGCGAGCGCAGAACGCGACTTCCTGCAGGGATTGGATTATGCGCAAAAATTCGGGGCGCGATTGAATGAGGCACGCGCGCAATTGACGCTGGCCAGCCTGTACGAACAACGCGGCGATGCCGACAAAGCGCTGACTTATCAAGAGCCGGCGCAAAAGTTCTATCAAAGCGCCGGCTATCGCACGGAAACGAACCAGGCGATGAACATCCGCGCGCGGCTGTACCGGCGCAAGGGCGATTTCAATTCAGCGCTCAAGGCTTTCGAAGATCAGCTCAAGTTTGCCGAGCAGACTTCAGATCAAGCTCAGATTGCGGCAGCCCACAACAGCATCGGGAACTTGTTGCTGGACCTCGAAAAGTATGCGGACGCGCTGCAGCATTTCGAACAGTGTTATCAGATTCTGAAATCGCTGAACAACCAACTGACGCTCGGCTATGCGTTACTGAACCGCGGCGGCGCCCAGTGGAATCTCGGACATCAAAAGGAAGCCGCGACCGATATCGAACAGGCCGCGGAAATCGCGAAGAAAGACGATGCGGGGTATAAGACTCTGCAGGTCACGATCGAATTGACTAAAGCTGACATGGCCCTGAGTGAGCGAAGGTTCAGCGAGGTAATGACGAGCGTCGATCGCGCGCTCGAAGCGGGTGGTTCGCAAAGCAAGACGGCCAGCGTGCAGGGCAAATTTCTTAAAGGAGTGACGCAAGCACTGTCCGGCCAGGCTCGCGCGGGCGAGGCGCTGTGTCAGGAGGCGGTTACGGCGGCGGCGCCGGTGGGTGATCCACTGCTTTTGGCGCGCGCGCAGCTTGCATTAGCCGAAGCGGCACTCGCTGCGGGTGATACTCAGACCGCGATACAAGCGGCGCAACAAGCACGAACTTTTTTCAACGGCGCAGGGCTCAGTGAATCTGAGTGGCGCGCGTGGTTAATCGAAGGACTCGCCACGCAGAAATCCGGCAATGCTGATCAGGCAAGAAGCTGCTTAAATCGCGCCGCAGAGTTGCTCGCAAGTTTGCAGCAAGAGTGGGGCGCAGAGATTTTCAGTTCTTATCAATCACGTCCTAGCATTCAGTCCTACCGAAAACAATTGGAGCAAACTTCCGCTTCGCTTCGGTAGTCAACCTCAACTCGGTCACAACACAAAGGAGACTCACAAAATGGCAACCAAGAAGAAGACCGCAAGGAAGCGAAATGGCAAGTTGGATATCGGGAGTGATCCACCAGTCATGGTCGGTGGCGGAGGCTCTTCATATATTTGGATGAACTTCGGCGAAACCCCGACGAGAGTGGACCCTAACGGCATTTCTGCCCCATCGCCTACCACGAAGAGTAAGTATTCCTGTTCCAAGATTACGAACGGGCCTGTACGTCTTTTCTTTAACAATGGCGTAACCATGGGTCCGGCAGGAGAGGTGCCTCTCGATATACCCGCCGGTGCGCCTCGGGGCCAGTGGTACATTCGGTTTGCCAGGCCGGGCTAAAACGTGCGCCGCAAGAAAGCCAAGAAGAAATAGTCTCAACGTCCCCAGGCAACGCCCAAACAGACGCACCAACTCTGGCAGTTGATAATTCGCGTTCATGCCGCTCGGGTTTGGAGGTCCCCAAACTCGGGCGGCACGAATGCGTTCGGATTGTTCGCCAGTTATCTCGCTGGTGACTTAGGCTTCCGTCGCCAAGCCCGCTGACCGCGATTCGTTTTCATACTCGCGAAGTTTGCGGTAAAGGGTGCGCGAAGAAATACCGAGGATGGCGGCGGCGCGCTCGCGATTTCCATTGCTCTCGTTCAGCACGCGCAGGATGTGTTCGCGCTCGAGTTCTTCCAGGGTTACGGGCGAGGCAGGTTGAGCGCTTGCGTTGGCGGACGATTCAATTCTTTGTGCGGCGCCAGCGCCGGCGACATTCACGAACGGTAATTGTTCGACACCAATGGCATCGTCGGTTGAGATTGCCGCGGCGCGCTCCAGACAGTTGCGCAACTCTCTCACGTTTCCCGGCCACGAATAACCTTGCAAACGCTGACGCGCCTCAGCCGAGACGTTGAGTTGCGGGCGATTGAAGCGCTCGCGATAAATGTCGAGAAAATGATCGATGAGCAGCGAGATGTCTTCGGGCCGCTCGCGCAATGGCGGCACGTGCAACGAAACAACGTTCAATCGATAAAAGAGATCGGCGCGAAAGCGTTGGCGCTCAACGTCGGCAGAGAGATCGCGATTAGTTGCCGCGATGATGCGCACGTCGGCGTGCTGATCCCGCGTCGAGCCCACGCGCCGAAACCGGCCCTGCTCGAGAAAATGCAGCAGCTTGACCTGCATCAACAAAGGCATGTCGCCAATCTCATCCAGAAAAAGACTCGAGCCATCCGCCGCTTCAAGTAAGCCACGACGCAACGAACTGGCGCCTGTGAATGCGCCACGCTCATGGCCAAAAAACTCGGATTCAAATAACGACTCAGGAAGCGCGCCGCAGTTGACTGTAATCACCGGCAACGAGCGACGCGCGCTGTAGGCATGAATGTGTCGCGCGAGGACGTCTTTGCCACAACCTGATTCGCCGGTCAGGAGCACGGTGGAATCGGTGCGGGCCGCCGTCTCGGCCTGCGCCACAACTGCGGCCATCTCCCGACTCTGATAAATGAGTTGCAGAGCTTCGTCGGTGCTGCTGGTTCGGCGGGCAACAGATCGTAGCGAAGCGTTTTGCTTGATCAGGCGGCGTTTTTCGTCAGCCTTGCGGAGTACGGCCTCCATTTCGTCCAGCGTCGCAGGCTTTGTCAGGTAGTCGTACGCGCCGTGGCGCATCGCTTCGATTCCCGTCGCCAGCGACGTGTCGGCGGTGAGCATGATGACCTCGGGAGGATCTTCAAGCTTGCGAATTTCGCGCAACGCTTCGAGTCCCGTCATGTCGGGCATCATGATGTCCAGCAACACCACGTCATAGTCGGTTTCATTTAACCGCACCAAAGCGTCTTTGGCGCTGCCGATGGGTTCAGCATCGAAATCTGAACGGATAAGTTGCTCCGCGACCAGCTTTCGCAGCAGGCTGTCATCATCAACGACCAGCACTCGAGTTTTTCGGCTCATCTTGTCCTTTGAGAATATTCTAATCGCGCAGGCACCTTACCTAGACGCCGGCGCGTTCGGGTGCGCGGCGGGGCACCCAAACCTGGAAGCGGCTGCCTTCCTTTTCTCTCGACTGCACCGTGATGCCGCCGCCCAGCGATTCCGCCAACGACTGGCAAATCGCTAAACCCAGGCCATAACCTTTGCCCGGACCTTTGGTGCTGAAAAATGGATCGAAAATCTTCGCGAGCAGATCGGGCCGGATTCCGTGTCCGGTGTCAGCGATTTCGATGACTATTCGATCTCCTTCGCGTTTCGTTGAAACTGTAATGCTGCCGGGCCCTTCGCCGAGCGCATCAATAGCATTTGCCAAAATGTTATCCAGAATTTGCCGCAGCATCTCAGCGTCGGTAGCAGCCTCTCCGATGTTTTCATCCAAACTAATTTTGAATTCGACGTTTGAGTCGGCCCGCTGCAAAGCCACCTTCGCGCACTGCTTGGTTACCTCGTTAATATCCGTGAGCATGCGACGGGCCTGACGCTGCCGAGTCAAATCCAACAAGCCTCGCGTGATCTCTTTACAACGCAGCGACTGTCGCACGATTTCACTCAAGTAATAATTCCACTGGCGAGTCTCGGCCATCTCTTTTGCCGCCTCACTGTGATTGATGTCACGCATCACGGCTTCAGCGCACGTGGTGATAGCTGCCAGCGGATTATTCACTTCGTGCGCAACGCCTGCGGCGAGTTGGCCTACGCTCGCCAAGCGCCGCGAACGCCCCAACTGTTCCTGAACTTCAGAAAGTGTGGTGACATCGTTCCACATCACGACGCTGACAGAATCGCCGTCCGGGTTCTTAATCGGGAAAATTGAAACAATATAGCGTTGTCCCGACGCAGTCTGGGCCTCAAAGGACGACGAAACTTCGCGCTTCTCGTTCAAATAGTAATCAGCAGCTTCTTTGCCGAATACGTGCGCGAAGGCCTCGCTGAATTTCATGCCGATCACTTCGGCCGGTTTCATATCCAACATTTCGGCGGCCTGGGTATTACATCTTACGATCAGCATCTTGCTGTCATGGACCAGAATACCCTCGCCGATTGCGTCAAAGGTCTTCTCCCAAATGCGTTTGCCACGTTGGGCGCGTTCCTCGCTCTCGCGGAGACTGTTTTCGGTCTCTTTACGTTTCGTAATGTCGATAATGTCCGCGAGCACGAACGAACCTTCGTCGGTGCGAATCGGATTTAAGCCGATCTCGATTGGAACTTCGCTGCCGTCCTTGCGCCGCCCGTGGAGGTCACGACCGCTGCCCATCACTCGATCAACTGGCTGGTGGAAAAAATTCTTTCGCTGCTCAGCGTGTTCGGATAAGTAACGCTGGGGCACCAGCATCTCGATTGGCTGATCGAGCAACTCCGCTCGCGAATATCCGAATAGCTTCTCGGTTTGACTGTTGACCAGCGCGATTCGGCCATGATCATCAACCATCACGATCGCTGTGGGCGTGGCCTCGACGACTAGCTTCGCTCGATCAACGGCGCGACGCCGCACGCTTTCCGCGGAATCAAGGACGCTGGCGGTGCGGCCGATCACAGCGACCAAGAATACGACCAGGAAGGCGGCGACAACTGCAATGCCAAAAGCCGGTTCATACAGACCTCTGCGCTCGCCCATTAAACGAAACCAACCAAGCATCGGGGGAATGAAAATCGCAACCGGGAGCAGTCGTCGCGCCACAATTCCTCCGGAGGAGTCACTCAGGAAAACCGATACGAAGCCGTCCTTGGCACGCGCAAAAAGCAAGCCTCCGCAGAGGACAAACAATCCCAGGATAGTGTGCAGCGCGATCCCCGTGAAAGGGATCAGTCGCTGAAGCGCTTCGACCTTGTAAAGAAAAGTGAGAAACGTAAGTAGCGTTAACGCGGCCGCTGATCCGGCAAGCACATCCGTAAGCGTCTTGCCTTTGCTCCGCTCGTTGATAAAAAGCAGAGCATTTCCCAGCAGCACGAAACTCAACGCGGTCGCGAACGCCATCCTGCCGCCGGAGGGACCTGTAGCAGAAGTTGCCGAATGAAATAGCAGGTTATCAATGCGTAAGTTAAGTTTGAATATAAACTCAATGACTGTGAGCGCGCCGATGATGATGACGGCAGTCGCACAAACCTGGCCGAGACGAAGCCGCGACCCGAGAACGCTTTCCGGTCGCAACAGCCAAAGCGCAACTCCGGACAGCATGAAGCACACGGCCGTGTTTGGCTTCATCGTAAACATTTGCGGAGTAATGCTTCTCAACCAGACAATCCCAAACTGCCAACCGATCAGCACTGCGAATCCGAGCGCGATCACAGCTACGCTTGCCGTCTTGGTAACAAGTTCGGCAATTTTTTGTTTTTTGACATTGGGCGCGGACCTCGGAGGGTGGGTCCGATCAGAAGTGAAGTGTGCGGGAAGCGTGGGGACGCTTTGATCGTGTGAGGACAAAGGCGCTTTTAGATTGACGCTGGCAGCCATTACTCGGGATTTCACCGGGGGCAGTAAAAATCCGCAATAAAACTCAGGTGCTATTGACGTTTCTACGCAGAAAACTGCGCGCGGTCAAGTGTTAATGTGGTTGTGATTCGGACTCGATTTTGTCGGTGAGCGATCCCGAGCAGCGTTTGTGTTAAGTTCGATACGGCATGGGTGAAGTGAATATCTCAAAGCGCGGTGCGAAACGAATTCGCAGCGGTCATCTGTGGGTTTACAAGAGTGATCTGCGCGAATTGCGCGACGCAGAAGGCGGCACGATTGTTAGCGTGCTCGATGAAGCAAGAAATTTTGTCGGGCAGGCGTTTTACAGCGACGCCTCCGAGATCGCGCTGCGCTTTCTAACTACGCATCGCGAAGCAATCGATCGCGACTGGTGGCGCAAACGCTTGCGAGCTTGCGCCGCGCGGCGCGCGGGCATCGCGAAAGAGACCAATGCTTATCGTTTGGTTTATTCGGAAGGCGATCTGCTGCCGTCACTGGTTGTAGATGTTTATGACGGAAACCTCGTCTTGCAGACTCTCTCGCAAGGAACGGATCGCCTCCAGCCGGACATCGTCGAGTTACTGCTTGAAGAATTCAACCCGCGCTCAATCATCGAACGTAACGATGCGCGGGTGCGAGATTTGGAAGGGCTGGAATTGCGAAAAGGCGTGTTCTATGCGTCAGAACCGGGAGCGATAGCGACCGGATCCAGTGCGGAGATTGAGCTTGGAGAACTTTCTGATCCGCTCGCTATCGCTCGCGGTACTGACACTGAGATCGAGATCAATCAGCACGGCGTGCGCTTCATCATCTCTCCGCTGGCGAGTCAAAAGACCGGCGCGTTTCTCGACCAGCGCGAAAATTATTTGGCGGCGGCCAAGGTTGCACACGGACGTGCGCTCGATTGCTTTACCTTCAACGGCGGTTTCGCGCTGCACATCGCCAAGTCCTGCGACAGCGTTTTGGGGATCGACATTTCCGCAGAGGCCATAGCCGGCGCGCGACGAAACGCAGAACTTAACCAGATAAGCAATGTTGAGTTTCGCGCTACCAACGTATTCGACGCGTTGCGTGAGATGGAAAGCTCAGGCGAGCGCTTTGACACGATCGTTTTGGACCCGCCGGCTTTTACGAAGAGCCGCGCGACGATCAAATCCGGCGCGCGGGGTTACAAAGAAATCAACCTGCGCGCGCTGAAACTTTTGAATCCCGGTGGGATGTTGGTTACTTGCACCTGTTCGTATCACATGAGCGAAGAGATGTTTCTCGAAATCATCGCCGAGGCTGCGGTCGATGCGCGGCGTCGATTGCAGATTATCGAGAAGCGCGGGCAATCCAGTGATCATCCCATGTTGTTGGGTGTCCCTGAGACTCATTATTTGAAATGCGTGATTGCCCGAGCGATGGAATAAAAAAAGGCCTGCGAAATTAATCGCAGGCCCATCGCAAGAGGAACAGGGAGACCTTACGGAACTATTCCCGGATCATTTTCGATCACGGCTTTCGTCGTATAGTCCTTGCCGTTGACCGAAAGCTTCACCTGATAGGTGCCGGCTTCTAACGGCGTGCCGAAGTTGAAGCCACCTCCGAAGCCGCCGCCACCACCACCGCCGCCACCGCCGCCGCCACCACCAAAGCCACCAAAACCTGCGGGCGGACGAATCGGTTCACCGCGCAAATTCCACTGAATGCGGTTGAGACCAGCGTCCTTCGT
>JAJPKD010000300.1 GCA_021323895.1 Acidobacteriota bacterium | reverse complement strand
TAGCAACTTGAAAGAGTACATTCACAAAGCCGTCGGCATCTGCGGAGTTTCTGCGGGGGGCTTTGGTGGCACGCGGGTGATCGAGGCTCTGTTGCCGGTGATGCGCGCGCTGGGCCTCGTCACGATTTTTTGGGACGGAAACTTTTCCGGCGCGCAGAATCTGTTCGACGAATCAGGAGAGATCAAAGACCGCGCTGTCCACGAAAAGCGCATGGACAAGTTTCTCAGCGAGCTGCTATGGATGAGCAAGGTGCTTCGCTACGGGCGTGAGAATGTCTCGATTTGATCGACCATGAAAGTTATTTCACTCAATGTTGGTCTCCCGCGACTAGTAATGCACAACGGCGAACCCATTTCTACGGGCATCTTCAAAGAGCCGGTCGCTAGACGCGTGATGGTGCGCACGCTCAATCTCGACGGCGACCGCCAAGCCGACTTGTCTGTTCATGGCGGCAGAGACAAGGCTGTCTATGCTTACCCGTCAGAGCACTACGACTTTTGGAGACGTGAGCTGCCTGAGATGGAACTGTCTTGGGGCATGTTTGGCGAGAACCTCACGACGACCGGCTTATTGGAGACGGAAACGAACATCGGGGATCGGTTCAAGATCGGTTCAGCGGAAGTTATGGTCACGCAGCCGCGCATGCCTTGTTACAAGCTCGGCATTCGCTTCGGAAGAGTCGATATCATCAAGCGCTTTATGGTTAGTGAGCACTCAGGTTTCTACCTTTCAGTTTTGAAAGAAGGTGAAGTGGGCGTGGGTGACGAAGTCGAATTAATCGAGAAAAGCAGTTCGAGTGTAAGGGTCGTGGATGTTACGCGACTATATAGCAGCCAAAAACACAACACTGAACTTTTGAAGCGAGCGATCGCCACTGAGGCATTGCCGGAAAGTTGGCGAGCCTATTTCCAGGATCGTCTGGAAAAACTGAATAGGCAGTAGGAACACACCATGTCGAAAGAAAAAATGATTTGTCCTGATTGTGGCGCGGAGTTGAATCAACATGCTTTCAAAGTCGATTACAGCGTTGACGATCCGAAATTGGTTGACGCGGTTTTCGGTGGCGTGTTGAAGGAAACCCACACCTGTCCGGAGTGTGGGCGAACAGAATTGCGAGCTGCTTAGGTGAGAGCTTCGCGTCGCCTTCTTACATCCCGATATTCTTCAAGTGATAACGGTCAGTGTCGTAATGCCGTTCGACATCAACGGTTTGGATCTTCCCTGAGACCTCGGAAATATCTATTAATGACAGCTCGCAAGCAGGGGCAACGCCTCGCGCGGAAATCATTTTTCCAAACTCATCTTCGGCAATGGCTTCCGCAGCCCGCGCGCCAAACAACAATCCCATAATGCGATCGATCGCGCTCGGTGGGCCTCCACGTTGCGGATGGCCCAGCATCACTGCGCGCGATTCGTAGGGAGTCTCGCTGGCAATCCTCTGCGCCAACACCTCGCCAATGCCGCCCAGCCGTGCATGACCAAACGCATCGTGGCGATCATCAAGCGTGATCATCTCGCCATCTTCGGCACGGGCGCCCTCCGCAATTACGATGACTGCGTAACGTGGGCGTTCGGCTCGACCGCGGACCAATCCCGGTGCGCCAATACGATCGTGGAGAATGTGAAAGACTCGTTCGTAGCGAAAAGGGTGCTCGGGAATCAGAATGATATGCGCCTGGCCGGCGACGCCGGACCAAAGCGCGAGATGGCCGGCATGTCTGCCCATCACTTCGATGATCTGCACCCACCCGTGCGAGCCGGCGGGCGTGCGCGAGTGCTCGATGATTTCAGTAATGTTGCGCATCGCGGTGTCGAAGCCCAGCGTGTAATCCGTCCCGGCGAGATCCTTGTCGATTGTTTTCGGAATGCCGACGACGTTCACACCTTTTTCAGAAAGTTTCGCTGCGACCCCGAGCGTGTCTTCGCCACCGCAGGCAACCACTGCGTCGAGATCGAGTTGCTTGATATTCGCGAGCACCTCATCAGATCGATCCTGATGCTCGCCTTCATCCGTCGTTTGGCGAAATGGATTCGTGCGCGACGAGCCGAGGTTTGTTCCCCCATCGCGATCCCAGCGACGGACCGTCGCGCGATCAAGCGGCAGGACATCAGGCAAAGGATTTAATAAGCTTCGCCACCCGTCGAACAGACCAATAACATCCAAACCAAGTTCCGAGCCGCGATAAACCAAACCCTTGATTGCAGGGTTCAGTCCCGGGGCATCTCCACCACCAGTTAGAACGCCGACACGTTTTCTATTAGTCATAACCGAAACCACATATTCGCATCCGCCGCGGAAACTGTCTAACGAAGATCCGGTGTCAGCCATCAAAGACCTCGTTGGTGACGAGTTTTTGCTTTTCGAATATGATGGTGCGAAAAAAGATGTCAACTTCTGGACTGTTTCCCGGCATTCTGGCTGACCCGTGTAATTGATCGTACGTTCGAAATTCCACGATGCACTCTCAACCTACAAAATGACCTTCCGCAGAGCGAGTGGCATTCTGCTTCACCCGACTTCCTTGCCGGGTCGCTTCGGCATCGGCGATCTTGGGCCGGCTGCTTATCGGTTCGCGGATTTCCTAATTGAGAGCGGCCAGAGTCTCTGGCAAGTTCTGCCGCTCGGGCCGACCGGTTATGGCGACTCGCCTTACGC
>JAJPKD010000189.1 GCA_021323895.1 Acidobacteriota bacterium | reverse complement strand
CCAACGCGACCTGACGGTTGGTGACGCGCCTTTCAATTGGAACGCCGACGTGCCGTTGAGCAGTCTGCGCATCGCCTACTTGAAAGCTGAATTCGAAGCCACGCCACCGCCAAACGCCACCGACCAGCAACGCAAAGCCACCGAAGAACGCAACGCGATGTACAAGCAGGCGCTCGCGGACCTGGAAAAAGCCGGCGTGAAGATGACGCCGATCGAGTTGCCCAGGTTTCCCGCGAACAACATTCGTTACATTTTGACCGCCGAAGCGGCAGCCGCATTCGACGACATCACACGCGACGGCCGCGTGAATCAGCTCTCAGGCCAGGAAGTCTTCGATTGGCCCAACTCATTTCGCACCTCGCGATTCATTCCAGCGGTCGAATATTTGCGCGCACAACGCGCACGCGTTTTGCTGATGCGCGAGATGGACAAGCTAATGTCGCAATGGGATGTATTCGTTTCACCCGCGCCGGGTAGTTCAAGCCTCATCATCACAAATCTCACCGGTCATCCGGCGGTGTGCGTCCCGTGCGGATTTACCGGAACGCCGAGTCTGCCGCGCGCGATCATGTTCACCGGCGGCTTGTATGACGAAGCCGCGCCTCTCCGTGTCGCTTTGGCGTTCGAGAACGCGACCAAGTGGCACACGATGCATCCGAAAGTCGATTGGGCGTAATAATAGGTTGAAAAGCCACCACTTACTCGCTCGAATCCTGTCGCCGGCGCTCGCGCTGGGTTTGATCCTGCTTGCAATCCTCGGTTGTCGCTCAACTAACAAGAAACAGTCGCCTTCCTGGGCCAAAGCAAAAGTTCTGGCCGTCAACGAGGATCACCCCTCCAAGATTATTTCGGATGGCGAAGCTGTTTATTTCGTTACGGGCGGCACGGTTGCCAGCCAGCGCGAGGGCACGAACAACATCAAGCGCATCTCGCTAAAGGACGGCGCTGTTTCGATTCTGGTAAAGGGCGGTGATCTCGTTCCTCAAGCCTCGCTCGCGGTCGACGACAAATATCTCTATTGGTCAGACGGAGGAAATATCTATCGGGTGCCGAAACAAGAGGGCGCGAGGGAGAAGATCATCCCGAACGCGCCGCAGCCCGACGAGATGGTTCTGGATGAACAGAACATCTACTGGCTGATTTGGACTGGTGAAGGCTCGCCGCCGCAGCCAATCATGTACGCGTCGAAGAAGGGCGGGGAAGCAAAACAGCTAACGCCGCCGCAGCCACCGACCTCGGGAATTGCATTGGATGGCGATTTCGTTTTCTTTATGACCGGTGAAGGGCTGAAGAAGATTTCTAAAGCAGGCGGCGCGATTATTGATGTTTATAAGAATCCACAGACGACCCCAACTCTACAGCTTCAACAGGACCCGAAAGCGTTTTACTTCTGTCAGATGAACAGCATGGGAAAATCGTTTCTCACGACGCTAGACAAGAAGAACGGTGAAGTGAAACAACTCGGACCCGTCAATCACACAATGGAGTTCGTCGTCTCTGACGGCTGGATTTATTACTTCCAGGACGTCGCGGGAGAGGGATCTTTCGGGCCAGTTGCTCTGATGCGTGTCGCCACCATTGGGAGTTATGCCGTCGTAATCGATCGAGGAAACGCCGGTTGGGTAAAGCATCTCGCCGTCGATACAAAACAGATTTACTTTACAGATATTTCGAAGGTGTACGCGCTGCCGAAGTAACCTGGGTAGCACGCCGCCGGCATGCTGTCACTCTATTTCCCGCGTCCTAAATGAAAAGCAGCACGCCAGAGGCGTGCGTACCTAAACTTACTTTGAACGCAAAGGGTTCCGCATGGTCAAGTCCAACTCAACCGGCACGACGCGCTTAAAGCTGGTTGAAATTCCCAAAATCTTCTTCTTGAATTTGCCGAAAACATAAACGCGTCCCGTTACTGGCCAAGTCTCTTTCGCGTCAGTCCACTCACCAATCGCGGCCAGCAGCGCGCTGGGCAAATAAATGTAGATGCGCAGCGGGTCGCGCAACGTCAGCGATTGTTTGTTGGGTAAATCGAATGAGTGGCGATAATCGGCAAACTCGACCGAGTGCCCGTTGATAACCATGTCTTCGAAAACCAGAAAATCAACGTGGCCTTTCTGAGTCACTGGCGCGACCACGATGGGCACTTCGAAAGTAATTCCCAAGGGCGTCACGCGCGCGACTTCCGGCTGCCCAAATTGAATGAGCTGATCGACGTCCGCGTCCGCGCCGTCAGTTTGCGTCGCAGTGCTTTGCTGTTTGTTTCCGGCAGAGGCTGTGCTCTTCGTCTTGTCGATTTCGACGGCGGTGCGTTCGACCTTGTAGCCGCGAATCTGATCGGGATAGCTGCGGTTCTGCGCGGGCGCAGAGATAAACATCAAGAGAAGCGTCACCAGTGCTTTTGATTTCAATTTCATCTTCGCCTAACTATTGCTGATCAATTCTTCCAAATCCAGGACCAGCGCGACGCTGCTATCGAACATCTCTGCCGCACCGCAACCGCCCGGCCAACGGGCGCCATGACGGCCGAGACTCCGGACCAGAGTTTCCTGCCGGCCCACAATTCCATCCAGCGCAATTTGATGACCCTTAGTGCCATTGTTTCTGAGCGAACTCGCTGGTGGCTTCCAGTTGATGATCACCTTTTCGCCGGTTTCGTCGTGGGCCTTCATGCCGAGCAGGGTTGCAAGATCAAGCAGCGGCAGTTCGCCGTTTCCTGGTTCTTCCGCACTGGCTGACTGAGTAACGCAAGCGGCATCGATGGCGTACAGTTGCTCGCCGCAACGCACGACGACACAGTTCACCATCGACAGGGCAGCCGGAATCATCATCGCGAAAGTCGTTCCGTTTCCCGGTTCAGTCGCCACGCGGACTTCGCCGCCGGCGATTTCCATCGCTCGATCGACGACATCTAAACCGATCCCGCGGCCGGACATGTCAGACAGTTCACTCGCAGTTGAAAATCCCGGTCGGAAGATCAAGCGCAGGCACTGATCCATCGACAGACCTTCGCCAGCGATTCCATGTTGCGCAGCGGCGTCTATGATTCGATTCGCATCGATGCCGCGCCCGTCATCGGTCACCGTGATATGGATGCGCCCCGAGTGATTAGACGCTGCCAGCGTTACGTGGCCGGTTGGATCTTTGCCCGCGGCTCGGCGTTCATCAGGCCTCTCGATGCCGTGCGTGATGGCGTTGCGCACCAGATGCAAAAGCGGATCGGAAATGATCTCTGCCAAAGATTTTTCGATTCCGACTTCGCCACCGATAATTTCAAATTCAACTTCTTTGCCGAGCTGACGAGCGGCTATGCGACCGGCGCGCGCCGCCGCGCGCTCAAGAACCTGACTGACGGGAACGAGACGCAGCTTGATCAAACGTTCCTCCATTTCGACGAAGCGCCCGCGCAGATTCCTAATCGTTCGATCGACAACGTCTGTGCGCGAAGAGCCGGCCAGCGTGATTAGCGCGTTCGTCGTTTGACGAAAGAGCTCGCTGGCGGATGAGATCAACTCATCGAGGTGGTTCAGTTCGATCCGTACCGGTTCTTGATTGATCTCGCTGGATACGTGAGGAGCCGAGGCTTTTGCCGGAGCCGGCGTTAGGTCGCCGGCCGTTGCCTGAATTGGCAACTCCGTCTGTTCGATGCGGCCCAGCAACGAAGCCTGGCGCAGCATTTCGGCGGAAAGCAATTCGGCGGCGTAAAGCAGTCGAAAATTTATCTCGTCAGCGTTGGAAGTTGCGGCCGGGATCGTCGCGATGACTTCGCCACTCTGACCCAGCAGCCTGGTCAAATCGCGAAAACCATGATCGAAAGTCTCGATGGGAAAGCTCGCCGACACGACGAACAACTTTGCGCCTTCGCGAATCGCTTCGCGCGCATGTTGTATGTCGTAATCGCTGAGCGCGCGCGCAATGTCTTCGGGCAGGGCTGAGCGCAGGCTGGTCGCAATTGTGCCTTGTGCCTTAATCGTCTCCGCGAGGGTTTTCAATCGCGCAATGACGGATTCGGATTTTTGATCGATCGCTTCAGCGGACGGGGTCTGCAAATTGTCTGCGATACTCTCGAGTGCGTCTTCGAAGATGTCGAGCGCCGCGTCGGTCAACTCAATTCGTCCAAGCCGCGCGCCATCCAGTACGCCTTCGAATTCACGCGCAATCTCACTGATTGCTTTGAATCCCAGTGAGGCGCCCGACCCCTTCAACGTGTGAACGCGACGGAAGATTTGGGCAGCCAACTCGCGCCGGCGACGGCCTTCCCCGCGCGCGACCCTGAGTTGTTCAAGATCGCGATAAAGACGCTCAACGAGTTCGCGCGCGTCTGCCACGAACATGCGCTGCTCTTCGGTCATGGCGTGGTAGTGTAGCTCAAAAAGTGAGATTTATCGGCGCTTTTGTGAAGAATTATTCTGCGGCGTCGACCTCAAGCGATTCTGGTTGCGGAGATTCGCGATCCAAATCGCGTTTGATGGCGTCGAGTATGCCGTTGATGAATTGGGTCGCTTCGTAGGTAGAAAAGCGGCGCGCGATTTCCAATGCTTCGTTGATGGTTACCGTGCGGGGCGTGGGTTCGTGCAGAAATTCGTAAACCGCGAGTCGCAACAGGTTGCGATCCACCAGCGCCATGCGCGAGATGCGCCAATGTTCAGCCCGCGACTTGATTCGTTCGTCAACTTCTTCGAGATGCGCCAGCGTTCCCAACGCGAGCTTCGTCGCGAACTCCTGCGAGCCCGGCTCGAGTTCACCATCGGCCAGCTCAGACCAGAAGGTGCGCGCGAGTTGGTCTCCGCGTGTTCCGGCAACATCAGCCGCAAAGAGCATTTGCAAGGCGCATTCGCGCGCCTTACGACGAGAACCCATAAACTATGAAACCGAGCCTGGTGCTTTGAACTTTGTACTTTGAAATCAGATCAAAGCACAAAGTACGAAGCCCAAACAACAGAATATCACGCGCCACTATCGAATTCTTTCCGATACAAATTCACAACTTCAACCGCCGCCATCGCGGCTTCGTAGCCTTTGTTATCGTGTTTCGATCCGGCGCGAGCATTCGCCTGCTCGACGTTGTCCGCCGTGATCACGCCGAACATCGCCGGCACGCCAGTTTTCAATCCGACCTCGTTAATGCCGCGGGACGTTTCCGCGGCAACATAATCAAAGTGCGGCGTGTCTCCGCGAATAATAACGCCGAGGCAAATCACCGCGTCGTAGCGGCCGGACTCGGCGGCCTTCGTCGCGCACAGCGGAACCTCAAACGAACCCGGCACGCGATAGGTCTTCACCGCACCTTCGTCAACTCCACATTCCTTCAGAGCATCGCGCGCGCCGTCGATCAAGCGCGAGACGAGCGAATCGTTCCAGCGGCTCGCGACGATCGCGAAACGAAACCCTTTCGCCTGGGGCATCGCAGCATCAATCGGTTGTGAATCATCTATTCGCAATTAAGTTATGATTACGAACTAACGTGCTTGAGTATAGTAATCGCGCGGCGAAGTTGCCAACCATGGCTCAGCAACAAGACCGTGCGGTATGATGGCGAAGCTCTTCAGATACGGCCAAAGGAGAACCGATAGTTTGAGAAAAACGCCCAGCTTATTTACTAAACATCAAAAGACTTCGTTGACGATGCTGCTCATGCTTGCCTTTGTGATTGTGGCGGCGGCACATGGCACGAATCCGCCGACACCAACGCCGCAGCGGGAAAAAACTGTGCTGCTGACAGTTTCAGTCGAATCCGGCGAAGCGGCGATCGATGTCGTCGCAATTCTGGACGGCAAGCAACTCCGCCATCCTTACACCGATGAACAGAAAGACGCGCAGAAGAGTTTCGGCAATCAATACTGGTCGCCAGGTAAGAAATACCGCGTTACTTTCGGCGGCGGCGACGCCGGAACGGTGACGATGAAGAGCTGGAACGAAGGCTGCAACAACATTCATGCGCAGGGAACGCCCGATATCACGGCGAAACTTGGCGGCAAAGTGATGGCGCTGGCGACGAATTCAGAGACGCTCGGCAAACGAGCCGGCGCACGCCGCGCGCCGACTGATACTGAGCGCGCCGCGGTGCTGGCTTTGATGAAGAACATCTACCGCCAACGCCGAACTCCTGCGAGCCTGATCGCGGGAATCAAAGTTACGAATCTTACGGCAACCGATCTCGACGGCGATGGCCAATATGAATTCATCGGCAGTTTTGCGTTAGCCGCGAAAAACAGATTCGAACGCGATCTGTTCTTGATCGCGAAGCAGCAAGGCAATGCGATGCGCGCCGAATTCGTCAAGTTCCAAGCCTATCAGCCACCGCCGGAACAGTTCCTTTGGAGCATCGACTTCGTCGATCAGTTGGATTTGGATGGTGATGGTGTCGGTGAAGTCTTCGCCACCGCGGGAGGCTTTGACGGTTACTCTTACGTGATTTTCAAGAAAGTCGGCGGTCGTTGGAAAGAGGTTTACGATCAGATTGGCGACGCGTGTTAGATCGTAATTGCGATTACCATTCTGACTTGGCCAGGTATTTCAGCACGTGCTTGATCGAAGTGACGCTGTAAGTGCCGTCGGCCTTTTGCACCGGGATGTGGCGATAGCGGCCCATCGACATCTTGTTAAGGGCCGTCGCGACGGAATCCGTTTCGCGAAGCGTTTCCGGATTCGCGCTCATCAATTCTTTGACTGGAGTCGTGTCCGTATGCGCGTTCTTGCCGGTCAGCTTGTTCAGCAAGTCCCGTTCGGTGAAGATTCCCACAAGCTTCCCGTCGTCGAGCACCAGCGCGCATCCAAGCCGCGCGTCCTTCATCTTTCGGACTACATCGGCGACTGGCGCTGCCGGCGGAACGCTTAGAAACTCCTGCTCGATCTGGTTCAGGTCGTCTTCCATGACCGAACGCGCCAAGCCTCGGCGACCGACTTGCGCCTCATCGAGATTGAATAGAGACGTGAGGCATTCTTCGCAACGATCGGCGCCTTCGATGTTGTCATAACCGCAAGAAGGACAAAGCATAATCTTCGCAAAGAGCAAAGCGGTAAGAGCAAAGATGTCGCACTTGGCGCTTTGCTCTTCGCGATTTGCTCGCTATTCCACCGTCCACATATCGCCGCTGTAAATCAATTTATCCAGGCTGCCCGGGCCGGACTTAGCGATCGCCGCGTTAATCTGATCCGTCATGAGTTGATCGTAACTCGGTCGATCGACGGCGCGAAAGATTCCGACAGGTTGCGGAAAGTCCGGTTGTTCCATCCGCGCGAGCATGAACGCGACCGACGGATCCTCCAGCGTAATGTCGTGGACCAAAATGTCGGCTTCGGTGATGCCGTTTTCGCCAATGGTAACGACTTCAGGGTGCGCGCCGTTCATGCGGATGCCCTGGTTTCGATCTTTGCCGAAGATCATTGGTTTGCCATGCTCGAGATAGAGAACTTTGTCGGGCCGCACGCCGCGCTCGGCGAAATAATCAAACGCGCCATCGTTGAAGATGTTGCAGTTCTG
>JAJPKD010000032.1 GCA_021323895.1 Acidobacteriota bacterium | reverse complement strand
TTGCAGATCGTTTTGACCGGTCAGCCCGAACTGCGCGACATCCTGAACTATCCCGAGCTACGCCAGCTCAAACAACGTGTCGCGCTGCGTTGCGAGATCAAGGCGCTGCCGAATGTCGAAGAGACGGCGCAGTACATCAGTTCACGCTTGAAGGTCGCGGGCGCTGAGAACCCGGACATCTTCTCGCCGGGCGCGATTGACTACATCTTTCGTTGCACCGCCGGAATTCCGCGCGCCATCAACAACCTTTGCGACAATGCTTTGCTGAATGGATTCTCGGCGAGCGCGCAAATCATCAGTAAAGCGATGATTCAGGAGGTCGCCGAGACTTTCGACATCCTGCCGCGCGTGCCGAAGATGGAAGAACGCGAAGCTCCCGCACGCATCTTTCCCGCTGCCACTCGCGCCGAGCTTTGGTCGATGGGCAATGGTGGTAATGGACATGCAAACGGAAACGGAAATGGCCACGGCAGCGAATCCACGCATGAAGAATTTTCTTTAATCTCATCCGAGAACGATTCAGGCATCGTCTTTAACGAATACGTTCGCAGCGAGCCGCCTTCAATCGACGATCTGGGCGCGGCATTCAAACGCTCCGGGCTCGGGAGGGGGAACAATGGGCAGAGTCTATGATGCCTTGAAGCGCGCGCAATCTTCTCCGCGCGACTTCAAGCCAAACAACAATCCTTCAGTCAGCCGTAACGGCAATCCGGATAACGTGTCTTACTTCGTTCCGCGGAACGGGCAAGACCATCCATGGGAGAAAGCTCCCTTTACCGGAATGCCATCGGCGTTCAGTTCAGCGTCCACTGCGCACACGGCGCAGGCGACCGGCGGGCCGGCACTCCCCGACGGAAATGCCTTCCGTGATGCTGGGGCAACCTTGGGCGCTGTTGGATCGGCGCGCGCCGCTGAGTTCTCTTCGCGAGAAGTCTTGGCCGCGCGCGTCGAACCACATCTCGTCGCGATCACCGATCCGCGTTCGCCAGAGTCTGAACAGTTCCGGGCGCTGCGCACGAAACTGCTCGAAGCCAACGAGCGCGAAGGCAAACGCGCATTCGTGATTACCAGCGCCGGCATGGGCGAAGGCAAGACGCTCACCGCGCTCAACCTGGCCTGGTTGTTGGCGCAGACGGACGGCGTCACCGCGCTAGTGATCGATGCGGATCTGCGACAGCCATGCGCGGCAAAGTATCTCGGCATAGCAACCGACGACGGCCTCTCCGAAGTGTTGACGGGCGAAACGAAATTAATGGAAGCCATCGTGAAGCTGAAGCCTTCCGGTTTGCATCTGCTGCCAGGCGGCGCAGCCCGTGAAGACGTTGCGGAACTGCTTTCCGGTCCGCGCTTCAGTCGTTTATTGGAAGAAGCGCGTCGGCTGTTCGACTACATCATCATCGATGCGCCACCACTCGGCGTCTTCACCGATGCGAATCTTCTGATTAATCGCGCTGATGCCGCGCTGTTAGTCGTGCGCGCCTCAGCAACTCGGTATTCAGTCGTGGAAAGACTACTGGAGCAACTGCCGCGCGAGCGAATGCTGGGCGTGGTGCTTAATCGCGCGGAAGAGAAGGCTGAAGACACGTCCTACTATTATCAGCCGCGTCATACGCGCCCGGTCGCTGTTCCTGATCCGGTGCAAGTGGCAGATGCGCCACACGCACCGGCGTACCGCGAATCCGGCGAGCCGGAGATGATCTATATCGAGGAGGATGGGGTCTCGTAAGAAACTCCCTCTCCCTCTGGGAGAGGGAAGAAACAAATCATGAAACCATCCAGATTCAACGCGCGAACGATCTTGCTGCTGCTGGTCGAAGCAATGCTGCTCTTCAGCGGTTTGATCGTCGCCGTGTACATGCGTCTCGGCGTGGCCGACGCCGAGGAAGCGTTGATTCTTAAGAATGGTTTCTACAAAGCGGCGCTGGCAACAGTCTTCTGCCTCGCGTCATTCTATCTTTTCGATCTGTACGACTTCGTCGTAATGCATGACCGCAGCGAACTTGTGCTGCGCCTGCTGCAAGCGCTCGGTCTCGCTTGGGTTGCGCTGGCCTTGCTGTTTTATGCAGTGCCGCAAGTGATGCTCGGCCGTGGCGTGTCGTTGATTTCTCTGCCGGTCGCGCTGCTGCTGATGGTGGGATGGCGGCTGGCGATTCACTGGGTGCTCGGTCACCCGGAAGTTGGCGAACGAATTCTGATTGTGGGTTCAGGATCGTTCGCAGTTGAGATCGCGCGCGAAACACTCAGCCGCCCTGATGCCGGATTTCGCATCGTCGGATTCGTTGATAACGATCCCGCGCTGGTGGGCAAGAGCCTGATCAATCCCAAAGTAATCGGCCTGACTTCGGAATTGCGCTCGCTGGTCAAAAAAGAAAATATCGATCGCCTGGTCGTAGCCATCAGCGATCGCCGCGGGCAATTTCCGACGCAGGAGTTGTTGCGGCTGAGTCTTTCGGGCGATGTTTCGATTGAAGAGAGCGCGTCGTTTTACGAAAGGCTGACGGGTCGCGTGCTGCTCGACATGATTCGGCCGAGCTGGTTGATCTTTTCCAGCCGCGGCAGCCGCGCGCGCACCAATGAAGTCATTCGAGTCGTCATCCATCGGCTCATCGCTTTGATCGGCGCGATTCTTTCGCTGCCGATTGCGATCATCACGGCCATTCTGATCAAAATCGATTCGCGTGGGCCGGTGCTCTATAAGCAGGAGCGGGTGGGCAGAAACGGCCGTGTCTTTACTCTCATGAAGTTTCGCTCGATGCGAACGGACGCCGAAAAGAACGGGCCGGTTTGGGCCAGCAACGGCGACGATCGCATGACCCGCGTCGGCCGCATCATTCGCAAGATTCGCGTCGATGAGATTCCGCAGTTCTGGAACATCCTGCGCGGCGACATGAATTTCGTCGGGCCGCGACCGGAGCGACCGCACTTTGTTGCGCAACTGGCGCAGGAAATTGATTACTACGAACAGCGGCATTTGATCGCGCCGGGCCTGACCGGCTGGGCGCAAATCAAGTATCCGTACGGCGCATCGATCGAGGATGCGCGCAAGAAACTGGAATACGATCTGTACTACATCAAGAACCAGAACCTGGCGCTCGACGCCACGATCATGTTCGAAACGATTAAGACGATTCTGTTTGGGAGGGGTACGTAGGTTTTGAGTAACGCAAATTGTTAAATTTGCGATTTGGAAGGTGAAGACATCATGAAGAAGCTGTTAACTCAAACTCTGGCTCTGGCGGTAATGCTCGGCATCACGACCGTGACATTCGCGCAATCGCCGAACAATTCGACGCGGCAACGTCGCACTTCGGCTGATGGAACTCAGCAGGGCGCGGATAAGACAGTCGCCGTGGACGACAAAACGGTGGCGGCGAATGCCGACAAGAGCAAAGACGACCAGCAAGTCACCCCGGACGGGAAGACGAATCGCATGGACGAATCTTCGGAAGAAGAAGCGATCGTGCCGTACTACAACAACTTCTTCACGAACTATCGACTGGGGCCCGACGATGTGATTTCGATCAACGTCTTCAACCAGGATCGTTACTCGAAGCAGGGCGTGAAGATTCCGCCCAGCGGCCGCGTCTATCTCGCGCTGATCCCGGAAGGCATCTTCGTCAACGGCAAGACGCCGGATCAGGTTGCCGAGCTGATCAAGAAGCGCTACGACGAATTCATCATCGATCCGCAAGTCTCGGTATCGCTGGCTCAAGCTGGCTCGTATCGCTACAGCGTAGTCGGAGACGTCGCGGTGCCGGGCATCAAGTTGATGAGCCGTCGCCTGTCGGTCGCGGAAGCGGTCGCGGAAGCCGGCGGCGTTTTGCAAACCGGCAATCGCAGCAAGATCGTGGTGCTCCGCAAACAACAGGACGGAACGTTGAAACCGATCCCGGTAAACCTCACCGCGATCTACAAAGGCCAGGCGCCGGATTCGACTTATCTCGTCCCCGGCGATCAAGTGATCGTTCCGGGCAACAAGCTGAAGAAGCTGCAAACGATCATGGGCTTTACCCAGGTGCTGAGCTTCGCCAATTTGTTTAAGTATGGAATCTTCTGAGCGCTGAAAGCGCGAGAGAAAGTAGCCAGGGGCAAGCGGCAGCGCCGCCCCTGGTAAGGATCTAAACGAAACCCAGGAGCCCTGAAGGGGCGAAATAGAAGCACGGCCGGATGCGTAAAGAATCGTTCATCGCGCCCCAAAAGGGGCGCAGACGTATTTTGGGTTCCTGTTTCCAGGGGCTGCGCGCTACGCGCTTGCCCCTGGCTATTTTATTTCGCACCTTCGGCGCGAGGCTTTCACTCTTCAGTCTATTGCTAATTCTGCTCACGGCTCACTGCTCACTGCTCACTGCCTCAGCCGCCACCTGGACCAAACAACCTTCAGGCACAATGGCCTGGCTCCGCTCGGTTTATTTTCTCGATCAAAATCGCGGCTGGGTCGCCGGCAGCAACGGCACGCTGCTACGCACGACCGACGGCGGTGAGAGTTGGAAAAAGATCGCAGCCCTGGGCCGCGACACATTACTGGATGCCTATTTCGCGAGTGAAGATGTTGGCTGGCTGGTCGTCGAACGCGATCTGCTCAAACTAAGAACTAACGACGAGCCGCGATCCTATCTCTTGAAGACCGAAGACGCAGGCTTCAGTTGGCAGCGAGTCTTTTTTAGAAGTGGTGACGTGAACGTGCGGTTAGTCCGCGCGATTTTTGCCGACAGTCAACACGGCCTGGTGTTTGGCGAAACTGGAATTGTGTTCACTACACGCGATGGCGGCGAGCATTGGCTGCGACAAGCTTCACCAACAAAGCACCTGTTGCTCGGCGGTGCATACATCGACTACGCGCATGCCTGGCTGGTCGGCGCTGGCGCGACAATCATTCAAACCAGTGACGGCGGCACGAATTGGCAGACCGGGATCATCCGCGACGACGCCAATGTTCGGTTCACCGCAGCGAGCTTTGCCACGAACAATTTAGGATGGGCCGTCGGTACAGCGGGACGCATCTTCAAAACGATCGATGGCGGCCGCACCTGGTTCGCGCAAAGATCGAATGTCGATGCTGATCTGCTAGATGTAAAGTTCGTCGATCCGAACGAAGGCTGGGCCATTGGCAACGAAGGCCTGCTGTTGCATACAAACGATGGCGGCGCGCGTTGGCTCTCTCAATCGGCCACCACCTCGCACCCCTTACAACGACTCTTCTTTGTCGATCGAAAACCTGGCTGGGCTGTAGGCTTCGGTGGGACGCTCTTGAGGTATGGCGAGGCGAACGCGCCGCAGTTGAAGTAAGTCCGCGTTAGCGGACGACCCAGAGTATCTGTGCCGACTCGTGTCAGTACCGCGAGCGATAGCGAGCGGATACATGACGATTCAACCAAAACCTCATCTAGTTAGAACCGCTACTGATAACAGTCTCTTTGATCCGCTCGCTATCGCTCGCGGTACTGACACTGCTTTCTATTGACACTCCCGGCACGAAGTAGTAGAACTCCGGCGCACTCACTCCCGTTTGTTTGTTCGCAAAGATTTCAAACTACTTTTCGACCCGAGGAGAAACTATGAAAAAGCACTTACCGTTAGCGGCGCTACTGGTTTTTGCGTTCGCAACTTTCTGTTTTGCTCAGCCGCAGCCGGCGGCATCGCCTTCGCCATCCCCGAAACCGAAACCGCGCATGACGAAAGCGCAAAATCCTGAAGAAACTTTCGGCTAATGAGACCGCTCTGTGGAGCGCCTGGAAGAACAAAGACGCGAAGCCATTTCAAATGTGGTTGTCAGCCGACAGCGTCAACGTCGGCGATCAAGGCGTCGGCACCAAGAAAGAGATGACTGAGATGATGGCCAGTATGCCCTGCGAGGTGAAGTCATTCTCGTTGAGCGATTGGAAAATCACCATGCTCAATCCCAGCACGGCGATCATAACTTACAAAGGAACGCAGGACGGCACGTGCGGCGGAACAGCTTTACCCGCTGCGGTGTGGGCCAGCAGCGTCTGGGTGCAGCGCGGCAGCAAATGGCAGGCGGCATTCCATCAGGAAACGCCGGCGAAATAATTAGTGAGTCAGAAGCCCGATCGTAACTGAGGGAAGCTTCAGCAACGAACGTCTATTTTGAGAGCGGACCGAGTGTCCGCTCTCTTTGTGTTTGAGTTATCTCGGTGGCCCTTGCAGACGGTCGAGCTTAACACCTAGTTTGCTGAGGTCACCGCTTCGCTGATTGTCTTCACGTCGAGCGTCGAGCCGTTGTACTCGCCTTCAGCGGTTACTTTCACGCCTTTCGCGGTCTTAGAGTTCTTCAGCAACTCTGCCGCCTTGTCGTTACTCGTCTCGGTCAGCTTGTAGCGCGTGTTGTCTTCGGTGACGATCGAATAGCCACTCGTTTCGCAACTCTCCATCAATGCGCAACTCCTTGAGTGGGTCTTCGCGCGCGCGCCAAGTTCCTTCGCGCCGTCGGCACAAGCGTTATCGATCAGATAACCGGTTACCTTGATCGACTTCGACCCCTGCGCGTAAAGCATCGCCGCGAATGCCGCAATTAGCGTAATTGCAAGAAGTTTCTTGTTCATAGTCGTGTTCCCCCAAAAATCACTTTCCGTCAAAAGTTAGTAGTCGCGTCATGCCCTCCCTCACGGTCGGGCTTCTGACAGAACTACGATCCTGCCAAAGGCTCGCTGCCTTCTGCCTTCTGCTTACTGCCTTCTGTTCTTTCCGGCCGCATGTGCGGAAACAGAATCACGTCGCGAATCGAATGCTTGTTTGCCAGCAGCATCACCAGACGATCGATGCCGACGCCGATGCCGGCCGCCGGCGGCATCCCGTAAGACAGCGCCCGAATGTAATCTTCATCCATGACCATCGCTTCTTCGTCACCGCGCTCGCGCGCAAGCATCTGATCCTTGAAGCGTTGGTACTGCTCCTCCGGATCGTTTAATTCAGAAAAGCCGTTGGCCGATTCCAAGCCGCCGACGAAATATTCAAAGCGCTCCGCGACTGAAGGATCGGATGGTGAAGCTTTGGACAACGGCGAGATTGGTTTCGGAAAATCGGTAATGAAGGTCGGCTGAATTAGATGGCGTTCCGCGACATACTCGAAGATTGTTGCAATTGATCCTGCGAGGATGGAATCCATCCGATCCGGCGGCAAAGTTTCCATGCCCAAGGCGACTTTCTCTGAGTTCCGTCGCGCACCAATCCAGAACTTGGTTTCCTCCTCACTACCTATTCTCTCTCCTTCAAGCATCTCTTTTAGAGTTCGGCCTGGATACAGAGAAAGAACAAGACCCGGAATCATTTCAACAAAATTGCTTAGCGCGACGGCGTAATGAAAATCTCCCAACATCATCGGATCAATTCCGCCACTCAACTCGATCGGGTTGGGCTGACCAAGCCATTTTTCATGTTGATACCTGATGATGGCTTCTTTCATTCTCAATCGCTGAAACGGCTGTGAGAAGTCGATGTCGTAATCGCCGTAGCTAACATGGGTATGGCCCAGCACTGTGTACACAACCGACCGCATCATCTCTTCGTGCAGGTCCATCATGTCGTTCACGTCGGCATACGCCCAGTAATATTCGAGCATCGTGAACTCGGGATTGTGCTTGGTTGAGATGCCTTCATTGCGAAAGTTGCGATTCAGCTCGTAAACCTTTTCAAAGCCGCCGACGGTCAGGCGCTTCAAGTAAAGTTCCGGCGCGATGCGTGCGAAGAGATCGATGTCGAGCGCGTTGTGATGCGTCTTGAACGGACGCGCGGCGGCGCCGGTTGCCAACGGCGTCAGCATCGGCGTTTCGACTTCGATGTAGCCGTGCTCATCGAGAAAGCGCCGAATCTCGCGAATCACTTTCGAGCGCAACTCGAAGACTTCGCGCGGCGTCAGATCGTTCGCATCGCGTTCGAGCTTCAAACTACCCGCGATTAGATCCGCATAGCGTTGCCGTTGGCGAATTTCAGGATCGTTGATGCCATGCATCTTGTCCGGCATGGGCAAGAGTGCTTTTGCGAGGAACTGCAACTTCTCGGCGTGCACGGACAGCTCGCCAGTCTTGGTGACGAAAAGAAACCCTTCGACTCCGATATAGTCGCCATGATCGAGCAGCCCGAATAACTCCCAACCATCGACTTCACCGCCATCTGCATTGTTGCGCACGCCGACAATGTCCTGGCGGCGCAAATAAATTTGCAGACGCGAGCCGCCATCAGACAGATGCAGAAACGCGGCTTTTCCCATCACGCGCGCCGGCGCGGCGATGCGTCCCGCGACGCGCACGCGAATCTTATTCAATTCCTTATTGGCGGATTCCAGCACTTCTGCGGAAGGCTTTTCGCCTTCCTGGACCTGCGGCTCGTGCTTCTTAAACGCGGTGACAATCGAAGTGATCGTGTCTTCGCCAGACACGGTTTCCGTCACGTTGCTGCGCTTGAATTTGTTTGGATAGACGTTGCCAACCAGCGTGCGCAGAGCCTCGAGATGTTCGTGGCACGCGACGGTCTGATCATTCTGTTCGATAAAAGGTACGGTCATGAATCCGTGAATAGTAAATGGTAATTGACTAATAGACAAAAGGCATAGTTACAGAACCACGAGCGGGATCAGGAAGCTCGTGTGTTGTCAGTACCCGGAGCGATTGCGATGGGATCAAGTGAGTTTTGAAGGACCCTCCTGATCCGCTCGCTATCGCTCGCGGTACCGACGCGAACCATGATCCGCTCGCTATCGCTCGCGGTACTGACGCGAAGTCAGTCCTGGTCACAACCTTTTGCCGTTTACGATTTGCGCCCTTACAATTTAGTTTTCCATCCGATGCGCAAAAAAATTCTGTCACGAGAGGAGCTAACAACCGAACGCGCGCGGCTCCGCGGTGCGGGGAAGAAACTCGTGTTCACCAATGGCGTATTCGACATTCTGCACGTGGGACACGTGCGTTACTTGCAGGCGGCGCGGGCGCTGGGCGATGCGTTGGTCGTCGCAATCAATTCCGACGCGTCAGCGCGCGAAATAAAGGGCGCAGGCCGCCCGCTGACCAACCAGAATGATCGCGCGGAAATTTTGGCGGCGCTGGAATGTGTGGATTACGTAACCCTGTTTGATGAACTTTCTCCGCGGGCTTTGATCGCCGAGTTGTTGCCGGATGTGTTGGTGAAAGGCGGCGACTACACCCTCGATCAAATTCATGGCCGCGAAGAAGTCGAAGCCGCAGGCGGCCGCGTGGTGAGCTTGCCCTTTGTGGAAGGCTTCTCTACCACCGATATCATTCAGCGAATACAAGAGCGATAGGAAGTCCCGCCGTCATGCAAGTCAAACCTTATCTGAGAGAAATTTCCCTGCGGCGGGAAATGATCGAAAACCCCGAAATGTATCCCTTCAACATTTCCGCGGTGAGAAAGCTGAAGTCGTTGAAGTTTCATCCGGACGTCACCTTTTTTGTCGGCGAAAATGGCTCGGGAAAATCCACTCTCATCGAAGCCATCGCGATCGCGCTGGGCCACAATCCCGAAGGCGGCACCAAGCAATCACAATTCACAACCACGCAGACGCATTCCGATCTCTATCAATATCTCAGCTTGGTGCGAAGTTATAAGAAGCCGGGCGATGATTATTTCCTGCGCGCGGAAAGTTTCTACAACCTGGCGACTTTTATGGAAGAGACGGGCTACTTGCGAGGTTACGGCGGAAAGTCTCTGCACCACCAATCGCACGGCGAATCGTTCATGGCTACGCTGTTGCACAAATTGATGGGCGGCGGACTTTACATCATGGACGAACCCGAAGCGGCGCTGTCACCGTCGCGCCAAATGGCTGCGGTTTCGGCGATTCATAACCTGGTCCAGCAGGAATCGCAATTCATTATCGCGACGCACTCGCCGATTTTGCTCGCGTATCCCCGCGCCTGGATTTATCAATTTGACGAAGATGGAATCAAACGCGTCGAATATGAAGCGACAGAACAATATTCCGTCACGCGGCAATTCCTGAACAGCTATCCACAGATGCTTGAGATTTTGATGGAGCCATTACGTCCGCCACCGAGACATTTTTGGGAATCCAGGCAACGCTGCAATCTGTGAACGAGAGCGCGGAGTTTCGGGGTGTGCTCGATCAGATTCGGCGCGGCGCGCGCGTGATTTCAATCAGCGGACTGGTGGCCGGGCCGGCGCGTGCGCTGGCCCTGGCAGCCCTGCAGCATGAGACCGGAAAGCAGTTCGCGCTGGTCGTCCCGGCGCAACGAGACCTCGAAAGCTGGGAGCGCGATCTCGCGTTCTGGTACTGCGCGGTACGTGGCGTCGATGATTGCGGCGATGCAGTCGCTGTGTTGCCGGCGTCTGAAACTGATCCGTACGCCGGCGGATCGCCGCGCACGGAAACTCTCGAGCGGCGGGCGCTGGCGCTCTGGCGGCTGGCGCGCCAGCCGAATGACTTCCTGCTGCTGACGTCGCGCGCGTTGGCGCGGCGAACCGTATCGGCGTCCGAGATTTTGCAGGCCGGCGCGGTCCTGCGCCGCGACGAAGATCATTCTCCGGAAGAACTAGTCGAGCGATTAATCGCGGGCGGATACGTGCGCGAAGATCCCGTCGGCGCTGTCGGCGAGCTATCGATCCGCGGCGGCATCATCGATGTCTGGCCTCCCGGGCATGAAGCGCCGGTGCGCATCGAGTTCTTCGGCGACACGGTCGAGTCGATACGCGAATTCGATCCGGAGACGCAGCTTTCAACGACTCAACTGACAACGATCGAAATCCCACCGATGCGCGAATTAATCGTGACCGCGCGCGATTTTCGCGAGTGGGCTGCGTACGCGCGCATGCATTGGCGAGATGAGAGGTTCACGCGATCGTTGCGCGACCGCACCGTGTTCGCCGACGAAGGAGAAGACTTTGCGGGCTGGGAATGGCTGATTTCAATCATTCATGAAAGCCGCTCGAGCATCTTCGATTATCTGAAGGAAGCGGTGCTGGTCATCGACGAACCGGTGGCGGTCGAGAATTTTCTTTCGTCTGCGTATCAGACTCTCGAAGACCGATTCGCGGAAACAGATGCGGCGGATGATCTGGGGTTGCGTCCCGAAGAACTATATCTGACGGCTGAAGAATTGCGCGCAGAAATCGATCGGCGGCAACGGATCGAGATGCGCGCGCTCGGTCGCACGGCCGCGAAAATCGATCAGGAAATTGCGCTCGACGCGGAGCAGCCGAAGATTTCCGTGGGCAAGGCGCGCGCGAAGAAGCAGCCGCTGTTTCTGTTCGTGTCAGAACCCGGAGCAGACCGGGGTCCCCACGCGGGCAGCCCGGGTGGGGTGGTGGTAGCGACGGGATCAAATAGCCCGGTCGGATCACATGATCCGCTCGTTATGGCTCGCGGTACTGACACCGAGATCAACTGGACCGCCCAATCCGTCATGCGTTATCACGGACGCCTGCCGGATCTTGCGCGCGATGTGATCACCCGTTACGCAAACGCGAATGCCACCACGCTTTTCGTGATGCCGAGCCGCGGTGTGGCTGAGCGCGTCACAGAGATCCTGCGCGAGTACGAAGTCAACGCGCGCCTTACTTCATTCGAAGACACTTCAGAATCTCCCGCAGTCGATGCGGTAGTTACTTTTGGAAAACTCTCCGGCGGGTTCGAGTTAATTGGTACGCACGCCTCTGGCGTGCAAGAGCATGCCGGAGGCATGCGTACCCATCTAGTTGTTCATGTCGAGGGCGATCTGTTCGATGAAGCTGCCGAGCCCGCACTCGAACGTCGTTCGACCGCAATCAAGCGTGAGAAGAAGCGACGAGCGCGCGCCGCGGCGTTCCTTTCAGATTTTCGCGATCTGAAAATTGATGACTACGTCGTGCACATCGATCACGGCATAGCTCGGTTCGGCGGGCTGGTTAGTCTCGATCTTGGACCAACCGAACCCGCGGACAAGCTGAAGCTTACGCCACAGCCGCGCGGCGAGTTCATGCTGCTGTATTACGCTGATGACGCGAAGCTTTATGTTCCGGTTGAGCGACTCGATCTCGTGCAGCGATATTCGAGCGCCGAAGGTCATCAGCCGACGCTCGACAAACTTGGTGGAATCGGCTGGCAAAAGACCAAGGCGAAGGCGAAGCGCGCAATGCGCGATATGGCTGATGAACTTTTACGTCTGTACGCCGAGCGCAAACTGGTGCCGGGCCATGCGTTTCCGCAGGACGCGCCGTGGCAGCGCGAGTTCGAAGAAGGATTTGAATACACGCTGACGCCCGACCAGGAAACTGCCATCGAAGACGTCAAGACGGACATGCAGACGCCGACACCCATGGATCGCTTGTTGTGCGGCGACGTCGGATACGGCAAGACCGAAGTTGCGATGCGCGCCGCATTCAAAGCCGTGATGGACGGCAAGCAGGCGGCGGTGCTGACGCCAACGACGGTGCTCGCGTACCAGCACTTTGAAACTTTCCGCCAGCGCTTCGCGCCGTTCCCAGTGAAGATTGAATTGCTCTCACGTTTTCGATCAACCAAGGAACAGAAGGAAGTGGTTAAGAAGGTTGAAGCCGGCGAAATCGATGTGGTGATCGGCACGCATCGCATGCTTTCGAAAGACGTGAGCTTTAAAGATCTTGGTTTGGTTGTTGTCGATGAAGAACAACGTTTCGGAGTCGCGCACAAAGAGCGCCTAAAGCAATTGAAGAAGCGCGTCGATGTGCTGACGCTGTCCGCCACGCCCATTCCGCGCACGCTGAACATGTCGCTCAGCGGATTGCGCGACATGTCTCTGATCGAAACTCCGCCGAGCGATCGACTCGCGATTCAAACTCAAGTCGTGCAGTCGTCAGACGCGGTGATCAAGTCCGCGATCGAACTTGAACTGGCGCGCGGCGGCCAGGTCTTCTTCATTCACAATCGCGTCGAGTCGATCGAGACGATCGCCGCGCTGGTGAAGCGGCTCGTTCCGCAGGCGCGCATCGCCGTAGGCCACGGCAAGATGAACGAGAAAGAGATGGAGCGCGTCATGCTGGATTTCATTGATTACAAGTACGACGTGCTGGTCGCAACTACGATTATCGAGAACGGCATAGACATCCCCCGTGCGAACACGATCATCATAAATCGCGCTGATAATTACGGTCTTTCTCAACTTTATCAATTGCGCGGCCGCGTGGGCCGTTCAAACCGCAGGGCTTACGCTTACTTGCTGATTCCGGCAGCGCAGGAATTGACGCCAATAGCGCGACGCCGGCTGGCAGCCATCAGAGAGTTTTCGGATTTGGGTGCGGGATTAAGGATCGCCGCGCTCGACTTGGAGTTGCGTGGCGCGGGTAACCTGCTGGGCGGCCAACAGTCCGGGCACATGGATGCGCTCGGTTTTGATCTTTACACGCAGATGCTCGAGCGCACCGTGGCCGAGCTGCGTGGGGGACAGGTCGAAGACGAAACGTCGGTCTCGATCAATCTCGCTGTCGATGTCGCAATTCCGGAAAGCTACATCTCAGACATGGGCCAGCGGCTGCGGACTTACAAACGCGTCTCATCGGCGCGAGACGAAGAGGCACTCGCGGCGATTGCTGCCGAAACTGAAGATCGCTACGGACGCATTCCAGAACCTGTGGAAGACCTGTTCGATTATGCGCGGCTACGGCAAGCGGCCGAGGAAGTTGGCGTTATTTCAATTGACCGGATCCGCGACGGCATCGCGATCAAATTGACAGAAAAAGCTCGTGTTTCGCCTGACAAATTGATGGAATTGATTAGTGCTCGCGAAGGCGCGAGCTTCGCACCGAGCGGCGTTCTGCGGCTCGCGCTGAGTGACGAAGAAAAGGACGAAGTGCTGGCAGTGGCTCGTCGCGTGTTGCTGCAAATTAAGACTGACGGGTAGAATTAGCCACATCCGGACGCCACAGAGAAATCAATCACCAGTTCAGAAAGAATTAAGGAGTACCGATTCGTGAAATTCAAATTAGCCCTTGCCCTGCTGGCTGTGCTCGCAGCTTGCTTCGTTTCCCCGTCACCGGCGCGCGCGCAGGAAGGCGAACCAGTCGTCGTCGATGAAGTGATCGCCCAGGTGGGCGACGGCATCGTCACACTTTCACAGTTGAAGCGCGAGATGAAAGAGCGCGTCGATACCTTGAAGCAAAACGGCATGCCGGAGGCCCAGGCCAACGCCGAAGTTGACAAGCACAAAGCCGAATTGATCGCGACGCTGATTAACGAGCAGCTCCTTTTGCAGAAAGGCAAGGAACTCGATCTGACGCAGCGTGTCGAAGACGAAGTCAACAAGCGAATGCTGGCCGTCGCGAAAGAAAATGGCATTACTTCAATCGAGAAACTTGATCAAGCCATGCGTGAGGCCGGCCTGGACCCCACCGGCACGCGGCAAACGATGCGGATCGAGATCATGAAACAGGCCGTGATGGAAAGCGAAGTCGATTCGAAACTCTTCTACGGTTTCAGCGTTGACGAGCTGCGCAAGTAGTTCGACGCACACAAGGACAAGTTCTTCAAACCTGAATCCGTAGAGCTCTCGGAAATTTTTCTCGGCCTCGCAGGAAAGCAGGAAGCAGATGTGAAAGCGCGCGCCGATGAATTGGTGAAGCAGGTGCGCGGCGGCGCGGACTTTTGCACGCTGGCAGCGGCATACTCAGAGCGGACCGCGCAGAATGGCCAGAAGCCGTGCAAGGTTGGACTGTTTCGCGTTCCCGATCTGCGGCCGGACATCGCCGGCGCGGTCAAGGACGTGAAGGCCGGCGGCGTCAGCAATCCTCTGAAGACCGACGAAGGCTATCAAATTCTCCGCGTGGACAATCGCACGGCCGGCAGCAACACGCCGACGTTCAACGAGAACGATGTCCGCGGCGCTATGACCGAAGAGCGGTCGCAAAAAGCGCGCGAGGATTATTTGCAGGGTTTGCGCAACGAGTCTTACATCAAGATTGCCGACAGCTACAAAGACCAAGTCGAGCCTCTGTTGAAGATCGTGCCACCGGCGGCAGCGACCAAAAAGCCACCGAAACAGGACAAAGGCAAAGGCAAAATCCTCGGCATTTTTCCAAAGCCGTAACCACGGCAAGGAGCAAAGGGCGAAGAGCAGCGTAATTAATGATCATAATGCTTCTTCCCTGAGCTCTTTGCTCTTACCTCTTAGCTCACGTTGCGTCTCGATCTCTTTCTTAAACTCAGCCGTCTTTGCCCGCGTCGCACCATAGCTCAACAGCTTTGCGACGCGGGTTTTGTTTTGGTGAATGGACACGAAGCGAAGCCGGCGCATAACGTGAAAACCGGCGATCGGATTACGCTGAAGCGTCGAGATGCGTTGAGGGAATTCAAAGTGTTGAGCGTCCCAGGCACGCGTAATGTCGCGAAACGTGATGCCGGAAATCTGGTCGAACTGATCAGCGAAAACCGTTTTGACTTTTCGGATCTATAAGTGGCGAACGTGACGAGATTCTGTAGTGTAATTTTGATTCAGAGTCTTCTGCTGCTCGGTGTCTTACCGTTCGCAGCGCCAGCCAATAATCCGCAACGACAACCGCTGTCGCTCCCGCTGAGCCAACCAAGAATTGTCGTCAAGAAGGCTGAACGAAAGTTGTTTCTCTATTCGGGCAGGAGACTCGTGCGCACTTATCGCGTGGGACTGGGATTGAGTCCCGTTGGCGACAAAGTTAAGCAAGGTGATCGCCGCACGCCTGAAGGCGATTTCTATATTTTCACGAAGAACGACAAGAGCGCGTTCTTCCTTTCGCTCGGCGTCAGCTATCCAAACGCGGCGCACGCCGCGCGAGGCTTGCGCGACCATTTGATCACGAAAGCTCAATACGACTCGATTATGGAAGCGTTGCTTGCGAAAAAGGCACCGCCACAGAACACTCCACTCGGTGGCGACATCTACATTCACGGCAACGGCGCGACCGGCGATTGGACTTGGGGATGCGTCGCGTTGGAAAATGAAGACATTCGCGAGGTGTTCAATGCCGTGAGCGTGGGAACTCCCGTGAAAATCGAACCATGAGGCCTTTGGTGAAGTCTTTCAAGATTCGCGACATCGAGATCAATCCGCCTTTGATCCTTTCGCCGATGGCAGGGGTGACGGACATTTCGTTTCGCCGCTTGATTAAGCAGCGTGGCGGTGTCGGCCTCACGGTCTCCGAATTCATCTCAGTCGAAGGCCTCACGCGTAACAATCCCAAATCGAAGCGGCAAATGCGCTTCTATGAAAACGAGCGGCCATTCGCCGTGCAGATTTTTGGCGGGCAGCCTGAGCGCATGCGCATGGCGGCAGAGATGGCCGAAGAAGTTGGCGCAGACATTCTCGATGTGAACTGCGGCTGTCCCGCGCCGAAAGTTGTGAAGCACGGGGGCGGCTCGGGCCTATTAAAGGACCATCCCAGGCTGGAAACGATTCTGACCGAGATCAAGAAAGCGATCTCGATTCCGATGACCGTAAAAATTCGCGCCGGTTATTACGACCACACGATCAATGCGGTCGAGACGGCGAAACGCGCCGAGGGATGCGGTGCGGAACACATCGCGCTGCATGGCCGCACGAAAGAACAGGGTTATCGTGGCTTGGCGAATTGGGATTTAGTGCGCGAGATCAAGCAAGTCGTCAAAGTTCCCGTTTCGGGAAGCGGCGACGTCACGACTATTCAACAAGCATTCGATCGTTTTCGCGAAACTGGTTGCGACGGCGTATTAATCGGCCGCGGCGCAATGGCGAATCCGTGTATCTTCCGCCAGATCGAAGATGTCGCGCACGGACGCGAACCGTTTCAACCAACACTCGAAGACAAGCGCGCGCTGCTGCTCGAATATTTTGAGATGCTGCAGCAGGACATGCCGAAGCTCGCCGCGATTGGAAGAATGAAACAGCTCGCCGGTCAATTCACGCGGGGCCTGAGAGGCGGCGCGCTCTTCCGCACCGCGCTTTATCATTCGCATTCAGTCGAAGAGATTCTCGATCGCATCTCGGAATACTTCGAGACAATCACTGCGGGGAAGCAGTACTTCGGGGAGGCTGGACGACCTGAGTTGGTTGAGGCGCCGGCGTTGGATTCCTGCGAGGCGATGACAGCGGCACCGGTGTTGAATTAGTGCGCGGCGATGACTGCGGCGCCGGTATTGGAGTCACGCCAGGCGATGACTGAACCTCAGGCGAGGGATTCGCGCGAGGCCGTTTTGGCTTAGGCGTCGTGTTCGCTTCGAGATCCAACTTCCCACTTGGGGTATAAAGATCTTTCGGTCCTGGATAGCCTTTTCCGCTTAATGACGGAATATCGATGACGATTTCCTTCTGATTGCGCAGTCTGTCCTGACGTGCAATTTCAGCCTTCCGTTCGGCTACCATCACATGCTTGTCGGTTGAAGCCTGCTCAGTTGGCATCGTTGGTTTCGGCATGAGCTGCTTCTTCGGATGCAGTGACATGGCATTGACTGCGTCCAGTGCCTTAGTCTTTTCTTCATCGGGCAGACTGTCAAAGCTGACGCCGTTGGCACTGAATACTGCGCGCAGATTCTCTTCAGTGTTCGTGTTCCGGTTGTAGACGTCCCGATAAACGTAGAGCTGGCCTTCCTGCAAGACGATGGTCTCGTACCTCAATTCAACTGGAACAGTCATGCTCAATTTGACGATCTGTGTTCGGGTTCTCGTCTTCAAGAAAGCCAACATCGTATCTTCCTTCAGCTCAGTGTTGGTCGCGTCAGCGAAAGTCCTTGCGAAATCCTTAATCCCATCATTCGTCAATCCAACGCAACCGTGCGATGCAAACGTTCCTATCTTCCACGGGTCTTAGCCACCGTGAATCAGATTGGCGCCGCCGATGGGAACTTTGATCGGCCCGAGCGGATTGCCTGCGGCTCCAGCCGGAGTCACCGCGCCCGGATTCGAGGCCCACGATTCATTCGGCTGCGTCCAGGTCGGATTGAAGATGATCATTTCGGCTTTGCGAAAGCCGGTGGGCAAGGGAAACTGCTGATAACCAATGCCTATTTTGTAAGATTTGAAGAGCGCGCCGTCACGAAAAATGTCCATTCGAAATGCGGGAATGTTGACGACAATGCGCGTGTCGGAAGGAACTGCGTTGGGACCATTCAATAGCGTGGCGTCATTTTTCCTGGGATCCTGGCCGTTGTACCAGCGCTGAAACGCCAGCGCTAACACTTCGTCTGCCTTTTCATTTCCCAGTTGGTCTCGAATCGATCTGACGGCCCGGCCGCGAGGATCTTCAGCATTGGGCGCCTGCTTCCCGAGATTTGACGCCTGGATGCGCGCCACTTCATCACTCGACAGCTTTTTCAGGTTCGCGATCTGCTTATCAGTCAGACGAGTCTTTGCTTTTAGCTCCAGCACAAACGACTGATCGCTGAGCAAAGCATCGAGGGCTGAAAGGGTAATAGCCGCAACCTCAGGGGTAGGCGTCGGCGTTGGCGGCGTGACATTGGAAACTTCGCGAGTCTGCTGCGAACAACTTGAAAGCACGAATACCAACGAAATAAGCGTGGCGGCCAGGGGGGATCGATATCTCATTCTTCGGATTTAACTATAGCGTAATTGTACTCGCAATGCGGTTTTCCACGCATCAATCTTGTGTAAAACCACATCGCGAAATAAAGCTCGTAATCTTCACGTCGCGGTGAAAACGTCGAAAACGCTCGACACGAAGAAGCATTTAAGTATAATTGCGGCTCGCGTTCCAAACTCTCCCTGAGCAGTCTTAATACGACAAGCAGTTCCGCAGAATCAGCCAAGCAAGCTGGAGGAAACGGATGGCAGAAGCTGCCGCAGGCACACAAACCAAAACCCACGGGTTTATCCGCGGTCTCGGTCTGCTTGATTCGACGATGATCGTCGCCGGGTCCATGATTGGGTCCGGCATTTTTATTGTCTCGGGCGAAATTGCACAGCGCGTCGGATCGCCAGGGTGGTTGCTAGTCGTGTGGATCGTAACGGGTGTGCTGACGGTAGTCGGGGCGTTAAGTTATGGCGAGTTGGCAGCGATGATGCCGAAAGCCGGCGGCCAGTACGTCTATCTGCGCGAAGCGTTTTCGCCGATGTGGGGATTTCTCTACGGCTGGACGTTGTTCCTGGTGATTCAGACCGGAACCATTGCTGCGGTGGCTGTCGGCTTCGCTCGATATCTTGGCGTTTTGGTGCCTTCCATCGGCGAAGACAAATATTTGATCGCACCGATTCATCTCTTCAGCAATTACGCCGTCTCGCTTTCGACTGCTCAATTGGTTGGCGTGTTGCTGATCGTTCTGTTGACCTTCATGAACACGCGCGGGTTGAAGCTGGGCAAGCTTGTACAGAACACCTTCACGACCGCGAAGCTCGCGGCGCTTTTTGGATTGATCGTGCTGGGAATTGTCGTCGGCAGCTTGAAGACTGGCGCTGGAGTCGCGAACTTTAGCAATCTCTGGACAGTCCGCGGATCGCTGATCGATAACGGCGGCCTGACCGCGCTCACAGCTTTTGGTTTGTTCGTCGGCATTTGCGTATCACAAACCGGCTCATTGTTTTCTGCCGACGCTTGGAACAACATCACGTTCACCGCCGGTGAGGTAAAAGATCCAAAACGAAATATTCCGCTCTCGCTGGCCTTCGGCACCGGGATCGTAATCACGCTTTATCTGTTGGCGAATGTCGCCTACTTGACGACCCTGCCGTTTGAAAAGATCCAGGGCGCCGGCCGGGTCGCCACCGACACGATGAACGTGATCTTTTCCGGCCGCGGCGCGATCGTCATGGCCGTCGCGATCATGATTTCGTCCTTTGGCTGTAACAACGGATTAATTCTCGCTGGCGCCCGGGCCTATTCCGCAATGGCGCGCGACGGGCTGTTCTTCAAATCTTCGGGACAGTTGAACGACAAGCACGTGCCGGCCTGGGGCTTGGTGATTCAGGGCATCTGGGCAGCGTTGCTCGTGCTGCCGCGCACAATCAAGACCGATGCGGCCGGCCATATTACATATGGAAACCTCTACGGAAACCTGCTGGATTACGTTATTTCCGCGGCGCTGATTTTCTATATCCTGACGATTGCCGGAATCATCGTGTTGAGGCAGAAGCGACCCGATGCAGAGCGACCCTACAAAGCGTTCGGCTATCCGGTCGTGCCGATTCTTTACATCATCGGCGCCGCCGTAATTCTGGCGGTGCTGTTCATCTATCAGACAGCCACAACCTGGCCAGGCCTGATTATCGTCATTACGGGTATTCCGGTTTACTTCATTTGGAAGAGGCTAGGCACGGCCATGGGCGACGAGGATTCAATCTCGGAGGCCGCAGCTAAGGCTGAAGGCGAATACTGATTTCTTCGTGACACTGCTATCAAAAACCATCGGAGGATTTCTGAATGGCTAACCAACTGTTTAGGACCAAACCGCTCAGCCTTTTACTGGGAGAAGAGGCCGGTAGTCACCGCTTGCGCCGCGTTCTTGGTCCGGTGCAACTGACGGCTCTGGGTGTCGGCGCAATCATCGGCACGGGCATCTTTATTCTGACTGGCGTCGCGGCGCATGACCGCACGGGACCGGCGCTGATGTTGTCGTTCGTAATGGCGGGACTCGCGTGCGTGTTCGCGGCGCTGTGTTACGCAGAGTTCGCATCGATGGTGCCCGTGGCCGGGTCGGCTTATACGTATGCGTACGCCACGTTGGGCGAACTGTTCGCCTGGATCATCGGCTGGGACTTGATTCTCGAGTACGCCGTTGGCTCAGCAACCGTGGCGCACGGTTGGTCAGCGCACTTTCAGGAGTTCATTCCGATCTTTCACGAAGGCCTGTCGTGGATACCGGCAAAGATACCCGAGATTTTTCGCTCCGCGCCGGTCAATTATTGCGTGAGCGTTGGCAAGGGTTGTCCTCATACGGGATTTGTCGCCACTGGATCGTATTTCGATCTGCCGGCCGTGCTGATCACCTTTATTCTTACGATCGTTCTCGTCAAGGGAATCAAAGAGAGCGCCAGCTTCAATGCAGTCATGGTGGCCGTGAAACTGGTCATCGTGTTGATGGTTATCGCTATCGGCGGCTATCTCGTCCTGACCGTTTACGGCACGACCAACTGGCATCCATTCGCACCGTATGGCTATACGGGTGTGAGCTTCTTTGGCAAGACGATCCTCGGCGGCCACGCCGCCGGAGGCGAACCGCTGGGCATGTTCGCCGGTGCCGCGATCATTTTCTTCGCTTACATCGGCTTTGATTCCGTTTCAGTCCACTCAGAGGAAGCGCGCGAACCAGCGAAGGATGTTCCGAAAGGCATCATCTATTCACTCGTAATCTGCACGCTTCTCTACATCGCCGTTTCGGCAGTGCTGACGGGAATGGTTCCCTATAAAGACATCAATATCGACGCGCCCGTAGTCGATGCTTTCAAACGGGCCGGACTTGTGTGGATGCAATACCTCGTCGCCGCGGGCGCAATGACGGGAATTACGTCAGTGCTGCTCGTGATGATGTTGAGTCAGCCACGAGTGATGTTGGCTTTAGGGCGCGATGGCTTGGTGCCGAACAGCTTCTTCGGCGACGTTCATCCAAAGTGGCGCACGCCCTGGAAGTCAACGATCCTGACTGGAGTATTTGTCGCCGCGATGGCAGGGTTTATCCCACTTAGCATTCTGGCGGAAATGACCAGCATCGGAACCCTGTTTGCGTTTGTGATTGTCTGCGGAGCTGTATTGGTAATGCGCAAGACCAATCCGAATGCCAACCGACCATTCCGCGCACCGCTAGTCCCGCTGGTACCAATCCTGGGAATTCTGACCTGCTTGCTACTGATGTTCTCGCTGCCGTATGAGAACTGGGTGCGTTTGATTGTCTGGCTGGCAGTAGGCTTGGTGATTTACTTCGCGTATGGCCGACGACACAGCGTTATGGCCCGTCACACTGCGCACGAGATCGCTACTCACGGCATCTCCCCGGCGGGTCAAGCTGTTGCCGATCCGGATTCAGGCCCGGGCAGCCCTGCTGGTCCAGTGGACTCGCACATCAAGTAGGAAAGCTGGATCTCAAATTGAAAAGGCCGAACGCCTGAAAGGGCGCTCGGCCTTTTTGTTGTTCAGCAACTAAGAAATTCCTCTAAGGCTTTGGTGCCGGAGGAGAGACTCGAACTCTCATGAGGAGTGAACCTCGCCAGATTTTGAGTCTGGTGCGTATACCAATTTCGCCACTCCGGCAGTCTCCGCGTGGAGGCCATATTAGAGTAGCCCGCGCCGACCGGTCAAACGCCAACCCGTCAAATTAGGGCATTTTCCACGGGTTTTGCTTGATAAAATTGTGTTTGCCAATGGCATGGCAGCGTTGTACAATGGCTAAGCCGGTGAAAACCGGTCGGCTTTTCCCTCGTCCTCCCTCGCAGTCTCGTTCTGACCAGGCCACAAAAGTTCAAGAGTTTAGCTAACCCAATCATGACCGAAGCCATCGCTAAGCCCCGACTCTTAATTGTCGATGACGAAGCTGAAGTGCGCGGCGTCTTGCACGATCTGCTTTCGTTCTCGTACGAATGTGGAGAAGCCTCGTCCGCCGAAGACGCGCTTGCCCAGCTTCGCGCCAGCGATTACCAGCTTGTGATCAGCGATATCACCATGAGCGGCATGAGTGGGTTGGAAATGATTCCTCATGTCAAGGTCATCTCGCCTGACACAGTCATAGTGATGATCAGCGGAATGCAAACGATCGAGAGCGCCATCAATGCGCTGCGGTTGGGCGCTTTCGATTACTTGATGAAGCCCTTCGATCTTCGTCAGGCAGAAGCTGCAGTCGAGCGCGCGTTGGAACATCACGATCTGATCGTTGCCAAGCGTCGTTACGAAAATCATCTCCAAGAGTTGGTCAGCCAGCGCACCGCCGAACTTGATGACGCACTGGGCTCACTTGAGAACGCGTATCGATCGACTTTGAAAGCACTGACTGCGGCACTTGAAACACGCGACGCCGAAACTCACGGACACTCAGAACGCGTGGTTACTTTCAGTCTGCGTCTGGGCCGTGAATATGGCTTGAGCAGCGCTGAGATGAAGGCACTGGAATTCGGCTCGCTACTTCACGACATCGGCAAGATTGGTGTCCCTGATGCGATCCTCCGCAAACCGGCAAAGCTAACCGACGAAGAGTGGATCCGCATGCGCGAGCATCCGCTACACGGCCAGCAAATCCTGCGCGGAATAAAATTCCTCGAAGGCGCCGCACGCGTGGTGGCGCAGCATCACGAGAAGTGGGACGGTTCAGGTTATCCGTTGGGCTTGAAAGGTGAAGAGATCGATATTTGCGCGCGCATCTTTTCGGTGGCCGACGCTTTTGACGCAATCACCAGCGATCGGGTCTATCGTCAAGGGCGCTCGTATGAAGCCGCCGCGAAGGAATTGGACGAATGGGCGAGCCGGCAATTCGATCCAAAGGTTGTCGAAGCTTTTCATCGCGTGCCGCCTGAGGATTGGGAGGAATTGCGACGGAAATCACTGGAACGCAAACCGAACGAAGCCGAGTGGCAATCAATTACGCCGGCCGCCGAGCCGCAACTAAGTGCGTTAGCCAGCTAACGGTTTTGAATTCAGATCTCACTCCCTGCAAATTGAGGTTTGAATCCTGAACCAGTTACGGCACCACATAACCCTGGCGACTGCGAAGGTAGAGCCCTACGCGCCGCGACGCGACCTCAACCTTTCGATATTCGCCTGATTTCGCATTTGCCAGTGGCCGAGTAGGACGGTAGGTAACAACGTACTGCGATCCAATGTCCCGCGAAATTGTTTCCGCCTGGGCCAACACATCACTTGGGGTTGCAGGAATCAAAATCTGGCCACCGCTCTCTTCGGCGATGGCGGTGAGGTTCTTTTCGCTATCGTGAGTCGCGCGCTCGTATTCCTTTCGCTTGCGTCTCATGGCGACGTCGGTATCAATCGTTCCAATTTTGAAACTTGGCGTTCGCGTCGTTCCCGGCGGCAATGTCGGATCGCCATTCGCGACCGGATTGCTGCCAGGATTGCCGTCGCGTTGCACGCCGTTACCACCTCGAGTGATCTTGCCTTGTCCCTGCAAAGCAACCCGCGCCAGGAGCGTGTAGCTAATGATATGCACGCTCGCTTGAACTGAATTGAGCTGCTTGAGCGCGTTCGTCATCGTCACTTTGCCGCCGGGCGCTTCGACGCCATCGGTAACGATCACGAGATGCCGAGTTCCCGGTGCCGTATCCTTGAATTGATCGGCAGCTGCGGCGAGCGCGTCTGACAGGCGACTGTTCTTTCCCGAGTTCAATTTCGTCTTGAGCACTCTCGCGACGGCTGCTTTGTCGGTGGTCCAATTCAGCAACAATTCCGGTTTGGTTGCGAACTGCATCACCGCGATCCGATTTCCCTGATAAAGCGTCGAAACCACGCGCATCGCCACGTCGCGCGTCAAGTTCGTATCTTTCAATCCAAGCTGGTTCCCAAGATCGAGCAACAGCAGGACGTTCGTCGGCAGATGCTGAATGCTTCGAATCTGCTGCGGCTGGCCATCTTCCAAAATCATCACATCGTCGATGTCGAGCGTGGGATCGTAATGCCCATAGGTGTCGGTCGCCGCAACCGGCAGGCGCACCTCCTCAGTAAAGACCCGCACCGGCTCCTGCTCGTCTTTCGGTGTTGGCGACGGTTTTGGATTCTGCGCCAGCGAAACTGCTGAAAAGGAACACAGAAGGATGATTAAGAAGAGAGAACGCAAGCGGTTTTGCTCCGGCGAATTGTTGGCGTACGCGAGTTTGATGCTATCAGCGGCACATTGACGTTGCCCGCGCCTTCGCAAAGTTATGGTGAAGCTTTGCGCGCCTGGGCCTGGACCGCGGTAATGGCGATTGCGTCCACGATGTCTTCGGCCTTGCAGCCCCGTGAAAGATCGTTGGCTGGTCGATCGAGGCCTTGCAGGATGGGACCTATCGCCGTCGCGCCCGCAAGCCGCTCAGTCAATTTGTAAGCGATGTTTCCGGCCTGGAGATCGGGAAAGATCAAGACGTTGGCGCGACCGCCTACTGCCGATCCGGGGGCTTTTGATTGGGCGATGATCGGCACGAGCGCGGCGTCGGCTTGCAACTCGCCGTCGATTTCAAGTTCGGGCGCACGCGCGCGGACTGTGCGAGTCGCTTCGACCACTTTGTCGATCAATTTGTGCTTCGCTGATCCTTTGGTTGAGAACGAAAGCATCGCGACGCGCGGTTCTGCGCCCAGCAACGCACGACATGAATCCGCCGAAGCAATCGCGATCTCAGCCAACTCAGCGGCGCTCGGCTCGATTACGACTCCACAGTCCGCGTAAATCATCGCGCCGTTCTCGCCGATGCTCGCATCGCGCAGCGCCATCAAAAAGAAACTCGAAACCAATTTGAATCCGGAGCGCACGCCGATGCAGTGCAACGCCACCCGCACCGTGTGCGACGTCGTGTTAGTGGCGCCGGCAACCGATCCATCAGCTCGGCCATCGCGCACCATTAGATTTCCGTAGTACAGCGGATCGCGTAGAGCCGTTCGCGCTTCATCGAGCGTCATGCCTTTGGCGCGCCGCGCTTCGTAGAGCAGCGAAACCATTTTCTCGAAATCATTGGCACGCTTCGGATCGATCAAATCAACGCCGCCCAGGTCCGCGCCCGATTGTCGCGCTGCGTCGCGCACTTTTTCCTCGTCACCCAAAACGGTGATGCGGGCGATTCTCTGTCGTGTTGCGTCGCTCGCGGCGACTACAGTGCGCGGGTCTTCGCCTTCGGGAAGAACGATGTGCTGCGGGTTTGAGGCTGCGCGTTGGCGAATTTGATCAAGAATGGACACGGTTTGTCAGTAGTTCGTAGTCAGTTGTTAGTTGCTATGAAGAGCGGCGCAAATTTATCATGAGTCGCCAAAGGCCGGAAGCTTGCCGCAGCTTTGCCACTCGACTAGACTCTTTCAAGAAGGTTTTAGAACCTAAGCGCCCGGCAAGACGTATTTGCAACTGACCACTGACAACTGACCATGTCCAAACTCGAACTCAAGAGCCGCATGAAGAACCTGCTCATGTTCCTGCCGAACATGGTGGCGCTGACGGCGCGTCTGATGGTTGATTCGCGCGTGCCGCGTACTGAGCGCGCGCTGTTCGCCGCGGCCTTGATTTACGCGATCATCCCGTTCGATTTCATCCCTGACATGATTCCGTTTGTCGGCCAAATCGACGACCTGTTTCTGATTTCGCTCACATTGCTTCGCTTGATTGATCGCACGGATGACCTGGTCGTACGCGAACACTGGCGTGGTGGTGGCGATATCGTTGCTTTGGCGGAATCCGCAGCCACGGTCGCGCCGTTGCTGATTCCTCGCCGCATCAGTCGCGTTTTGATTTCGAAAGTTAGACCGACCGCGGAAGGCACCGGCCTTTTGGTGAATGCTTCGAAGTTTGAACCGCTGATGGTTGAGATTGAAGAAAAAGGATCGGCAGCCCAACCCGATCGTCTGAAGGATCTAGCAGAAGCCGGAAAGCGTTCGCGCGCTCGCCGCAAGAAAGCGTAGCTCTCAAGTCACGCCACCGACATCACTTTCAATTCGCGTTTAGCCGGCACCAATTCCATCAACTTTTGCCGGCGCTCCGGAGTCACAGCTCTGTACAAAATATCGCGCTGCTGCGGAATGAAACCGGCCTCGCTGATCAAATAACGCAACGTCTCTTCCGAAGCGCGATTGTGCGCGCCTGCCGCTGAGACCACGTTCTCTTCGATCATAATTGAACCCATGTCGTTCGCGCCGGAGCGCAACGCAACCTGCCCCAAACGCAATCCCTGCGTCAGCCACGACGACTGAATGTTGTCGATGTTGTCCATGAACAGACGCGACACTGCCAGCATCTTGAGGTAATCGATTCCGGTTGGCTCAGTCTGAATCTTGCGGCCGAGCGCGGTGTTCTCGCGCTGAAAAGTCCACGGAATAAACGCAAAGAAGCCGCCAGTCTCATCCTGTAGATCGCGAATTCGCTGGAGGTGACGCACGCGATGTTCGATGCGGTCACCAATGCCGAACATCATCGTGGCTGAAGATCGCAAACCAACTTTGTGCACTGCGCGCATCACGTCGAGCCACTCCTGCGTCGTGCACTTGGTCGCGACGCGTTTGCGCACTTCGTCGTCGAGAATCTCTGCACCACCGCCAGGCAGACTGTAAAGACCCGCGTCTTTCAAGCGCTGCATGATCGTCTCGTAATCGAGACCTGAAATGAGGTGAATGTTATGAATCTCTGGTGGCGAGAAACAGTGAAGCTGAAAGCCCGGATACTTCGCGCTAAGCGTGCGCAGAAGATCTTCGTACCACTCGATGCCGAAATCAGGATGCAGCCCGCCCTGCATCAGCACGCCAGTGCCACCCAGCTCGATCGTTTCATCGATCTTTTCACAAATCGATTCGATGGTTTGCACGTAAGTGTCCGGCGCGCCAGGCCGGCGATAGAACGCGCAGAAGGTGCAGACGACGTTGCAGACGTTCGTGTAATTAATGTTTCGATCGATTATGTATGTGACGATGTTATCGGGATGACGGCGCGCGCGAATTTCGTCAGCCGCCGCGCCGATCGCGGCGACGTCATAAGATTCGAGCAAAGTCGTACAGTCGTTCGGTATCAGGCGTTCGCCACCCAACGCTTTATCGAGAATCTTGCGCACTTGCGTGTCAGCCATCGGCCTTAGTCTATTGATTTGCGGAACAATACTCAAAGTGAGGCGTCAAACATCTGGACGAGACCTCTTTTGAAGACATCGGGAAACCCGGCTTTCAGCTTATGCTTTAAAGACGCAGCGCTGAAGAATAGAATCAGCAGTCTGATTGCGACCATTCTCAACTTCCGTTTCGAGGCGCCTCTGATGGCGCTGGACAAGTCTGGCTTCCAAACGAAAGCCGTTTAGCTTCGCCCCGGGAATCGTGCATCGAAAGGACGTGACCATGAACCACCCACGAATGCTCCTCCTGCTTTGTTCGCTTCTGGTTGCGCCGACGGTTGGCGAGGCGCAAATAATCGAGCCGCCGCCGCCAGTTCCAATTGCCTCGCCCGCCAAGGTCGATCCAGCGATCGAGAAGAAAGCGCTTGACCTTCTCGAGACGTTGACCGATCAAGCGATGAACCTGCACGCGCCGTCAAATCGGATGCGCGCGGAAATCGCGCTTGGCGATCTAATTTGGTCGCGCGATGAAAAGCGCGCGCGGAGTTTATTCGCCGCGGCGATCGCGCAGCTCACCTCGCGAATTTCTGATTTGGATTACAGCGATCAGGAAGTGTACGCCGACATCAATCGCATCAGTCAGGCGCGCCAGGAGTTGGTGATGCGAATTGCGGCTCACGATGCTGAACTCGCGATCTCGGCTCTTCGGCAAACTCGGCTACCAGACAACAATGCGCGGACGCGCGGAGGATGGGGTTTTCAAAACGAGGCAAATTTGGAGATGACGCTGGCGAACATCATCGCACCGAAGGATCCGGCCGCGGCTTTGAAGTTGGCGCGCTCGAGTCTGTCACGCGGACTCAGTTGGAACGTAATCGCTTTTCTGACGCCGCTCTCTCAGAAAGATGCAACCGCCGCTCAGGCTCTCTATCAGGAGATCGTCGCCAAGATCAAAGACGACGACATGGCGCGCAGTCCCGACCTCGCGAACAACGCGTGGAACCTGCTGAATTCTTTCCAGCCTCCGCAGGCTGACGAAGACACTTACCGCGATCTTTTGAATACGACTCTGGGTTACGTGCTCGGGACAAATCGCGAAACGCAAACCGGCATGACCATGGCGCAGAATTTTTACTATCAACTCGAGCGGATGAAGCCGCTCGTCGAAAAATATGCGCCCGCGCGAGCCAGCGAGTTGCGCGACTGGTCGCACACAGTTGAGCGCACGCTCGATCCTCAGGTGAAGATGTATCAGGAGCTTCGCAAAATCAGTGAGAACGGAACTGTCGATGACATGCTGGCGCTGGCGTCAAAATATCCGCCCGAGTTTCAGAACTTGCTTTATCAAAACGCGGCGTGGAAAGCGCTTTCCAACGGCGACGTCAATCGCGCCAAAGAAATTGCGGGCATGGCTCCCGACCCGGTCCAGCGCCGGCAAATGTTGGATCAAATCGAGAATCAAGCGGCGAATGCTCTCGAAGGCAACAACAAACTTGTCGAGGCGCGGCGTCTAGCGGATAAAGCCAAGACCGTCGATCGCAAGATCGAAATTCTCCTTCGCACGGCAAACGATCTGTTATCGAGCGGTGATAAGAAGGGCGCGTTGGATCTGTTGAGTGAGGCGAAGGGCATTGTAGCCGCGAGTCCGCAATCCGCGCAGCAACTGAATTCTCAGTTGCTCTTGGCACAAGCGTTCCTAAAGTTGGATTCGGATCAAAGCTTCGGACTCTTGCAGCCGCTGGTTATCAAGTTGAACGAACTCGTCTCTGCCGCGGCGCTGTTGGACGGCATCGACTTTCAATATTTGAAAGATGGCGAGTGGCAGATGCCGGGCGCAAACAATCTTGGCAGGCTGGTGAACCAACTGGATTTAGTCGTTGCTGGGTTGGGTCAAACGGATTTCGATCGCGCGCGCACGCTGGCTGATCAAATCGAACGGCCGGAGATTCGTGTGTTGATGGAAATCGATCTGGCCCAGACTGTATTAGGCGTGCGGCCGATGATGGCCCAACCCTCCAGTGGCCGAATCATGGCTGGCGGGTTGACGATCATTAATTAGTAGCGTCAAATCTCCGCGATGACCGACGCCCTTCGAAAATTCGATCTACACCCGCACTTCTACCCGCCGATCTACTTCGACAAGATTCGCGAACTTCCGTCTGAGTTTTCTTTCGATAAGAGTCCCTCCGGCCAAACGATCATCACTTATCGAGGCGCGCGCTTCTTCGGTGTGACGCCGCCGATGACGGATGTGGCCAAGCGGCTCGAAGACATGGATCGCGTCGGCATCGATGTGGAAGTCGTGTCGCTTTCTACGCCGAATGTTTTCTTTACTGACGCGCAGCATCAGCCAGAGATAGCGCGCATAGTCAACGACGCGTATGTGGAACTCGTTGCCAAGCATCCAACGCGGTTCAAGGCCTTCGCTTCGATCCCAATGGATTCGCCGGACGACGCTTTGAGGGAACTTCACCGCGCGATTGATGAACTAAAGATGAGTGGAGTGATCTTGTTGAGCAACATCGGCGGCAAGCCGCTCACTTCACCCGAGTATCGTCCGTTCTTTGCCGAAGCGAATCGGATGAAGCTCTGCATTCTCTTGCATCCGATGCTGCCCGCAAACACGGAACCTTTTCGCGAATACGTACTCGGCCCGATCGTTGGATTCATGTTCGACACGACACTCGCTGTGGCGCGCATGTGCTTTGATGGAATGTTTCGCGACTTCCCGGACATTCGCTGGATCGTGGGGCATCTGGGCGGCGCGGTGCCTTATTTGATGGAACGCATGGACAGCGGTTGGCGCGATTTTGTCGAATGCCGTGCGAAGATTGATGAGCTGCCCAGCACGTATCTCAAGCGGCTTTATTACGACACCGTGAATTTCAACCCGCACATGTTGATGATGGTGCGCGACATGATCGGCGCGGATCACATGGTGATGGGGAGCGACTATCCGCATCTCCTCGGCTCGATCGAGCGAGCGGTCTCATCTATTGAAACGCTCGACATAGCCGCAGAAGAAAAGCGCCGCATCTTTGAAGGCACGGCGCTGTCGATCTTGAATAATGTTTAGCGGAGCCGCCTACTGCAGATCCATCAGCCAGATATTTCCGGTCGTCTCGGAATACTCATAAGCCATTTGATTGCCGGTTGGTGACCAGGCGGGATAGCGGACGAAAGCATTCATCTTGGCATAGCTCGTGACCTGCTTCACCTCTTTCGTAGCTCGCGAGACCCAATAAACATTCCATACGCCGCTGCGTTCACCTGCAAAAAGAACTTTATCGCCGTCCGGCGAAAAGCTGTACGGCCAACTGCGACCATGACCGGAAGTAAGTTGAATCGACTCGCCACCTTCAATCGGTATCAACATAACGTATGCGTCATCGCCTCGCTTCATTTGATAGGCGACAAATTTTCCGTCAGGTGACCAGCAAGCGAATCCGGCCAACTCTTTATCAAACGTGATCTGCTTCGCCTGCCCGCCAGAGACAGGCGCGATCCAGGCGTTAATCACCCCGCTGTCATCGGCATAGTTAAAGAGCAGTTGTTTCCCGTCTGCCGATAAACGTACGTAGTCAATATCCTTCGCGAGACTTAGCAATTGATGCTCGCGGCGGCTTTGCACCGAAGTAGCCCAGACGCTGCGATGGCCGTCTCGCAGTGAAACAAAAGCAAGTTGATCGCCATCAGGAAACCAATTCGGAGTTAGATTGCGCGGCACGGTGGTCACGGGAATTGCATTCTTCCCGTCGGCATCAGCTACCCAGATATCAGCGCCGCCGCCGCGAATGAATTCAAGGAAAGCAATCTTGCGGCCGTCAGGTGAGAAGGCAGGCTGATTGTTACGGGTACCCGTTTGATTCGTGACCGGGTAAGGCGGACCCGTCGCTTCATTCGTCTTTGGCGAGACCGGAACTGACCAGATGTTACTGCTCTGCGTCTGGACGCTATAGGCTAGTCGTTTGCCGTCACTCGATAAGGAAAGACTTGAGACAAAAGAAGCGCCCACGTCCACCAGCTTGACCGGCTGGCCCAACGTCGCACCGGTTTGGGATGAGATGGCTAATGCCTGGATTAACGCACCAGAATCGAAATAAATCCATTGCCCATCGGCGGAGAAAACCGGATGACCCACCTTGCCGAGCATCTTGTCGGTTAACTGTTTGAGATTACTTCCGTCAACAGAAATTGACCACAACACCTGAGTACTGAAATTCAGCGCCAGGAAAACGATCCTTTTGTCATCAAGCGACCAGGTTGGCGCGAGGTGACCGCCTGCGGGGTTACCTACTTTCGTGACTTGTCTTGGGGAGCCACCTTGGGTAGGCACAACCCAAATCGTTGACGAGCCGACACTGCCGCCGCCTAAATCAGGATTCGAGTCTGAATTGAACGCGAGGATGCTGCCGTCGTGCGACCACTTGGGGCTGGATCCAAAATCAGTTAACTGGCGCGGCGATCCACCTAAAGCCGGAACCACCCAAATGCCACCTCCCTTCATTGAGTAATAGGCAATCTGCTGACCGTCTCCCGACCACGCGGGCTGAAAATTCTCTTTGCCATCGGAAGTCAACTGAATCTCGCGACCGCCCTGCGTGAGTTGCTTGACGAAAATTTCAAAATTACCGTTGTGATTAGAACTGTAAGCCAGAGATTTTCCATCAGGTGAAAGCGTGGGTTGGGTATCAAGACTTGACCACGCGGTGACGCGAGCAATGTTAGTGACGACGGGCGCTTTGATCTCTTTCGATTTTGACCATAGCTTGTAGAGAGCGAAGGCTCCGCCAATTAGAATGACTGCGATCAATGCGAAAGTCGGCCAACGCCGCGCCTTCATCACTCCACTGAGAGCCGGTTTACTGATCTGTGTCGGCGTAGCATCGACGATTTGATCGGTGGGAACGATTGCAGGCTGAGCGGCTTCAGATATCGGACTAATTCTCGCGTCCGCGGACATGGCCGGCGTCTGCTTCAATCTCTGTTGAAAATCGAGTTCCTGCGCCAGGCTCTTGAGATCGATCAGCAAATCTTTGACGACCTGGTAGCGCTCTTCTCGATCCTTACGCAGCGTCTTGTTAACGATGCGCGCAAGTTCAGGCGGTGCGTCTGCGAGGAAGGTAGAAAGCTGCGCTGGTTCTGATTTCAAGATCGCCGCGAGCACGTCGCTTGGCGTCTCGCCGTCGAAGGGTTTGTGAGCGGTCACCATTTCGTAGATGACCGCGCCCAGACTGAAAATGTCTGAACGCGCATCGACCGGTTTGCCGCGAGCTTGTTCCGGTGACATGTAACCGGCCGTGCCGATGATCACGCCTGAACCGGTGCGTACCTGCTTGGTCAGGGCCTCTTCAACTGAAACTGAGGCCGATTGCTCGGTTAGTTTCGCCAAACCAAAATCGAGCACCTTCACGTACCCGTCGGGACGCAGCATGATGTTCTCGGGCTTGATGTCGCGATGAACGATGCCGACCTTGTGCGCCGCGGCCAGCGCGTCGGCGACTTGAATCGCGATGTTGAGTGATTCGTGCAGCGTCAGTGGCGAATGCGCCAGACGATTGCGCAGCGTTTCGCCTTCGACGAACTCAGTCGCAATGGCGTGGGTCGATCCGGTCTTCAGGATTTCATAAATGGTGATGATGTTTGGATGATTCAGCGCGGACGCCGCGCGCGCTTCCTGTTCGAAACGATGCAAGCGCTCGTCGTCTCGGGTGAAGGCCTCCGGCAACAACTTCAAAGCGACCTTACGACTGAGCCTTCGATCCTGCGCCAGATAGACTTCGCCCATGCCACCGCGGCTGATGAACGAAACGATCTCAAATGGGCCGATCACACTGCCCGGTCCCAATCCCGACTTCTCATCAACTAGCACGTCGGCCGCAGCTTCGTAAGCGGGAGAATCGAGAAACGTCCCGCTGCGACCGTCCGAGGACATGAGCGATTCGACTTCCTTGCGAATAAGATCATCTCCGCCCGAGGCTTCAGAAATAAACGCAGCGCGCTCTGTAGGCGCGCGATTCAGCGCGGCCTGAAAAATCTCCTTAACCTTTTGCCATCGTTCCGGAGTCATCTTCTTGCTTACGCCTTGAAGCCGATGCGCTTCAGAATGTTTTGAAATCGCGGGTCACTGCGAATCGGATCAAACTTCGGTTCAGCCAGTGCCGCCTGGAAAATTTCCTTAACTCTTTGCCAGCGATCTGGTTTCATCGCTTCGTTGCACCTTCAACTCGTAACGCGCAGCCGCGGGCCTTTGTCCCTCAAAAAGATTATTCCAATTTGCGGCGCAGCCAGGCGCGCGCCATCTTCCAGTCCCGTTCCACGGTCGCGTGGCCAATGCCCATGACTTCGGCGGTGTCTTCGATCGAAAGGCCGCCAAAGAACTTTAACTCGACGATTCGCTCCTGTTGTGGGTCGAACGTTTTTAGTTCTTCCAGAGCTTCATGGAGCGCGAGCAGATCGGGATCAGGCTTGTCACCGAGCTGTCCGGCAGAGGTTATCGAAACCTGCTGCTGGTTACTGCCGCCGCGCTTCGCCGCCTGATGCTGGCGCGCATGATCGACCAGAATCCGCCGCATCAACTGCGCCGCCACGCCATAGAACTGCGCGCGATTTTGCCAGCGCGCGTTCTTTTGATCGATGAGTTTTAGATAGGCTTCGTTGACCAGAGCTGTCGGTTGCAAGGTGTGAT
>JAJPKD010000277.1 GCA_021323895.1 Acidobacteriota bacterium | reverse complement strand
TCCCGGAAAGACATGGAAGACGGCGAAAACTCACAAGGCGAAGCCACTTGGTATCGAGATAAATAGCCCCAGACCTGACGGGAAGAAGTCCTCGCGGCGGGGAAATTTTTCCTAACCGTCACGTCTCAAACCAGCAAAATCAAAGCAAAGCTTAACGGAATGGCGCTTGCCGAGGCGACCGTTGATCCAGGCTCGCCTGGATTAAGGTGGGAGGAGCCCTGGGGGTCTTCGGACATCGCCGACTTCTCCCGCCGATTTTCGCCGCCGTCCACAAATTGGATGGAGGCCTTTTTTCATTCAGGCGATTCCAAACGCGCGCACCGGAAACGTCCCCATCCCTTTGACTTTGACCGGTACCGCGAAGAACTTGAACCCGTCATTCGGCAACTGATCGAGGTTGCACATGTGCTCGACAATAGGAATTCCCGCGCCGAGCAGAATGCTATGCGCCGGTCGAGTTAAGTCAGCCGTGTCGTCAATGTTGTAGGAATCGATGCCGACGAGCATCGCGCCTTGATCGGCGAGAAACTGCGCGGCGTCTTTGGTGAGAAATGGATGACCTTCGAAGTATTGATCGGTGCGCCAGTGCTGAGACCATCCGGTATCCACGAGCACAGCTTTGCCTCTGACATCGATGCCTTCAAAGAATCTTGCATCAATCGCCCTTTCCGCTTCGCCCTTGACCCTTGGCTCTTCGCCCCTCGCTCTTACCCCTTGGCCCTTAGCCCTTACCACCTCGCCGTCCAAATTCGCCAGCGACCTGAGTTCCAACTCGGACAGATCTTTTCCCTCTTCGTATCGATGAAATGGACTGTCGACATAGGTTCCGGTGTTCGCGACCATCTCGATCTTGCCGATCTGAAATTCAGTTCCTGGAGCGTAGTGCTGCCGCGATTGTTCCCGACTGAGAAAATCGCAGATGATAGGCGCGGGCAGGCCTTTGTAGGTAATCAAGCCGTGCGAGATGGTGTGACTGAGATCGATGTAGTCTGTGGGCGGCGTCACGACTTGCTAGCTCAACGGCTTGGAAACATGCTCATGAATGATCAGCCATCGACCGCCCCGTCTTTGCCAGACGATCGTGTGACGGCCATCAAATTCAAGCGCCGATCCGTCCCTCGCTTTCGCCGACAGATGAAACGTCAGAGTGCTTACGGCAAAGTTTCCGCTGCGGGTGGTTTTGATATCGTCATGGGGCGTGATGGTGAGAGTGGTGAAGCCGGGGGCCATGTTGTTCTTGAAACTGTCGTGATACTGCTGCCAGCTGGTGTACTTCAACGGATCGATATCAAAGAAAACCAAGTCGGGATCCTTCGCATAAAACGGAGCCGGATTATCAGGATTGAGCGTGCTCCACTTGGCGTAGTAATCCTTGATCATCGCGTTGAAGTCAGACCCACGCCTCTTCTGCGCGAGCGTCGGCAAACAAACGATGGCTACGAAAACAGCGGCAATCAGTAATCGTCTCATTTGAAGTAACTCCGAGCTGAAGAAGTGATAGATCGAAATGCTTCTATGCGAAGTGAGGGGCGAAGTCAAGAGAGTTTGTCCATGGTCGTCTCCTATCGAATCCGACTTGAACGCATTTATTCGTTCAGATGAGATTGGGTCTCTTCGATGTCTCAACCTTCAAATAAAACGTTAGGCCCTTCGGCGACCAACGGGGCGTAATGTTAGTTGCGTCGCCGCTCCGCCATAAGAGTGACCGGCCTACACCACTGTCGAGCCACTGCTCACTACGAAGCCCTCCTTACGGTCGGGCTACTGCCCCGAGTCCGCGCACGTACTGCTTGTCACAACGGAATATTCCCGTGCTTCTTCGGCGGGTTTTGATCGCGCTTGTTTTCCAGTAGAGCGAGAGCGCGGATTAGTTTGGCTCGCGTCTTCGCAGGTTCGATTACTTCATCAATGAAGCCGCGTTCGGCAGCGACGTAAGGGTTCGCGAATTTTTCTTCGAACTCGTTCACGCGGGACGCCCTGGCCGACGCTTTATCCGAAGCCTCAGCGATTTGGCGGCGATACAAAATATCAACTGCTCCTTCAGCTCCCATCACAGCGATCTCAGCCGACGGCCACGCGAAATTGATGTCGGTGCGAATGTGCTTCGAGCCCATCACGCAATAAGCGCCGCCGTAAGCCTTGCGCGTGATCACGGTGACCTTCGGGACAGTCGCTTCGGCGAAGGCGTAGAGCAGTTTCGCGCCGTGTTTGATGATGCCGCCGTGCTCCTGCGAAATGCCGGGAAGGAAGCCGGGCACGTCTTCAAAGGTCACGATGGGAATGTTGAAGCAGTCGCAGAAGCGCACGAACCGCGCGCCCTTGATCGAACTGTCGATATCCAGCACACCAGCGAGATAAGCAGGTTGATTCGCTACGATGCCAACCGATCTTCCATCCAGCCGCGCGAATCCAACCACGATGTTCGGCGCGTAATCGCGATGAACTTCGAAGAAGTAACCGTCATCGACAATCAAATCGATCACTTCGCGGATGTCATAAGGTTGATTCGACGCTTCGGGAACGATCGAATTCAGCTTCACGTCAGCTCGATCGGATGAATCGGTCGCCGCGAGCCGCGGCGGATCGTCGAGATTGTTCGAAGGAACAAACGACATCAGCTCGCGCACCATCCGTAACGCATGCTCGTCGGAATCGGCAGAGAAGTGCGCCACGCCAGACTTGCGATTATGCGTTGAAGCTCCACCGAGTTCTTCCTTCGTCACATCTTCATGCGTGACCGTCTTGATCACGTCTGGCCCGGTGATGAACATGTAGGACGTGTCCTTCACCATGATGTTGAAGTCGGTGATGGCCGGACTGTACACAGCGCCACCGGCACACGGGCCCATAATGCAACTGATTTGCGGTACAACACCGCTGGCCAGAGTGTTACGCAGAAAGATATCCGCGTAACCGCCGAGACTCACCACGCCTTCCTGAATGCGCGCGCCGCCCGAATCATTCAGGCCAATGATCGGCGCGCCGACTTTCATCGCCATGTCCATGACTTTGCAAATTTTTTCCGCGTGGGTTTCAGAAAGGGAGCCGCCAAAGACGGTGAAGTCCTGCGCGAATACGAAGACCTTGCGGCCGTCGATTAAGCCGTGGCCAGTGACCACGCCATCGCCTGGATAGATTTGCTTATCGAGACCGAAATCACGCGAGCGATGCTCGACCAGCTTGTCGAATTCCTGAAACGTATCGTCGTCGAGCAGAAACTCGATGCGCTCGCGCGCGGTCATCTTGCCGGCGGCGTGCTGCTTTTCGACGCGAGTCGCGCCGCCACCTTGCTCGGCTTGTTGCTCGCGTTCACGAAGTTGATCGAGCTTGGAAATCTTCGCAGGTTGTTGCTTTTGTGAACTCATAAATTAAGAGGCTGGAGGGCAGAGGCTAGAGATTAGAAGTGCAAATAATAGTCAGTGTCTCTCTTTGAGAATGCTTCTCGCTGTTTAGTTTCGATGCTGCGCAAGACCGAAGAAAGCTAGCCTCTAGCCTCTGACCTCTAGCCTCTTTGTTATGCGACCATTCTCCTTCGCAAACTCCTCATTGCCCATTCAAGCGCGACGACGGCTGATATTACCAGATAAATCGCTTCATAAACGTGTCGGGGCAGGAAGCGGCCGGTTAAGAATGCGCGCGTCAGCTCAATCGATTCCGTCAACGGCAGAACGCGCGTGGCTATCTGCAACCACCCCGGCAGGACTTCCAGCGGAAAGAACGCGCCGGAAATGTACATCGTTGAGAAGAACAGTGCCATGACCAAGTTGTAGGCGTCGATGTCGTGAGTGTGCGCCGTGATACCGAGCGACAAGCCCGCCATGAAGGTCGCGCCAACCAACAAAGGCAGCGGCGCGAGAATCGCCCAAGGCGAAGTGGCTGCGCCGAATATCGTGAGCACCGTCATGATGATGACCGTATCGAACAGCGCGTGCGTCAGCGCCCAGAGAATCTCCCCAAGGGCGAGAGACTCGACGTCGACTGGCGTCGCGAGGATCGCGTCGTAGGTGGCCTGATACACCATCTTGAAGTACGAGGCATAGGTCATCTCGAACATCGCCCGCATCAGTACGGTTATCGACAAGAGTCCCGCGCCTACGAACGAAAGATACGAAACGCCGGAGACGCGACCGGCGACGAGCGCGCCAATTCCCAAACCAAAGCCGAGCACCGAAATCACCGGCTCGATAATCGGCGCGACGAGATTCAGCTTCCACACGCGCAGGTGCACGATTATGTTTCGCCGCCAGATGGCCAGCGCGTCGCGGAGATTAATGTGCGTGGTGGCAAAGGTCATGAATTAACCACAGAGGGCACAGAGGAGAGCTCAGACAGAAAAGGGAATTGACGTGCTTCGATCATCGATTTCAATTCGTGCAGAGCTGCCCGAACCTTTTCCATTTCCCACCCTGAATACCCGTATCGCTCGGCATTTACCGCAAACTCGTCCTCGTCCCAGACCTCATAAGAAAAATCAGGCTGCACCACGACATCGATGTCCATGTCAATGCTGGTAAGGGTCGTTCCGTCGAATGTCGGTGGCGTATTGATGTTGCAATACCAAAGCCGTGTCGCGCCATCGTCTTTTAAGAAACGAAAGATGCTATACCAGCGATCGAGCCAGTAGTATTCAATCGTACGCGTCCCGCGCCTAATCTCGCCCATCAGGTTGTGTGAGATGTCGGTATCGAATTCGGCGTCCAGCACAAGCAATCCATTCTCTTGCCGCGAAATGTTTGCGCTCCAGCATCGATACTCGCTGCCATCATGCTTGAGGACGCGGACTAGAATTTTTCGCATACGACTCATTGCCAAGCTCAAGGCTCGTCCACCACTGCGGGCGATTCAGCCTCGTCGCTGACGAGTTGCAGAAAAACATCTTCGAGATTCGAAAGACGAATCATTGGGCGACGGCCCTCGTATTCGCGCATCAACGGCGTCAGCATTTCTGCTTCGGCCGCAAAATAGAAATGCGCGTTGTTGCGCCTGACACCCGTGATGCCGTGTGTACTCGGAAGCAAAGGCAAGTCGCCGACATCCCGAACCTCGAGCGCGTACCGCGAGACTTTCGACAGCACCAGTTCATGAGGCGTTCCTGACGCTAGAATTTTCCCGCGGTCAATCACGACGAGCCTTTCACAGAGCTTCTCGGCCTCGTCCATGTAATGCGTGGAAAGAATAATCGTCACGCCACCGACGCGACGCAACTCTTCCAGCTTCTGCCAAATCTCCTGACGCACTTGCGGATCAAGCCCCGTCGTTGGTTCATCAAGTACCAGTATTCGCGGTTCATGCAACAGTGCCCTCGCGATCATCAAACGCCGCTTCATTCCGCCTGATAGTTCATCAATTCTTGAGTCAGCGCGGCCGGACATGCCGATGAAATGAAGAAGCTCATCCGCGCGTTCGGCAGCTTTCTTTTTGGGAATGCGGTAATAGCTCGCGTAGATGATTAGGTTCTTAAGGACATTCAGATCGGGATCGAGGTTGTTGTCCTGGGGAACTACGCCGATGAGTGAGCGAATTTCGCGTCCGCGGCTGTGAACATCGAGGCCTTCAACAAACAGATCCCCGGAGGTCGGCGGTGTGCGACACGCGATCATGCGCATCGTCGTCGATTTGCCGGCGCCGTTCGGCCCGAGCAGTCCGAAGGTTTCGCCGCGGCTAACTTCGAAAGCTATCCCATCGACCGCTAGTTGTTTGCCGTAGGTCTTTGTGAGATCCCGAGCGAAAACTACGTGAGGGTGTTGGGGTTTGGGCGTAGGTTGTAGTACGTCGCTGATGTGACGATCACTGTTTCTTACATCGCTGGCTCGGTCAGCATCGATCGACTGATTGCTGCTCGCGACGCGACGCGCTTCGCCATCGGGCGTTGGCTGCAGTGAATCAACTTGTCGATCTTCCACTACACCCAACACCCAGTCTCCTACGCCCTAGGCTTTCGCGGCAGACGTCTTCTTCCAATCCGCAAGGAAAGTCTCTTGTCCTTTGTCTGTCAAAGGATGCTTGAGCAATTGCAGGAAAACCTTGAACGGCATCGTGGCGATGTCCGCGCCCATGCGCGCCGCTTCGATCACGTGAATCGGATGGCGCAAGCTCGCCGCGAGCACTTCAGTCTTCCAATCATAGTTGTCGTAGATTTCGATGATCTCTTCCAGCAGTCTTAGACCGTTGTCGCCGATGTCGTCGAGACGACCCAGAAACGGACTGATGAACGACGCGCCGGCCTTGGCCGCGCAAACTGCCTGCGCCGCAGAGAAGCAAAGCGTCACGTTAACCTTGATTCCTTCGTCGTTCAGGATGCGCGTGGCCTCCAGCCCGTCCTTCGTCAACGGACATTTAATGACGACGTTCGGCGCAATCTTCACGTATTCGCGGCCTTGCTTGAGCATCTCGTCGCGGTTGTCTGTAGTCACTTCGGCGGACACTGGGCCGGAGACAATCTTACAAATCTCGGCAATGTGTTGCTTGAAATCGACGTTGCCTTCTTTCGATATCAACGTCGGATTAGTGGTGACTCCGTCGGCCAATCCCAAAGCTGCTGCCTGGCGAATCTCATCGAGGTTCGCGGTATCCAGGAAAAACTTCATCGTCCCCCTCCAAATTATTGTGAATGAATTTAATATAAGCGAAACGCTTCGGGATTAACAGTCGGTAAGGAAAACAATTGACCATTGCCGTCGCACGCGCGATAAGTTGAGCTCATCATTCTGGCCCAGAAAGATGACTAACCACGTCAATACCCGGTCATATTGTGTTTAGTTCTTTGGAAAACTTGTCAGTCCATGTTTCATACGGGGCTTCCGGTTAGATCGCTAGGATAGAAGACTTCCGGCAGGAGAACTCACCTTTTTGATCGGTAGCACCAACCCGCAGGTGCGCAAGATTCTTCGTCTAATCCACTAGGGTCCAAAGCGGAGGCGGTAC
>JAJPKD010000064.1 GCA_021323895.1 Acidobacteriota bacterium | reverse complement strand
CTCGCGGCTATGCGCGGATCGATCCAGATGTTACGCGCGGAAATGGATGGGAACACCGAGCAGGCCCAGTTGATGGAAATTATCCTGCGCGAGTCCGATCGGCTCAACAAGATTGTCGCTGATTATTTGAACTACGCGCGGCCGCGTCCGGCTGAGCTGAAGAATGTCGATGTGAAGGCGCTGATTGCCGACACGTTCAAGCTGTTGCGCAACAGCGACGAGATTATCGACGGTCACGTCCTCGAAGAAGATTTGCCGGATCGTCCGGCAATCGTCTCGGGCGATCCCGAGCAGCTCAAGCAAGTCTTCTGGAATATCGCCCGGAACGCCTTGAAGGCCATGCCGGAGGGCGGCACGTTCCGCGTCTCTCTCGAGCAAGCGGACGACAATCGCCTGCGCATTTCGTTCACCGACAACGGCTGCGGCATGACGCCAGAACAGGTCGAACATTTGTTTGAGCCGTTCACTTCGACCACGGGCGGCACCGGTCTGGGCTTGTCAATTGTTTATCAAATTATTCGCGACCATAGCGGTACAATCAACGTCCGCAGCCGCGAAGGACACGGGACCACGATCGGAATAGAGCTGCCGGTCACTAGCTGAGAAGGATGCCGAGATTACTCATAGTCGATGACGAATTAAGCATGCGCCAGTTTCTGACGCATCTGTTTCAGCGCGACGGCCACGCCATCCGCGTGGCTGAAAATGGCCGTAAGGCGATGGCCATGCTGCGCGAGCAGCCGGCTGACGTAATTATCTCTGACGTGAAAATGCCGGACATGGGCGGAATAGATTTGCTGAGCGCAGCGCGCGAACTGCATCCCGAAATCGAAGTCATCATGATGACGGCATTCGCGAACGAACAGACGGCTCACGAGGCTTTCAAGCTGGGCGCATTCGATTTTGTTCACAAGCCGTTCGACAACGATGTCCTGAAAGAGAAGGTCGCGCGTGCGCTGCAAAAGATCTCGATGCTCCGCGAAAAGCAGGCGCTGCAAGTCGAAAACGAAGCACTGATCAAAGGCCAGCGCGCCCGCGGTCAGCTCGGCAATATCGTCGGACGGTCTGATCGCATGCAGGCTGTCTATCAAATGATCGAGACGGTTGCGCAGGTGCAATCGACGGTGCTGATCACCGGCGAATCAGGCACCGGAAAAGAACTGGTCGCGCGCGCGATTCACGATCTCAGCCCGCGCGCACAAAAGCCTTTCGTTTCGGTCAATTGCGGTGCTTTCACCGAGACGCTGCTCGAATCCGAATTGTTCGGCTACGTGAAAGGTTCGTTCACCGGCGCCACGGCTAATCGTAAAGGACTTTTCGAAGCGGCCGAACAAGGAACGATCTTTCTTGATGAAATCGGCGAGATGTCCGCCGCGATGCAAGTGAAACTCTTGCGCGTGTTGCAGGAGCGAAAGGTCCGGCCCGTCGGCGCCCACGAAGAATCTGAAGTAAACACGCGCGTCATCGCCGCAACTAATCGCGATCTATCGGCGCTCGTCAAAGAAGGAACGTTCCGCGAGGATTTGTTCTATCGCGTCTCAGTCATTCCCATGGAACTGCCGCCGTTGCGCGAGCGCGGGGAAGACATTGCTGAACTGGCCGAACACTTCATCAAAAAGTATTGCGAGCAAACCGGACGCGCGATTTCGATCAGTGCGCCGGCGATGCGGCTGCTCGAGACTTACTCGTGGCCAGGCAACGTGCGCGAGCTTGAACACACAATCGAGCGCGCCGTCGCCCTGGAACGTACCGACATGATCCAGCCTGAACGCTTGCCCGAGCAGATTACGAATTACAGCGAGACTCGCATCAGTTCCGACCTGCAACTGCCAGCGGAAGGAATCAATCTGACGGCGCATCTGGATCAACTCGAGAAGACTTACGTGCTGGAAGCATTGAAGCGAACCGATGGCAATCAAACCAACGCGGCTGATCTGTTGAAGATGTCCGTGCGGTCGCTGCGTCACCTGCTGGACAAACATGGCATCCGCGGCCTGACGGCCCAGATGCGCGACGAGCGACGACACACAGAGTCGATTCCCCGCCGGCGCACGACTGATCCTTATCCTCGCCGACGCTCCGAAGATTACGACGAAACGACTTCGAGTCAGGCCGCAAGCGCGACCGAAGCTTCGTAATTGAACCCTCACCGACAAAACTCTTGACGCGATTTTCTCGCGGGTGCTAGCTTGCAAATAGGGGTATAGGTGTCAACGAAAGTGCTCACTGGGAAAAAATTGTTACTGGCGGATGATTCCGCCGCGATCCAAAAAGTGATTGACCTGACGTTTTCCGACGAGGGGATGAAAGTCACCACTGTCGGCGACGGCGTCGAGGCGTTGAGCGAACTCGAACAGTTTCCCGCGCCGGATCTGGTGATGGCCGACGCATCGATGCCACAGATGGGCGGGTTCGAACTCTGCCAGATAATAAAGCGCCACGACAAATACTCGACCATACCGGTCATTCTGTTGGTCAGTTCGTTTGAACCATTCGACGAGGCCCAGGCGAAGGCCGCCGGTGCGGATGACGTCGTGACTAAACCGTTCCAATCGATCCGCGAGCTGGTAAGCCGCGTCGGTTCACTGCTGGGCAATTCAGCAACTGAAGAGCAAGCTCATCAACAGGTTCCCGTGTTCGAGTCGCATGACGCTCACTCGTCAGTTGAGGTGAGCGATCTCGCGCCGGCGGAAAGCGAACCGGCTACCGCTCCAGCTGATGTCACAGTGCTAGTCGAAGCACCGGTAATGGAATATCAAGGCGCTACCGAAGCCGCAGGAGCAACTTGCGTCGCCGACGTTGAATTGCAGACGGCCGACACGAAACAACTAGTTCGCATCACTGACGAACCGCAAGAGGCTGTTCATGAGAGTGAATCGCAGCTTCAGGATACGGTCGAGTTCGAGCCAGTCGATTACCCTGCATCTAGTGTGGAGCAAGTCTCGCAGATGGAGCCGCACTTCTCTCAGTTCGCAGACACCAGTGAGATCGTAACGGAAGCGCCGGTTGTGGAAATGACGAGAGTATCGGACGAGGGGTTACTCGATCTCGATGACGCTTTCCAGGAAACGATCAGCGACGATGACGTTTCGCTTGATCTGGATTTCGGCGGTTCGATTGCTTCAAAGGTCGAGCCGGCTTCAGCGCCAGCAACCCAAGTTGACGCTGACGCTCAGGACGCGATTCTCACTCAACCCGCGATCGATGCAGCGATCGCCGAAGAATCGATGCGCGCGCGGCAGGGTGAAACAGTGAAGAGCGATCTATCGCCTGAAACCATCGACGCGATCGCGCGCCGCGTAGTCGAACAGATGTCCGATAATGTCATCCGCGAAATTGCGTGGGAAGTTGTGCCGGGACTGTCAGAGGCCCTGATCAAGAAGAAGCTGGGCGAACCGAAATAAATTCACCACGGAGCAGCAGCGTTTAGAGGCGGGCTAACGCCCGCCTTTTTTCTTTTGGGTGCGTTCTTTGGCAAATATGAAACCCAGAGCGATTGATTTACAATCGAGGGATAATTGATTGAAAGCGATAATGATCGGGACAAGTCCCGTCCAAACGGAAGCGGTTAATTACTATCGAATGATCGATATCCCCAAAACTTACGACCCGAAAGAAGCCGAGCGCCATCACTACGCGCGCTGGGAAGAACGCGGCTATTTCGCTCCCGAAATCAACAAGGACCGCAACGCGCCGGTTTATACGATTGTCATTCCACCTCCGAACGTGACGGGGTCGCTACACATGGGCCACGCGCTGCAGCACACGATGATGGATGTGCTGACGCGCTGGAAACGCATGCTGGGATGGCGCGCACTGTGGTTGCCCGGCATGGACCACGCCGGCATCTCGACGCAGTTGATGGTCACGCGTCAATTGAAGAAAGAAGGTCTGACGCGTCACGACCTCGGCCGCGAGAAATTTGTCGAGCGCGTTTGGCAATGGAAGGAAGAATACGGCGGACAGATTCTGAATCAGCTTCGTCGCGAAGGCGCTTCGGTTGACTGGTCGCGTTTTCGCTTCACGATGGACGAAAGCATGTCGCGCGCCGTGCGCGAAGCCTTCGTACGTTTGTACGACGCCGGGATGATTTACCGCGGCAATCGGATCGTTAATTGGTGTCCGAACGATCAGACCGTGCTTTCAGATCTCGAAGTCCTGCGCGAACCGCAGAAAGGCAAACTCTACTACCTCCGTTATCCCTTCAAAGATGGCGATGGTTCAATCACGGTAGCGACGACCCGGCCGGAAACGATGCTGGGCGACACGGCGGTCATGGTCCATCCGGACGATGAACGCTATCGAGACGTGCTCGGCAAGACTTTGATTTTGCCGCTGGTCAATCGCGAGATTCCGATCGTGGCCGACGATTTTGTCGAATCCGAATTTGGCACCGGAGCAGTGAAAGTCACGCCGGCGCACGATCCCCACGATTACGAAGCCGGTCTGCGTCACCACCTCGAACAGATTTCGGTGATCGACAAGTACGGCCGCATGACCGAAGCCGCGGGCGCGGATTTCGCCGGACTCGATCGCTACAAAGCTCGCGATCTGGTCATCGAAAAACTGGAAGCGCAGGGCCTACTGGAAAAAGTCGTCGATTACGAAAACGCGATTTCGAAATGTGAACGCTGCAAGACCGTGCTCGAACCTCTGATTTCGACCCAGTGGTTCTGTCGCATGGACAAATTGCGTGATGCCGCGCTCGCAAAACTGAGGGACGATCGGAAACCGCGCTTCGTGCCCGATGTGCCGTACGAAAAAGTTTATTCGGATTGGCTCGAAAACCTGCGCGACTGGACTATCTCGCGGCAGCTTTGGTGGGGCCATCAGATTCCCGCGTGGTACACGCCGAGCGGCGATGTTATCGTCGCGCGCACGCGCGCAGAAGCCGAAGCGAAAGCCGGCACGAATGAACTGACGCAGGATGAAGACGTCCTCGACACCTGGTTCTCTTCGGCTCTGTGTCCGTTTTCGACATTGGGCTGGCCCGATGAAACTGACGATTTGAAAACTTTCTATCCGAGTTCGGTGCTGATCACTGCACGCGACATCATCTTTCTGTGGGTGTCGCGCATGGTGATGACCGGGCTGGAATTCATGGGCAAGGAACCGTTCGATGACGTTTACGTGACCGGCACCGTGCTCGACAAGCACAGCCAGCGCATGTCGAAAACCAAAGGTAATGGCATCGATCCGCTGGAAGTTTTCGAGAAGTATGGCGTCGATGCGACGCGTTTGACGCTGGCTTCCGTGGGCTCGACGGATACGCGCTGGAGCGAGAAACAGGTCGAATCGTATCGCAACTTCGCAAACAAAATTTGGAACGCTGCGCGCTTTTGTTTGTTGAATGCAGAGGGTGGGCCGCTTTCCGGCGATCCTTTCGCAGATCATGAAAATCTGCCGCTCCACGATCGCTGGATTCTTTCGCGGCTCAACAAAACTGCGCGCGCGGTAAACGCGCAGCTTGAGCAATACGAGTTTCACGGAGTGGTGCAGACGCTTTATCACTTCTTTTGGGATGACTTCTGCGATTGGTACATTGAGCTGTCTAAATCGACGGTTACGGCCGAAGCAGACTCTGAGACGCGACAAATCGCGCGCGCGCGTTTGATTGCGATTCTCGAGCAATCGCTCCGACTGCTACATCCGTTCATGCCCTACCTGACGGAGGAATTGTGGCAGCGTTTGCCGGTTGGGCACTCGCATCTTCTGCACGGAGCTTATTCCGACAGCGAGCCAACGATCATGCTGGCTGCTTATCCGGAAGGCGACGCGGCTTTGATTGACGAAGCTGCTGAAGCCGAGATGCAGGCTGTGATCGATCTGATTTCGCGCGTCCGCAATATCCGCTCCGAGATGAACATTAAGCCGAGTGATCGAATTCAAGTCATGATTGCGGCGACGTCAAACCTGCAATCCGTTTTTGCGGCGAGCGCCGATCAGATCGCGCGCCTAACCCGCGCCGAAGTGTCGATCGACGGCAACGCCCAAACGCCAGAGGCTGCGGCGCGCGCAGTTTTGTCAGGCGGCGCCGAGATTGCCGTCCCGCTCGAAGGCTTGATCGACTTTGCGCAGGAACGCGCGCGGCTCTCGCGAGAGAAAGAGAAACTGCAAAAGGAAGCTGAGAAATTGGAGCGACAACTCAACAACTCGGATTTCGTATCGCGTGCTCCCGCGGAAAAAGTTTCCGAACTCAGAGCGCGCGTTGAAGATATTGCGCAACGCAGTTCGGCGCTCGACCAGATGCTGGAGGCGCTGTCGTGAACTGGCTTGACGAAGGCGCGCTGTATTCCAGCATCGGATTGTTCCTGCGCGAGGACCTCGGCCGCGGCGACATTACGACTCAAGCGGTTTTGATGCGCAACGCCCGCGCAAAAGGGCGGTTCGTTGCGGGCGAAAAAATGGTGATCGCCGGTCTTGAAGCCGCAGAGGAAGTTTTCGTGACGCTCGATCCGCAACTGCAACTCGAAGCGTTCACCGGTGACGGCGAAGAAGTCGAAGCCGGCAAGGTGATCGCCAGAACCACCGGCTTTGCCGATGTGCTGCTCGCGGGCGAGCGCGTAGCTTTGAATCTGCTTCAGCATTTATCCGGCGTCGCCACGATCACACGCCAGTTTGTTCGCGCGATCGAAGGGACCAAAGCGAAGATTGCGGACACGCGCAAGACGACACCCGGCCTCCGCATGCTTGAGAAGTACGCGGTACTGCTGGGCGGCGGTGTGAACCATCGATATGGTTTGGATGATGGCGTGCTGATCAAGTCGAATCATCTTGCGATCGTCGGCGGAGTTGCAGACGCGGTAAGGAGCGCTCGCGAAAAGATTGGTCACATGCACCGCATCGCGGTCGAAGTAGCAGATGAACGCGACATTGGGGACGCCATCGACAACGGTGCGAACGTCTTAGTGTTTCCGAACGCGAATCCGGATCAGATGCAAGCGCGCGTCGCAAAAGCGCGGCAAGCTTCGGAGTCGATAACGATCGAGGTCTCTGGAGACATTACGCTTGAAAACGTGAAGTCGTTTGCCGACGCCGGAGCCGATGTGATTCGCGTCGATGCTTTGACGCAATCGGTGCGAGCCATGGCGATCAGTGTTCAGATTCAACCAGGTTGAGTTGGATCGTGTCGGTACCGCGAGCGATAGCGAGCGGATCCATGTCTTCCAGAGAATTTACTTGATCCGCTCGCTATCGCTCGCGGTACTGACAAGTTGAACCAAGCATCCCCTGCGAAAATAATTGCATCCCTCAATTTACTGGGGAGGTTTTAATGCCGAAACATTCAATCCGAAAATTGTTCGCAGCGACCGTCGCGCTCTTCTTAGTGCTCGCGTTTCTGATCGTCGATACCAGCGCGCAGAAACGGAAACGCCGTCGTCGTTCCAGCGCTCCGCGCATCACTAACCCGGAAATCTATCAGCCGGCGGCAAACGAAAATTCGAACTCGAATAGCTCTGGCGAGGTAACCACCACCAACGCGAACGCGAACACAAACAGCGCGACTGAAGATCCTGAATCGATGAAGCGCACCATCCGCACGCTTTCGAATCAGGTCGATAAGCTGAACGACAAGCTCAATTCGATGGAGCAATCGCAACAGTCGCTGGTCGATCTGGAAAGGCTTTCGCGAGCCGAGCAGCGTTCCGCGCAATTGCGCTCTGAACTGCGCGACGTGCAAGCGAAGAAGGCCGACCTCGAGGCGCATCTCGAAGACGTCGAATTCGCGCTCAAGCCGGAGAACATCGAGCGTTCCACCGCCGGCTATGGAACGACGCGGCCTGAAGAGCTGCGTGAGCAGCGTCGCAAGCAACTCGAAGGTGAGAAACAGCGCACCCAGACCCAGTTGGACCAACTGCGAGCGAGTGAGGATCGCCTGAACCAGGCGATTGCAACTTCGGATGCCGAGGTCGATCGGCTGCAGAAGAAGATGGACGCAGCGGATCGCGCCGCCGTCGAAAACGCGAAGACGAAGGCGCAGGAGACGCCGCAACCAAGCCCGACGCCAACGCCGAACCGCTAATGGAGCGCGGGCATCCTGCCCGCACATGGACAGCCAACAAGGACGTCGGTGCTCCGATTGATATGGGAACCATAGCTCAACAAGATCTTTATCGCCTGATTGATGAAGCTAACGCGCGCGGCGAGCGCGTTGTCGTCGCTACCGTTGCGCACACGCGCGGTTCAACCCCGCAGCGTCGCGGCGCCAAGATGCTGTTTTTTGAAAACGGCGAGACGGCGGGCACTGTCGGCGGCGGTTGCGTCGAAGCGGAAGTTTGGGCCGAAGCGCGCGAAGCCTTACGCAACGGCAAGTCCGCTATGCACCACTTCTCGCTGACCGCCGATGAAGCCAGCGAAGAAGGAATGGTCTGTGGCGGTACGATGGACATCTTCATTGACACCTGGGACCAGAGCAAACCGTGACATGAGCGACTCGCTTGTTGATAATTACAAATCACAGCATCAGCATCCGCTGAATAAGCTCTGTCACACGATCGGCATTCCCCTGATTACGATTTTCGCGCCGCTATTTTTCTTTCGCTGGGGTTGGGCGCTTGGTTTGTTCGTCACAGGTTGGATTCTTCAATTCATCGGTCACGCCATCGAGGGTAATCGCCCCGCATTTCTTCAGAATCCGATCCATTTCTTGATCGGCCCGTGGTGGTTTATCCAACGCGCCGCAACTGCAATTGGTCTTCGCAGGCCTTCCGCGTCAGAATAGCGCCCACTCGACGCGTCCATGAAAATCGAACCGAAACAAGCCAAGTCGATTAGCGATGAAATTCGTGAAGTGCTGTCGCGCGGATCGCGCGCGGTGCTCGCAACTATTGTTGATTCGACTCAGTTGACGGTGGGCGCGAAAGTCCTGGTGACCCAGAGCAACGCCGTGTGCGGTGATTTGGGAGATGCCGCGATTAACGCGGCCGTTACCAACGAGGCGATCAAGTTTCTGTCGGCGCGCGAAGAGACGAAAACAAGCAAAGTCTCCGAATTCGCACCCGAGCTTAATCAATTTTCGCAGACCTCGATTCTTTTCGAACGGATTGAAGATGAACCGCGGCTGGTCATCGCCGGCGCCGGACACGTCGGCGCGTCGTTGGCGCGAATCGCCACGCAACTCGGCTATCGCGTGACGTTGATCGACGATCGCGCTGAGTTTGTCGCCCGTGAATTGTTCTCTTCTCCAGCAGAGCAGAACATCGAGTTGGTGGCAGCCGCCGATTGGGTAGATGCCGTGCGTCAGTCAGTAGGCAACGGCCATGGAGTTTCCGTAGCCATCGTCACGCGTGGGCACAAGCAGGATGAAGATTGCCTGCGCGCCGCGGCTGAGGCGAGTCCGGATTACATCGGCATGATTGGGAGCAAACGGCGCACGAACATCGTGCTCGATAAGCTGCGTGAGGAAGGTTTCGACCAAGAACAACTGAAAAAGGTCCGCGCGCCGATTGGTTTGGATATCGGCGCAGTCTCACCGGAAGAAGTGGCGCTGGCGATTCTGGCTGAGATCGTCGCTGAACGTCGCGGTGGATCGGGTGCGCCTTTGTCGGCTTGGCGCCGTCATTAATTCCTCGTCCGCAAATACTCAGCGGGCAATTGATTTTTCGGATCTTCAGCCTGCCAAAATATTGAAAGAATCCACCAACGCTTTCCATCATTCATCATTTGAATGCTGTTGATGCCGCGCGCAAACGGCTTCTCATCTTCTTTCGCGTGGCGCGATTCGTAAGTGCTGAAGAGATGCGCGATGTTTGCGAACTTCTCTGTGCGGCGCGAGATTTCACGCTCGAAGAAACCGTTCTCTTCCAGGAGCGGCCCACTGCGCGCTGCGTAATCATCCGGAGACAACACACGCGATCCGGCTTCTCCAGTAGGACGAATGCCAGTCGGAATCAAACGCGCGCCTGGATAAAACAGCGAGCGAAATCGATCCCAATTGCGCGGTCCCGGAGGTCCGGAGATGACGTCGTAGAGCGCAGCTACGATCGCGTCCATGGTCGCAACGTCGGCCGGATTTGCGGTGCTGACCGGCAGCGGAGGCATTTGTGGTGTTGACGGAGGTGTGGGCGTAGGCGATGGCGTTTGCCCCGCTGCAACTGCTCCGAGGAGCATCATCAACGCAACCAACACCGCCGCGCGCGTAACGAAATGCAAATAGACATTAAGCTGCTCCATCTCTCTTTCTCCGCTTTTCTTGAACGCTGACGCTTGAGCTGAGGTGATTAGACCATGAGCTGAGATCGCCTCGCAAGATGATTACAAAGTTAATGATGGTTTGGCGCGAGCCGCTCGCCGATGTTATTAACATTGTTCATGTCCACGCGACTTGAAATGCAGAACAGGCGCGAGCGAGGCCTCAGCGAAATGTTTCGCTCGCTGCGGCACCGCAATTTTCGTCTGTTTTGGTCGGGCGCATTCCTCTCGAACACCGGCACGTGGATGCAGGCCGTCGCCCAGGGCTGGCTGGTGCTGCAACTTTCTAACTCTCCGTTTTGGCTGGGAGTCGATGGTTTCATGGCCACTGCTCCTGGCATGGTGCTGACTCTCGCCGGCGGCGTGTTCGCCGATTTGATCGATCGACGCAAACTTCTGATTTACACGCAAGCCGTTGCCGGCCTGTCCGCGCTGACTTTGGGCGTGCTGGTAATGACTCATGTCGTGCACATCTGGATGATTCTCTGCCTCTCATTCGTCACCGGTTGTTGCATGGCGCTGGCGGGTCCATCGTATATGGCTTTGGTTTTCGATTTAGTCGGCCACGAAGATTTGGCGAATGCCATCGCTCTGAATTCAACGCAGTTTCAATTGGCGCGCGTGCTCGGGCCGGTCTTCGCAGGCATTGGCTTCAAGTTGTTCGGGTTGGCGGGATGCTTTATCGCCAATGGAATTTCCTCCGTCTTTGTCGTTGTCGCGTTGTTGATGGTGAAGTTCGATCGGCCTGGCGCAACTGATGGCGAAGCTCGGCGTTCAGTCAAACAGAAAGGAGTCTTCATCGGAGATCTCGTCGCCGGCCTTCGGTATGTCGCCCGGCGCCCGCGCGTTTCGACGCTGCTGATGATCTCGGCAGTCACCAGTCTGTTCGGCGCGCCCTACATCTACATGACGCCGGTTTTTGCGCGCGACGTGTTTCATTTGGGCGAGACGGGCCTCGCAGTTTTGATGGGAATGGCTGGAGCGGGAGCACTTTTCGGCGCATTGTTTCTCGCTTATCTCGGAGGCTTTCGCCGGAAAGGTTGGTTCGTGCTTGGCGGAGACTTAGGTTTCGCGCTGTGCCTGATTCTCTTCTCGCTTTCGACTCATCTCGGTATGTCCCTATTCTTTCTGTTCGCGCTTGGTTTCGGCATCGTCTGTTCTGTCGCGGTTACGAACATGCTTCTGCAAAAACTGGTGACCGATGAAATGCGCGGGCGGGTGATGAGCATGTTCATGCTTTCTTTCGTCGGCGCGATGCCCATCGGCAACCTGATCGCAGGCAGCGCTTCGCAACGCTTTGGCGTCCCACACACGCTCGCTACCGGCGGAGCAATCATTGCCATATTTGTTGCGACGCTGGCCGCGCGGAGTCCGCAGTTACGAGAGCTTTAGCTGTTTTGTCTATTCCGTTCTGATGTGCAAAACTTCTGCTTCGCAATGAGACGACGAGTAATTCTGGCAATCATCGCTGCCGCACTGATGTTCGCGACGATTTGTCGCGCGCAAAGCGGATGGACCACCGCGCGCGTGACGTCGGGCGGAAACGATCTCAACGCAGTCTGTTTCATCGATTCAGACAAAGGATGGGTCGCCGGAGACCATGGCTTTGTCGCTTACACCGACGATGGCGGCGCTAGTTGGGTCGAACAACATCTCGGCGTCGATCATTCGATCAACGACATCTTCTTTACGAACAAAGAACACGGTTTCGCGCTGGCCGGCGGCAGCATCTTTGAAAGCTCAAACGGCGGCCGCTCCTGGCGCGAAGCCTACAAGTTCTCGCCGGCTGACTTTGACGGGGCCACGCCTGAGCTTTACAGCCTGCGCTTCAATGGAAAGAAACGTGGTTGGGTCGTCGGCTCAACCAGTCGCAATGATGAGATCGTGAACAGCATTCTGGCGATCACGCGCGATGGCGGCGAAACCTGGCAGGTTCTGAAAGCTCCGACTACTCAGGAGTTGATTCACATAGATTTTGTCGATGAGAAGCGCGGCTGGATCGTGGGCGCGGGCGGCGCGATTCTGCACACCGAAGACGCGGGCGAAACGTGGGTCAAGCAAAACTCTGAGACCGAAGCCACGCTCTATCACGTTGATTTTCGCAATGAGAAACGCGGTTGGGCCGTGGGCGAAAAAGGCACCATCCTCCGCACCGAAGATGCCGGAATCACCTGGCAAAAGATAACCAGTCCAGCGCGCGGCACGCTGTTAAGCGTGCAATTCATCAACGACGACGATGGCTGGATTGTGGGACGCGGCGGCGTGATTCTGCGCTCGGGTAATCGCGGTCAAACCTGGATCGCGCAAGAGAGTGGCACGAAACAGAATCTCTACGCGCTATACTTTGAAAAGAAAAACGGTTGGGCTGTGGGAACGAACGGATTAATAGTCAGATATCAAAGATAGTTCTTCGATTAATTTAATAATGCCGCAATCCTGATGAGCCTCATTGAAAGACTAAAGCACAAGTTTGGTATCGCCAGCCCTCATGCCGGGCGCCATCCGATTCGCATCTTCCTGCTGGAAGACGACCCGCGTCGCTGTGAATGGTTCAATAAACGATTCAAAGGCGACGAAATTGATATTGCCTGCGAGGTTGAAGAGGCGAAAGAACTTCTGTCCACGCAAACCTATGATTCAATCTTCCTCGATCACGATCTAATGCCCGAGCATTATGGTTCGGATACTCCGGACGATGAACGCACGGGCTACGCAATCGCGTCGTTCCTCGCCGAACGAACTGATTTGCAGCGAGCGGCCACGATCATGGTGCACAGCTTCAACGCTGACGGTGCGCTGCGAATGGTGGAAACGTTACGCAGTGCCGGTCGCCAGGCTGACTACATCCCATTCCATCTGCTTGAAGAAAGACTGAAAAACTTTTGGCCGCGGTGATAAGGCGGCGAAGAGCTAAGGGCTAAGAGTTAAGAGCAAGCGTAAGACTTTCCGCTTTGCACTCTGCTCTTCGCGCTTCGCCCTTTGCTCTTTGCCCTTCCCCCTTCGCGCTTCGCCCCTTGCCCTCTACCGCCGGCGTCCATTGGCGGGCGCTTTCGCGGGAGCGAACGAGCACGATGATGGCGCGGCCAAGCTTGTCGGCGTGATCCTCAGCGGCGTCAAATTGCTCTTCGTTAACAAGCCATTGAACGACGCGAGATCCGCGCTTAAGACTGTCTTCCACGCATCCGCGGTCAACGTGAACTCCTTGCAGCCAGATTCCCAGGTATCGATTTGTGCTTTGCTGGGCGGCATGTCGATACCATTCTGCGCCAACGCAGCGAGGACGGTGTTGAAGAGTCCGTTAATGGAATAAAACGGCAGCGGGCTTCCGGGAACGCGTGCGGGACCACCAAAGCCTCCGCCGCGTGGGCCGCGAGCGCCGGCAGCTCCTAACGTTGCTAACTTGGTATCGAGCGCAGTTGCGGCCTTCGCGATCTCTGGCGCTGGCGTTCCTTTCATCAGCGTCGCTAACTGAGCCCTCATCGCCGCGACTTCTTCATTAGCGTCGTAACTGTTCTTCATTCCCTGCCACGCCGCGATCGCCAGCTGGTTCTGCTCGCGAAGCGCTGCCATTACCGCTGGGCTCTCGCCAACGCGCGGATCGTTGTGCACCACGAGTGTTTGCGTGTAGGTCGCGCCGTCCACCATGAGTTTGAGCGTGTACGTGCCGGGCAGCGCCAGCGATCCATGAGGCGCCGGCGTGACCTGGCCGGGCGCGGAGTTCATCTGGTTGTTGATGTCCGAATTGTAGCCCGGCGGATCATCGTACCGGAGATCCCAATTGATCCGATTCGTCCCAACGTTCGTTGATAGCGCGCGTTCCGTGGGATCCATCAGCCAATAATCAGGGTACGGCGGCCGCTCGTACTTCGGCGGCACAGTGCTCGTGATCGTCCGCACGAGATTATTCGCTGAGTCGAAAATTTGCAGCTTGATCTCTCCCGCGGGTTTCTTGCTCAAGTGGTAATAGATGAGCGCGCCGAAAGGCGGATTCGGCGCATGCGGCATCTCGGGATTCATCGGCTGATCCCAATTCGCGCTCATCCTTGAACGAATCGCGTCACCCGGCTTGAAAAGGTACGCCGGCGCCGCGGCGATTTGCTGCGCTTTCTGCGCAAGGTCCCGCAGCGGACTCGTGTCATCCAGCACCCAGAATCCACGGCCGTAGGTCGCGATCACCAGATCGTTCATGTGATCGTCGGTGTGAAAGACCATGTCGCGGATCGAAGTGCTCGGCAGATTGAGCCGCAGCGGCTGCCAGTGATCACCATCATCGAATGAAACGTAAACCGTCGTCTCGGTGCCCGCGAAGAGCAAGCACTTCTGTTTCGGATCTTCGCGAATGACGTGCACCTGACTGCCGGTGCGCTCATTAACTGGCAACCCATTGACGATGCGCGTCCAGGTCTTGCCACCATCGTGCGTGCGATAGATGTAATGTTGCTCGGGTCCCGCGGGCTGACCACCTCGACCAAAGCCCGGATTCGCGAGTACATACGCCGTGTTGACGTCGTTGTGTCCTGCTTCGACCGTGACGAAGTTCGCGTTGGGCAGCAGATCGGTAAAGTTCGTCACGTTGTTCCAAGTCTTCCCGCCATCGAACGTGTTGTAGATCTGTCCGTTGCTGCTGCCTGACCAGACGACACCTTGCTTGATGGTTGAGATTGAAAAATCAGAAATCGAAGGCCGAAGCGCCGCAAATTGCGGACCCGCCGGCGCAGGTGAAGCTCCCGGCGTCGGCGTAGGAGTGGGTGTAGGCGCGACGCGGCACGGCGCCATCGGCTGACCTTTCGGCGAGGTGAGATCGGGACTGAACGCTTTCCATGTTTGTGCCCCATCACGCGTCACGATGATGCAGTTGTAACCGACGTACATCGCCTTCGGCTCGAATGCAGTATCGAACCTTTTCCAAAAGTCGCGGCCTGCCACATACAGGTTCGCATCCGTGCCGAAGTTCGGCGCGACGTTGCCCCACTGGCCCGTCGCGAGATCGATCTTGATCATGCCGTTGCCTTGTCCGGCGCCATAGCCGAGTCCGTAAACCGTCGTCGGCTTCAGCGGATCGGGAACGACGGTGCCGAACTCAGAGGAAGGAAGCGGCAGCCAATCGACTTCGGTGATTTGTCCCCAATCGCTACGACTGCGCGTCATGATCGCGCCGGTGTCCTGCTGCGATCCCATCACCCAATATGGATATCGATTGTCGGTGGCGAGGTGATAAATCTGATCGATAGGAATCTGGTAGTAGCCGCTCCAGCTCTCACCGCCGTCGAGCGTGATCGCGGGGCCTTGATCGAAGCCAAAGAACATCCGCTGGCCGTTTGTCGGATCGATCCAACCGACGTGGGGATCCTCGCCTCCGGGAGCGCCTTTGAATGCGCTGAACGTCTTGCCGCCGTCCATCGATCGATAGATCGTCGTTGAGATCGTGTAAACAATGTCAGGGTTTTGCGAATCAACCCATACTCCCGAACTGTAAGAGCCCTGACCGTTAGTGATGCGGTTGTCGCCCGTTGCCATGTGCT
>JAJPKD010000019.1 GCA_021323895.1 Acidobacteriota bacterium | reverse complement strand
CACCGAAACATGGAGTCATGCACGGTTACGTCACGCGCATCTATGCGAACAACGCGCGCACCGACGAAGAAGGCGGCGTGCAATCCGAAGGTCGCGGCAAGCAGACCTTGAAGCGCAGCGGCATTGGTGCGACGGCGGGCGCGATCATCGGCGGCATCGCCGGCGGCGGCAAAGGCGCAGCCATCGGTTTGATTCTCGGCGGCGCCGGCGGCGCGGGCTCAGTGGCAATCAACGGCGGCAAGGAACTGAAGATTGAATCAGGCACAGAGATGCTGGTGCACGTGACGCGATAACTCCGGGCCGCGCCAAGGGACACTCCTGTCACTAAACGGCTAAGAGCAGGCAGGATGCCTGCGCACCGCACGCAGGATGCGTGCGCTCCCTTCGGGCGGCTTGGGCCGCCTTTTTCTTTGCCCAAACAACGGAAGAAAACTAGACTCACCTCCGTCTAATCAATGATGCTCGATCAAATAGTCGCGACTCGAGAGCAGCCGCAAGTGAACGACTCGATCGATTCAGGGACGATCGCAGCCTGTCAGCGTGGCGATCGCCACGCGCTGCGGAGGCTCTTCGATGAGTACAAGGACCGCGTGTACTCGATCGCAACGTACTCGCTCGGCGGCGACCATGCAGCGGCGGCCGACATAACACAGCAGGTGTTTCTCAAACTCATGACGCGCATTCAGCAGTTTCGCGGCGATTCGGAATTCGCGACCTGGCTGTATCGTCTGGTCGTCAACACCTGTCGCGATGAGCAGCGCAAGCAGAGACGATTTGTGCCTTTGGCCGATTCGTTTCTTTCGAGCATGAAATCCGAGTCGTCGCCGCGCAGAAACTACGCCAGGAAGGAAGTCTCTGAACGCGTGCAGACCGCAATAAGCGAACTGAAGCCGAAGCTGCGCTGGCCCATCCTGCTGAAATACGTCGAGGGCATGTCGTACGAAGAGATCGGCGTCGTCCTGGGCTGTTCGAAGGGCACAGTCGCATCGCGTTTGAATCGCGGGCACCAGGCGCTCAGCCGCAAGCTCGGCGATCTGCGCGGTCAGGTCGCGCTTGATTAGAAGGTGAAGCAATGTTCAGCAAGCATTTATCGAAATTGAGTTCAGCGTACGTCCACGGCGAGTTGTCGAGCGAGGAGACTCGGCAATTTGCCGAGCACCTGATTGCCTGCGCGAGCTGTCGCGCAGATTTCGACGAAGTGAAGATGGGGGCGAAATTCGCCGAGCAATTGACTTTGTTTTCGGCGCCGGCTTCGATTTGGCCGAACGTTATCGCCGGCTTCGATCATCAGCCGCGCGCATCTACTCGAATTCAATTCTTGCGTCCTCTCGCAATCGCAGCGGCAATCGTCATGATGATCGCGGGCGGATGGTGGCTGTGGCGAAGCATCCGAAGTGAAGTGCCGCCTTCATGGCAAGTGGCAAGGTTGAATGGTTCTCCGCGAATTGACTCTCAAGCAATCAACCAGGACGGCAGATTAGCAATCGGGCAATGGCTTGAGACCGATGCGACTTCGAGTGCGCAGCTCAGCATCGACAATGTTGGCCGCGTGGAGATCGATCCAAACACGCGCGTCCGCTTGTTGCAGACTAATTCGTCCGAGCATCGTTTGGAGTTGGCCCACGGTCGTGTGAGCGCGCGCATCTCGGCTCCGCCGAAACTCTTTTTTGTGAACACGCCGTCGGGCGTTGCAGAAGATTTGGGTTGCGCCTACACCCTGGAAGTCGATGATGCCGGCGACAGTGTTCTGCATGTCACGGCAGGTTGGGTTTCAATGCAGACCGCGAATGGCGAGCCCGTCGTGCCCGCTGGCGCGGCGTGCGTCACCAGGAAGAGCCTCGGTCCGGGAACGCCCTATTTTGAAGACGCTACGGCGGATTTTCGGGCGGCGTTAGCAAGATTTGACTTCGACTCAACGGTCGAAACATCATCAAAGCGCTCGTCGACCGATGTGCTGCTACGAGAGGCCCGACCGCGCGACGTGATGACGCTATGGTATCTGTTGCCGCGTGTTAATAAAGACGAGCGCGCTCGCGTTTACGATCGCATGACGGCGATCATGGCACCGCCCCCAGGCGTAACCCGCGACGGGATGCTGAGTCTCGATCAGGAGATGATGAACAGTTGGAAGGCCAAGCTCGGCTTGAGTTGGGGCCAGCCGATGGAACCAAAACACAGCTTCTGGAAAAAGCTCTGGGCCGAGACGCTAGGCCGAGTCAACGGATTGCGAGGAAAGCGATGACGCTGATTTCCAAGCCATTAGTTTCCGATGATTAAGAAAATCCTAAAAATCGCTCTCATCGTCATCGTGGTGATTTTCGTCGGCATGCAGGCATTTCGCCCGACGCTTTCGAATCCGCCGGTCGATGAAGCGCAAACGATCAATGCGAAGACGCAGATGACGCCTCAGGTCGCCTCGATCCTCGATCGCTCCTGCCGCGATTGTCATACAAACAAAACGGTGTGGCCCTGGTACACGCAGATCGCGCCGGTGTCGTGGTGGTTAGCCAATCATGTCAGCGACGGGCGGCGGGACCTCAACATGTCTGAGTGGGGCAAGCTTCCGAAAGATCGACAGGACCGCAAGCTGCGCCAAATGTGCGATGAGGTTCAAGACGGACAGATGCCGCTGTCTTCGTATCTGCCGATGCATCCAACCGCAAAGTTGTCTGATCAGGACAAGAAAATTCTCTGCGGCTGGACCGATGCGGAACGCGACCGACTGAACACGCCATCGAAATAATCGCTTCAAGACACAGACGCCCGCAATCAACTTATAACTTTCTTCTTGCCTGCCCTCGCTTGTCTTTTCGCAAGCGCGAATGACAGAATCCTCGCTTCCCCAGTAACGAATATCGATTGCCGTGCCGGCGTAGTCTCTTCAGCCGGCGCTATCAGAACTAATTTGGAGAGTTTCATGTCTGAAAAGTTTTTGCCCCCGCGCGTTTTCCGTTATGTCTTTTTCATCGCTCTCGCATTTCTCGCTCAAATAAGCATTTCGCCAGCCCAAGCTCAGACGCCTGCAGGTCCGGGCGCGCGCCGCGTTACGCGGCCGTTTCCGCCGCCGCAGTACATTCCGCCGCACGATTACGATCAGCGCAACATCAAGCTTGATTTGCGATTTGATTGGGATCAGGAACAGGCCATCGGCACTGAGACAATTACGCTCGCGCCCATGGTGAAAGATTTGCGCCGCGTCGATCTCGATGCGGCTTTCATGGCGTTTTCGAGCGTGACGTTGGCTGCGGGCACGCCGCTAAAATTTGATTACGACGCGACCAGAGAGAAGCTGTCGATCACGCTCGATCGCGCTTATCAACCTGCCGACGAACTAACTCTGGTGATTTCGTATCACACGATAAAACCGCCGGCGGAGCGCACGGCTCTGATTGGGGGCGGCGGTCTGAACTTCATCAAGCCGCGGCCTGACGATCCGAATCGCCCAAAGCAGGTTTGGACTCAGGGAGAGGCCGAAGCGAACCATTTTTGGTTTGCCTGTTTTGATCATCCGAATGATTTTGTCACCACCGAAATTGTCGCTACCGTGTCGGCGCCGATGATGGTGATTTCGAATGGCGCGCTGATTAGCACGAAAGAAAACCCCGACCGCACGCGGACGTTCGATTGGAAGATCGATGTGCCGCACGCGACTTATCTCACTTCGATTATCGTCGGCGAGTTCGCGCCCGTAACCAGCGAATACGCGGGCGTTCCGATTACCACCTACGTCTATCCGAACGAACTGGAAGAAGGCAGAGTCACCGCGGCGCGCTTGCCGGAAATGGTCAAATTCTTTTCCGAAAAAACCGGACTCAAGTATCCCTACGCGAAATATGCGCAGACGACGGTGCGTGACTTCGGCGGCGGAATGGAGAATATCAGCGCCACCACGCAAACCGACAACATGATTCATGACGCGCGCACTGAACTTGATTCGAACTCCGATGGCCTGCAAGCCCATGAACTTGCGCATCAGTGGTTCGGCGATTATGTGACCGCGCGGAGTTGGTCAGACATTTGGCTGAACGAGAGTTTCGCGACTTACTTTCAGGCGATGTGGGACGAATACAAGTTGGGCCGCGACGATTTTCTTTATTCCGACGTGAAGTCCAACGAGGATCAATATTACGCGGCCTGGGTGCGTGGCCAGCGCCGTCCCATCGTCACTCGGAACTACCCTAATCCCGATGCGGTCTTTGACACGTACGCTTATCCGCGCGGCGGCGCCGTGCTCCATATGCTGCGCACCTTCCTCGGCGAAGACAACTGGTGGCGCTCGATCAATCACTACCTGACGAAGTACGCGCATCAGCCGGTACAGACCGAACAGTTTCGCATCGCGATCGAAGAGACGACCGGCCAACCGATGGATTGGTTCTTTGATGAGTGGCTCTACAAAATGGGCCACCCGGTTTTCCGCGTCACGCAGGATTATGATCCGACCAGGAAGCTGCTGACGCTCAACGTGCGGCAGGAGCAGCGCCTCGATCCCGAATCGCAATATCCGCAAGTGACGTTCTTTCAGACTCCGGTTGATATCGAAATCGGGACCGCGACCAGCAAACGCGTCGAGCGCGTGCAGATCGATCCCAAGGAAGAGCAATCATTCAAGTTCTCGGTTGATTCAGAACCGCTACTCGTAAATTTCGACTATGGCAGCACGCTGATCAAAGAACTCGTCTTCGTCAAAACTACCGGCCAGTTGATTTATCAGTTGCCTAACGACGACGACGTGCTCGGAAGAATCTGGGCAACGTCGCAACTCGCATCGCGCATGAGCGACGACAAAACGTCGGCGGCCGATCGGGAAGCAATCGTCAAAGCGCTCGGTGAACGCGCCACTGAAGATCAATTTTGGGGTGCCAGATTCGAAGTCGTCGCTGCGCTCGAAGGCAAAAGAGAGGCGAAGGACGCGCTGTTAGCGGCGGCTAAAGATGGCGATGCCCGCGTGCGCGCGCGTGCGGTGACTTCACTGGCGGCGACCAAAGACGCGAGTCTCGCGGACACTTACGCGCAACTGGTGAACGACCGAAGCTATGGCGTCATTCGCGCGGCCGCGCTGGCGCTGGGTCAAACTCAAAATCAAAACGCGTACGACGCGCTAGTCAAATTGATCGATGCGCCTTCATGGCGCGACACAGTGCGTGCCTCGGGTCTGAGTGGCCTGGCTGCGCTGGGCGACAAACGGGCGCTCGACCTCGGCCTCAAATACTACGCGGCGCCGAATCCAATCGCCGTCCGTTTGGCGGCGCTAAATCTCCTCGGCACGACGGGCAAAGGCGACGACCGGACTCTGCCGGCGCTGACTGCGGCCTTGAATGAAGGCGTTGAGCGTCGCAACTTTGGCGTGATGAAGGCGGCAGCCGAAGCGCTGGTGGCGTTGGGAGATGAACGCGCGCTGAGTACGTTTGGGGAACTGACCAGGAAGTCCGCGAACTCGCCGCAAATCGTGGCCATGCTATCGAATTACGAAGCACGCTTACGATCTAAAACAGTGGCCCCAAAACCGGGAAGTTAAGACGCTCCACACCGCAGACCCGAGCGTCTGCCCAACGCTCGGGAGCGATAAGCGCCCTCACCAATTGTCGAGCTTCTGACTCAGAGTGCCACTTTTCGTCACCCGCTGAACTTAGTGCTTGAGTTAAGTTTGACTCTCCTGCTATATTCCTATTGACCGCACCGACAGCGCGGTGCGTACGCCCCCAAGCCTTCTCGCCTAAGAGGGAAAAAATAAATGTTAGAAAAGCAAAGTGGGGAGACAGGCTTATCTCACCCAATCGAGGCGACTGGAACAGCCGCTGCTCCGGCGCCTGCGATCTCGTTGTTGGTAGTTGAAGACGACGAGAATATCTCGACGGCACTCGCCGAGTATTTCTCACGATCAGGTTACACGGTCACCACGGCTGCAGACGGTGTGGCTGGCGTAGAGACGGCCGTTAACGTCCGGCCCGACGTAGTCGTGCTGGATTTGATGTTGCCAAAGATGGACGGCTTGACTGTTTGCAAAGAGCTGCGACAGAAGAATCCGCTGATGCCGATCATTATGCTTACCGCGAAGGATGATGTGGTCGATAAAGTCCTAGGGCTCGAAATGGGCGCCGACGATTACATCACCAAACCATTCAGCCTGCGCGAAGTCGAGGCCCGCATCAAGTCGGTGCTGAGACGTTCGCGGGCTGCGGCCGCCGCCGGCGATGGCCATGACGAAACACCCATCGTGCGCGGCAAACTCCGGGTCGATCCAGTTCGGCGCGAAGTGACGATCGCCGACAAGCATGTCGATCTAACGCCAAAAGAATTCGATCTGCTGCGTTTGTTTGCGGCTAATCCCGGTCGCGTTTTCCCGCGCAAGTATTTGCTCGAGAAGATTTGGGATTACTCGTACGAAGGCTACGACCGCACGATTGATTCTCACATCAATCGCCTGCGCGCGAAGATCGAAGATAATCCCGAAAACCCACAACTCGTTCTGACAGTCTGGGGTATCGGTTACAAATTTACCGACGCAGAGTAAGTCTGCTTCGTCGCCTCTCACCGGCTTTGGGATCGGGTTCGCAAGTCCCGCGAACCATCCCGCGCAATCACGCCGCTAACAACCAACCTTTGACGGTGAAAGCTATGTCAACCCAATTCTCCAATTTCCCTTTCCGCCGCCTGGCGTCAAACACCTTTTCTCCTGCCGCCTGCTGCCTGTTCGTCCTCGGCGTTGCCACCTCGGCTCACGCAGCGATGCAGGACGCATCAGCCGATGACGGCGTCTCGTGGATCTTCTCGACTTACGGCATCACGATTTTTCTGGTAGTGCTGCTGGTCGGACTAGTCGTTTATAAGAAATGGCGCGCCCGGCAGGAAGCGGCCGAGCTCGAGGCGCTACAACCGAAGCGACGCGGCGCGTTGCCGGACACCGAAGCGCACGAACCGGTCGCAGCCGAATCGCCGGCTCCCCACGACGCACGCGCCAAGGCGATGGAGGGCGTGCAGGTTTGGGAGAAACCAGCGGAAGCTGAAATGTCAGTCTTCGGCGCTTACCGAATTGATCAGGAAGTAAGCAAGCTCGTTCTCGGCAAGCCACATCGAATGGACGTGATGGCTTCGCGCGCGCCCGACGATCGTCGCGCGATTGAAGCTTCGCTGCTCAAAGCTATTGAATCGTCCGACACCGATGACGAAGGCCGCCGCCGCGCGCGTCAGGCTTTGGAAGAGTACGGCTTTGTGGCGCGACAGAGCGCCACCATGTTGATGGGACGCGACGCGTGGGAACGTTCGTCCGCAGCGCGCTCGCTGGGCCAAATCGGGGCGCAATCGTCTCTGTCATTTCTGATCGAAGCTCTGCACGATCATGACTCAGTCGTGCGCAACCAGGCGATTGCCAGCCTCGGCTCGTTGAAAATGCCGGCGGCGATTGGCGCGCTGCTCGATATAGCTCGCCGCCATCCGGAAATTCCGGCGTCGTTGTTGAGTGAGACGTTGAGCGCCTGTTCAGTGGAAAGCCTGGGCTATCTCGACGCCCCATCGGCCGAGCCAGCGATGCTTTCGGCGCACGCCGGCGAAAGTGAAGCCAGCGATCTCGATCGATTTGTTTCGTTCGAAGATCTCCCCGCCGGCACGGAAGACCAGGAACTCACCGACGCAATCGATCAACTCGAAAATTCCGACGACCGAGCGCGCGCATCGTTGGCGCAAGAGCTGGCGCTGCATCCGGTGCAACGTTCGGTCGCGACGCTGACATCTCTGGTAATGAACGACCCGGACCCGGCCGTGCGCTCGGCGGCGGTCAGCAGTCTTGGTTCGATCGATCACGAATCGGTGTTCGCCGCGGTTTTGATCGGTTTGGCAGATGAGTCGCGAATTGTTCGGGCCGCTGCCGCGCGCACGATGACCAGTCTGCATTTCGATCGCGCGGATGCTTACGTGCGAATTATGGAAACTGCCGATGCAGAGATGCTGAAGAAAGTCGCGCAGGCCTGTGTCCAAACCGGCATCGTGGCCCAGGGCGTCGATCGTCTGGCCAGCGAAGATCGCCGTCAAGCTTACGAGGCGTTCTCGCTGTTTTCGTTGCTGGCCCGGGCCGACGAAGCCGATCCGATTATCGACGCAATTGAAAATCATCAGGATGAGGAAGTTCGTCTCTGTGCCATGCGCGTGCTAAATGTCGCCGGTCAGGCCTCAGCAGTCCCGAGACTGCGCGAAGTTGT
>JAJPKD010000152.1 GCA_021323895.1 Acidobacteriota bacterium | reverse complement strand
CCCGTACCAAGCTTCGCAGCGCGATTGGAATTGCCGCTGTTTCTGATAGAATTCGCGCCCCGACACCTTAAGTGATGACTACCGAGCCCCACGAAGTCACGCAGATTCTCGAGGAATGGCGCGCGGGTAACCCGAGCGCCTCAGAACGTCTGTTCCCGCTGGTTTACGACGAACTGCGTCGGCAGGCTCGCCGGCATCTGAACCGCGAACGCGCCGATCACACTCTGCAGCCCACCGCGCTGGTACACGAGGCTTACATGCGCATGGTCGATCAGACTTCGCCGCAGATTGAGAACCGCGCGCACTTCTTCGGTTTCGCGTCGCGCGTGATGCGGCAAATTTTGGTGGACCACGCGCGCGAACATAACGCCGAAAAGAGGGGCGGCGCCGCTCAGCGTCTCAGCCTGGCTGACGTCGATTTGTTACCACAGCAAGGCGCGGCGGACATGCTGGAACTCGATGAAGCGATGAAGAAACTTGAAGCGCTCGATGAGCGCAAATGTCATGTAGTTGATATGCGATTCTTCGGCGGGCTCAAGGAATCTGAAATCGCAGAGGTGTTGGGCGTCAACGAAAAAACGGTGCGGCGCGATTGGCAATTCGCGAAGCTCTGGCTTTATCGCGAACTAAGCAACCAACCGGAATAAATGTCCGGTTCCGATCCATTCTTCCGCAATTAACATCAGCATCGTTATGGCTTCGGTACGCGCCCAAACTGCCATGAACCCCCGTTGGCAAAAGATCGAGGAAGCCGTGTGCACCGCCGTTGACCTGCCGTTGAATCAACGTGCCGCATGGATTGATCAATTCTGCGAAGGCGATCGCGCGTTGCGCGAAGAAATTGAATCGTTGCTCAGCGCCGAGCAGGAGGCGCAGGATTTTCTCGAACACTCAGCCTCGCCGTATGCCGAAACCCTACTGGAATCAGACGACGCTCAACTTCTTCCTTTCAAAATTGGTCAGTATCGAGTCCTCCGCGAGATAGGCCGCGGCGGCATGGGCGTGGTTTATCTGGCTGAACGCGAGGATGAATTCAAGCAGCAGGTCGCGATCAAACTTGTCAAGCGAGGCCTTGATACCGAGGAAATTCTTCAGCGCTTTCGAAACGAACGCCAAATACTCGCCTCGCTGAATCATCCCAACATCGCCAAGCTTTTCGACGGCGGCACGCCTGAAGATGGTCTTCCGTACTTCGTGATGGAGTACATCGAAGGCGAGCCGTTTCTTCAATGCTGCGACACGCAATCTCTTTCAACCAGTGAGCGCCTGAGGTTGTTTCGCCGCGTCTGTGCGGCGGTGCAACACGCTCACCAGAACTTGATCATCCATCGCGACTTGAAACCGAGCAACATCCTGGTGACCAACGAGGGCATGGTTAAGTTGCTCGATTTCGGTGTAGCAAAGCTGCTAAGCGCGGAAGGGAGCGACGACGCAGCCACGCAAACGCAAGCGGCCGCGCGGGTGATGACGCCGGAGTATGCCAGTCCCGAACAAATCCGCGGTCAACACGTCACGACCGCGACGGATGTTTACAGTCTGGGAGTAGTCCTTTACGAACTGCTCACCGGCGTAAAGCCTTACAAATTGAAAGACACCTCGGCTGCGGAGATCTCGCGCGCGATTTGCGAAGCCGAGCCGTCAAAGCCCAGCGAGGCTGTCAGCCGTCAGTCGTCAGTCGTCGGTGGCAAGCGTAACGAACGACGGACAACGGACAACGGACAAAAGGCAAATCGGCAATTCGCCATCCGCAATCCGAAATCCCTGAAGGGCGATCTGGACAACATCATCCTGATGGCGCTGCGCAAAGAACCCGAGCGCCGCTACAAATCTGTCGAGCAGTTTTCGGAAGATATCAGACGGCATCTCGAAGGCTTGCCGGTCAGTGCGCGCAAAGACACATTTGCCTATTTGGCATCAAAATTCATCGGACGAAACAGGCTCGCAGTAGCGGGCGTAAGCCTAATCATTCTAGCAATCATCTCTGGCTTGATTGTCGCGCTTTGGGAAGCGCAGAACGTACGCCGCCAACGTGACTTGGCGCAACACGAAAGATCGAAAGCGGAGCGGTTGAACCGATTCCTTCAGAGAATGCTTTCGTTTTCGAACTCCAGCGTCACTTCTGTCTCGCCGCTCGCCCAAAGCAGAGATGTAACTGTCAACCAAATGCTCGATCAGATCACGCCTCAGCTAGAAGCGGAACTCGCAGACCAGCCAGAAGTTCGGGCCCAGGTTTTGCGTACAATCGGCAGTGCTTACGCTTCGAATGGGCGATACGATGTGGCGGAAAGGAATCTACGCGAGGCTCTCGACCTCCAGTCGAAGCTTTACGGTGAAGAGAGTGGGGAGACCACTGCGACGATCATCGAACTGGGAATACTCTCTTTCCGTCAGTTCAAACTAGATGAAGCAGACCGTCTTTTGGCAAAGGCTGTTGCCTTTTACCGTAAGCAGCGGCAAATGAATGCGCGAGAATATAGTGCGATTCAATTCGCATTATCTCTCGACTATTTGGGAGTTGTGAAGTTCTTCCGGGGTGATGCAAACGCTGCCCTGCAGCTTGTCGAGGAGGCTTTGCAAATCTCTTCCAGCGCAAACCTCCGGGGGCCCGAACGCGGCATCATCGCCTTTAACAAAGGCGACCTGGGATCACTTCTTCTTAATATGGGTGATGTCGATAAGGCTGATGTCTTACTCACGGAGTCGGTCGCAGAGTACGATCAAATCTCAATTCAACCGCCATGGGAGCGAGGTGTGACAACATACCTTCTGGGCGTGGTTGATCTACGCAAAAACCGACTCGATGCAGCTGAAAAACACCTGCTTGAAGGTGAGAGAATTCTGCGTCACACCCTGGGTGAGCAAAATCTTTACCTCGCCAATTGCTTGAATCAGCAAGCCACGCTGTTGGTGGCCAAGAACGATCTCAAAGGAGCCGAAGCGAAAGCGCGCGAATCCTTGAGGATGATGCAAGAGGCGCTACCTAACAACAAGATTCTCTGGGCCGGAACTATGCAGACACTAGGGAGCGTCTTAATAAAGGCCGGACGCGCTCGTGAGGGAGAAGATTACTATCGACAGGCTTTGGCCATTCACGAACAACAGCCGACCAAGAATTATGTCTTGATCGTTCAGGCGAAAATTCGATTAAGCCAAGCCTTGCTCGCACAAAATCGTTTTTTGGAAGCTGAGACCATCGCCTCAGAAGCGCTCAGCCAAGCTCGTCAACAGCTGGGGGAACAAGCTCCGGTAACAAAAACCGCGTCTGAGAACTTAAGTAAAATTCAAGAGAAGCACGGACGACGCTTGTCTTAATTAAAGCCCACAACTCTACCCGAGGCGTTCGATAAAGTCGCAAGCAACTTTTCATGAATTCCATCGAAGCCGCCGTTCGACATGATTGCCACGACGTCGCCTGAACGAAGGTCGTCTTTTAACTTCTGCACGATTTCATCGACATCGGTGATTGCATGCGCAGGTTTGTTCTTCGCCGAGATGTTGTCGATCAATTGTTCAATGTCGAGCACGCCGCCCATCTCAGCAGCCCGCTGCGCGTCATAAACGCGCGAAACAATCACATAATCAGCCGGCGCGAAAGCGTCGACATAAGTCTGCTGAAACGTCGCGTGACACGAAGTGCGCGAGCGCGGCTCGAACACCGCCACCAGGCGGCGATCCGAATACTTCGTTCGTAACGCGGAGAGCGTTTCGCGCACCGCCGTCGGGTGATGCGCGAAGTCGTCGATGACGGTGATTCCGTTAACCTCGCCGCGCACTTCCAAGCGGCGGCGGACACTTTTGAAAGTCCCGAGCGCATCGGCAATCACTTTGCGATCAACTCCCCACGCGTCAGCCGCAACGATCACCGCGAGACAGTTGCGGATATTGAAATCGCCAATCAGCGGCGTCTGAAGCTCTCCCCATTGCGCGCCCTCGCGGAAAACCTTGAAATGCGTCACTCCATCGCCAAATCGAACGTCACGAGCCTGCCACTTTGCATCGTCGCACGTCCCGAACGTTTCGAGTTGGGTAAAGAGCTTCTGGCCGAACGACGCAACCACATCGCGCACCGGCGGAGAGTCCCAACCAACGATCAACTTTCCATTGCCCGGCACCAGATTCATCAGCCGTCGAAACGCGAGCTTTACCGCATCGAGATCTTTGTAGATGTCGGCGTGATCAAATTCGATGTTGTTGACGATGGCGATCTCAGGCAGGTAGTGCATGAACTTCGGCCCTTTGTCGAAGTAAGCCGTGTCATATTCATCGCCTTCGATGATGAAGTAATCGCTGTCCGTAACCCGAAAGCTGACCCCGAAGTTCTGCACCACGCCACCGACCATGAACGACGGATTCAATCCGGCCTGGTCGATTACCCAAGTCGCCAAACTGGTCGTCGTGGTTTTGCCGTGGGTTCCGGCGACGACGAGCGATCGTCGCCCTCGAATGAATTCATCCTTGATAACTTCAGCTTGTGAACGATAGACGAGCCTTCGCTTCAGCGCCTCTTCAACTTCGGGATTGCCGCGCGGTATCGCGTTGCCGACGATCACGCAATCAGGCATTTCAATATGCGACGCTTCATAGCCGCGCATGATCTCGATCCCAATCGATTCGAGCATCGTGGACATCGGGGGATACACATTCTCATCGCTGCCGGTAACTCGATGGCCACGCGCTTGCAGCATGCCGGCAAGCGAAGCCATCGCGGTTCCACAAATTCCAATCAGGTGATAGTGCATAAGGTGAAGATCGCGGGGAGCGAACTACTGCTGAGCACGCGCAGCTTCGACAAAATTCCGAAACTGCTGATCGAGTTTATCGATACATTGATTTCTTTCGAGGTTCACAATTGCGAGTTCCTTGATCACGCCATCTTTCTGATCCATGGGAATCGCTTCGAACTCGTAAACCTTTTCCTGGACGTGCCAAAGCTTACAAACCGTCGTCGCCAGTTGCGCGAAGCTCTCGCCGAGGGTGCCATTGAATTCGGGAACCACGTTTCCCTCTTTCTTGTAAACCTTGTTCTGCGCGAAGGTCAGTCGCTCAAGGGGAATGTCACCGGCAATCGCCGCGCACATGTATTCATCGATCTCCTGGCCCAATTGCTTTTCTTGCGCGCGCAGACTTTCCAGCCGCGCCGGGTCATCCGTGTGCCAGAGCTTAAGTTTTACCGTCGCCAGCTTGTCGCAGAGCGAACCCAACGTCTCAGCCATTCTTTTGATGGTCCTTTGATCCAAATAACTCGTGCTCTACAAGCTCACAAATAAGATGTTCGATGGCCAGATGCGCCTCCTGTATGTGTTGCGTATCAGAACTGGGCACCGTGATAGCGACCTGGGCCATGTTCGCAAGTTCTCCGGAGTCCCCCGTGAGCGCTATTGTTCGCATCTCCGACTCATGCGCAGCGTTCACCGCCCGCAGCACGTTCGGAGAGTTGCCGCTGGTGCTGATTGCCAGCAGCACGTCGCCCGCTTTCCCCAGCGTTTTCACCTGATGCGCGAAAACATTCTCGAAGCCGAAATCGTTCACATATGCCGTGAGAAACGATGTATCGGTGGTTAACGCAATAGCCGGCAAACCCGCGCGCGGAAAATCTTTTCGCAAGACGCTCACGAATTCCGCGGCCATATGCTGGCAATCCGCTGCGCTCCCGCCGTTGCCACACAATAGTAATTTATTGCCGGCGCGAAACCCGGCCGCGATGACTTCCGCGGCGGTCCCAATTGAGTCGCGACACTCATGGGCAACTGCGCGAAATAACTCTGAACCTGCGTTCAGATACTGCTCCACTCGATCGAGCATCTCGGTAGGGTGATTCCCAATTATCCTTTCTGACAACTAGTCCTTTTTTCGCGCGAAGAACCGCAAGAACCAGTCCCCCCACGGGTCGTTTGGCTTTTCGTCACTAATAATTGTGACTTCGTAGTCGCGCTTCTCGAAAAACGAGATCAAATCATCGCGATCGAGATGATACGCGTACTCGTTGGCCGCATTGTTAAAGCTGTTGCCGATTTGAATTTTCTTAACACGATAAGACTGGCCTTCATAATTTATCGTGTCGTTGCTGCCCGCGCCGTTAATCAACGTATAGCCGCCCAGAAAAATGTTCCGCGAGAGGGACATGAGATTCTCAAAGAACAGAAATGGCGCCATGCTGTGATAATAGACGCCGTGCGCAAAGGCGAGATCAAATTCACCGTACTTATTGCGATCGGCGTTATGAAAATCATCCATTACCAGGCGCACGTTGTCCCAATTAAGACAATATTGAGCGATCATCGTCTTAATGAAGCTAACCGCTCGCGCTTCGATGCACAGGACCTTACCCGCGCCGAGATTCACCAGGCCCGCGGTCTGCGATCCTTCCATCGGTCCAAATTCGACGATGCTCTTGCCGCGAATTGAAAAGACCGAATCCAATTGCTCAAGCGGTCCAAAGAACGCCCGGCCTGTGTAGTAACGCGACAACTCTTCCATGTCGTCCACGCTGTAAACGAACGACGCCTGACCCTCCTGAATGGTGGTCAGGGGCAAGACCAATTCTTGAATCGCGATGACATTGCTACCGCGTTGTGCGCGCAGGCTCTTAAGGATTCGCCAATGAGCTTCTGTTTGCGGCAGCCGGCAGATGATGATCAGCGAGTCAGACGGAAACCTGCTTAGATCCACGCTCTCCTCCCAATCCCAGGGAACAACTGTGGGCTGGTCGAAAGCCGTCTGCATATATTCGATCTGTTGTTTGCTTCCAAGCAGTACTACGTGCCGGCCACGAGCGTCCAAGCGAAATGAAATCAAGTCGCGGAAGAACTCACGCTCCCAAATACGCGGAACCAACAGGCTGCCCGGTTCCATTTCAAAACTATTCTTGCTTTCGGTTTTGCGCCGCAGCTCAAAGCCTGCCGCGTCCAGCGATTTTTTGATTGTGCCTTTGACTAATTGTTTCATCAGTTTCTTTGGCGCTGCTGCGCTCGTTCTTTTTTTAAGATCAATAATCAACCGCAATGAACTTCTAACTGGTGCTTCAGCCACTCAATAGTTCGAGCCAACCCAGTTTTCAAATCGACTTGCGGCACCCAGCTCGTTGTCCTTCGCAGAAGCGACGAGTCCAGGATGTTTACCGGTACGTCAAAATCACGCGAGTCGGCATATTGAATTGGCGGAAACGGTGTGAGGTGTGTCCTTAAAAGACAAACGATATCGTTAACCGAATGACCTTTGCCGCTTGAGACATTAAAGATACGCTCCGGACCTTCGTAGTCGAGGATCTTATGGAAGGCGTCAACCAGATCATCAACAAACAAGTAGTCTCGTTGTTCGTCGCCGCTACCCCAAATTTCCAACTTGTGTCCTCTCATCGCTTTTGCGGCTAGTACTCCGATGACTCCCTGTCCCAGATGTAATTGTTGTCCCGGGCCATAGACATTTGAAGGCCTCAGGATTCTGAAATCGATGCCCGCAGAACCGGCGTACATGGCGACATATTTCTCGATAGTCAATTTGGTAATGCCATAGGAACAGATTGGATCTGTGGGGTGTTTCTCGGTTATCGGAATACTTTGCGGCAGGCCATAAACCGTGCCACCTGACGAAACATAAATGACCTTCCGCACGGCCGTCTCGGCCAGATATGGTAGCCAGGACACCTTGGAAATTACATTGGTCGCCACATCAAAAACCGGATCCTTCATCGACGATCCAGGCACGGTTGTGTGGATCAAATCAACTACGACTTCGGCATCGGAAATCGCCGCCAACACTTCTTGCGGTTGAGTCACGTCACCGACAACGCTTTCCACGCTTCCGCCGCAGATCGCTGAAGATTCTACGCGGTCAAAAACCCGAACCCTCTGCCCACGGCTTAACAGTCCTCGGCAGAGGTGGCTTCCCATAAAGCCTGCCCCACCCAAAACTGTGACGAGTCCCGTTGACGTGGGAAACCGTTGAAAGTCAGCTTTCATGCGTGGTCGTGGCGCCTGGCAACGCGGTCATAGTACTCAATCAGCTTATCAACATACACGTCGAGATCAAATTTCTCGGTCGCGGACTTGCGCGCGCCCAAAGAGAGTCGGTTTACCAGATCGCTCATCCTAACCATCTGATCAATTCGCTCGATAAACTCCTCGGGACGATCCGGATTGCAGAGGAAACCATTCACATTATCGATTACCGCTTCGCTCTGTCCACCTACATCGGAGCTGATCACCGGCACCCCGCACGCAAGGGCATTCAAGCAAGTTAGGGAAAGATTGTCCGCACGGGTGGGATAGAGCAACAAATCGCAAAGGTTCAAAGCTGCCGCCAAACTTTCCTTCCCAGTCTGGAAAGGGAGCGTGAGGATGGGCATGATATTGCTACTAAACGACTTGATCTGGTCGCTGGCGCGCCCGACCAAAAGCACCCGGATGCGACCAGGAAATTTATTAGCGAGTTCCTTCAGCGGATCGAGATACGACAATAGTCCTTTGCGCTTGTCGTCAATATCGCTGTGGATCAATCCAATCGTCAGCACGTCCGCATCCGGGGTGATCGCAAATTGCCGGGCCGCGAAGGAGCGATCCAGGGGACGAAAGATCTTCGTGTTCACGCCGTAATACATCTGCTCGATGGGACACTGGGCGACAAACGTCGAAGCATAGAACTCCGCCAAATATTTCGTGTGCACAAGGATGTTGAATCGCGATTTGTTGATGGCCGACTTCTTAATTGCCAACAGGCTGGCCGTCGCGTCCCGGCTAATGCCGGGATAAGGAAGATCGAGCTGCGGACACTCTCCGCACGCATCACGAAAACGATTGCAACCCAAAGTGTAAGTACAGTATCCGGTAGCCAGGAATTGATCGACAGGCGATAGCACTACGGCTCGCTTCCGACTCAGGCGGGCGAGCATTGGAATTGACGCAAAGTGTCCGTGCAAATTGTGAAAGTGCCACACATCCGCCCCTTTGATCCAACGATCGAATCCCAGGAACATAGTCGAGGGATACATTACGTTGTTCCAACCGGTTGCTTTACGAAACCAGTACTCAACGCGCCGCTCTCCAGGGAAATGAGGTAACTGCCGAACGTAGGGCCGGTCGGTAAACTGGTCCATGACATAGAGCCGCGCCTCAACCCCACGGGCGAGCAGCGTCGTGATGGTGTCATCGATTAAGGCCTCGGCCCCACTCGCCAGATCCGAGTAATTGAAGAAAGCGATTCTCATTCTCTCGTCATTTAGTCGCTTCCACGAACAACGAATCCGGCTTGTAAATCGATCCGTCCGGTTCAACATCGAGACCGTATTCGGCCCAACCAGGGATCTGACTCTCTGAGGCCGGCACAGAATGAGGGGTTCGAAACCCGGCCGCTTTCAACGCGCGAATGAGCGAGTGGCGATCGTACATCCACAGGTGGACCTCGCCACCGCGCCGAAACCGCCCAAGTTCGAGTAGCTCATATTCCTTTCCAGCGAGGATCCTCAGCAACAGAGCGCGAACATATGCGGGACTCTTAATCACTTTCCTCGCCACCCAGCGGATTGTCCGACGCTTCTGCGATCGGTTCTGTTTAGCTTGGGCGCCACGCATGATGTTTCGCGCCTCGGTGCCGATCCGCGACACGACAAAGTCTGAGTTTGGGATCTCGGCCTGAGTGAGATATTTCAGCATTTCGCCGCCAGGTTTCTCACGGACCAACTGGTCCAACAACTCGATCGTCATCCAGTCGTAATCGAGATCCGATCCCACGTTTCCCGCGGACGTCTTTTCCAACTGAGAAAGATAGCCCCTCACGATTCCCTCCAGGTCCGGAACGACCACGCGAATAACGCCACCGGATTTGAGCACCCGATGACACTCCTGCAAGAACCTTGTGGCCTGATCTTTGTGAAGATGTTCAAGCAGATGTGAATGGTAAACGGCTTCAAAATTCGCGTCAGGAAAAGGAATTCCGTTACGCAGATCACAGCTCATCACTTCCGGGCTGGACGCGACGAAATCAATATTGAGCCAATCGGGGTGAAAGCGAGTCCCGCAACCAAGATTCAGGAAGGATTTCATTGGCGAAAAGCAAAGACATTTAGCTGCATGTCCATTCCCCCGAGCACTTCGCGGCGCATAAACGGCTGCGGGGAAGTAACCGGCGGATGAATATGCAGGCGATAACCTGCCTCCGTCAGAATTGTAGTTAGCTCATCGATTCTCTGTGGGCGTTCCGCAAATGAGAGATATTCGACAAAGAGAGTATCGACATTCTGCAGCTCATTGGCACAGTCCGCGAGAACATCGACTTCGGCGCCTTCGATGTCCAACTTAAGAAAATCAACCGGCTGGGACAGATAGTCTCGTAGCCTTACTGTGGGCACTAACACGTCGTTCGAATCGCCCGGGCCGGCAAGGCGTCCGCCGTCCGCCCCCTCGCGCATAAAACTCAAATTCGTTTCTGAAGTCCAAACGGCGCAACGGTGCAGATCGACGCTGCCATAACCGCTGTTCTGAATATTTCGGTTCAGGATATCGAAAATCTTTTGGTCCGGCTCAAACGCCACAACGCGACTCTGCGGATAAAGCCGTTTGAAGTAAAGCACGCTCAATCCAATGTTCGCGCCGCAATCGATGATGTAAGGAGCTTCGACTCTTGCTCGGAAACTATAAATCTCCCGTTCGAAGATCTCGTCGTACATCCAGAGGAACGACTTTGAATCCGCAATCTCGATCGGCTTGCCAAGAATCTCAGTGGTCGCAACCTGATAACGTAGCAGCTTCTTCAACCGGGACAGGTGGCGAGACTTGTGGCGATAGTCCGAATCCGCAATCCATTTCCCCAAATGGATCACTCGCGGTGGGGTGAACTGAACAATCGCTTGTTTAAGAGTCATTTTTAGGCGGCCGGTGGTTATCTATTTTGCCATGAGCGTGCTTCGGATCAAATCATCCAATTGTTCCGCGCGATTATCAAACGTGTGCTCCCGCAGAGTACGCTGTTGGCCGGCCGTGGCAATCCTCTGTCGCTCTTGCTCGTGATCCAAAAGATACCGGACCTTCTCGATGCATTCAGATGCGTTTCGATAGGTCACCACTTCCGACTCCACATCAAACAACTCTGGAAGGTTAGGTTTCCAATCGGTCAGCAGGCAGGTGCCAACTCCAGTGGCCTCGTAGAGTCGCATATTGGAAGCGTGCGAAGACGACAAATCGATGTGCGTGTTAAGCGAAATCTTGCTGTCCCGAAGCTGCCGGAACATCTCCACTCCAAAGATCGGCGGCTGGGCAATCCGCGCCAGGCGCTCATCTAGTGATTGGTTTGAGGCCGGGCGCTCTCCCCACTGCAGAGTTTTGCCGAGAACCGGCAGCTTCGCCACTGCGGACCGCGGCACACCCAAATTCAAGAGAAGCTGACTCGAGTCATAGAGCGAGCCTTTCAACTTGGTGTCCAGCCTTCGCCGGAGCGCCGGCTTGAATAGATCCGTAAAGATCTGCAGGTTCGTTTGTGCGATCAGATCGAGCAGAAGCTGTTCGCGATTGTTGTGAAAGTTCTTATCCTTCCAGATGGTTCCTATGAATGAAAAATCAATGACGGAACCTGATGGACCAAGTCGGCTTAATATCCGCGCATCAAACGCATGATTGATCAAATAACACCGATGTCCTCGGCTGGTGAAATCCTCAACCAGCACGGGTACATTCGACAGCACTACATCGTATTCCGTGAAAACGGAGGGATCCTGATAAGGGGCTCCGCACCAACCCAACACCAATCTGATTGCGGGGCACCGCGATCTCAAGTGGCGTAGAAAGTCAGCCGTGAATGTGACGTAATCGTTCACGAACAATACGTCCGGCGCAAATGACTCGACCTGTGCGGTTACGATTTCATAAATCCATTCGCTGCTCGTGTCGGCCTTGCCGTTCTCTCGCACCCAAGCCTTCTGCATTGGTTCAGCGTTCGCGATCACATCAGTCGCCGTGTAACCCAGCTTCGTTAATGCAACCGACCAGAAATCTGCCCAACCGCAAGCGTCGGCCATTAAGGCCGCGCGCTGATCTGAGTATGATGCAGACGCCAATCCTGGATTCCGCGCATAGAATTGCTGCAGGTAAGAGGCGTAATTTGTTGTAATTCTTTGGAGTCGCAAGAGCAGGTTTGTATCAGCAGATTGAGTCTTGATTAGTTCGTCATTCGGCGGCACCACATCTCCAATACTAGGGCCTTAAACGAAAGTGGCGTGATCGCATTCTGCGGAAATTCGCCCTGGGCGAGCCGCTGTGCGCTTTCAGGATTGAGCACGCCATGCTGTTGCAGATATCCGTCAGCGAGGTTCGCGCCGTGAACCTTAAATATTTCGCGATGCCATTCCATCACCGGCGGACTAAAGCCACGCTTTGGCCGACTCATTACCCAATCAGGTAACAAATCTGAGATGGCCGCCTTGAGCCAGCTCTTGGGTGGATTCCGCGAATCCGATTGCATCTTGCGCAATCCAATAACTGTTTCGACCAATCGATAGTCAAGAAAAGGTAAACGCAACTCGATCGACGAAGCCATTGCCAGGCGGTCACCCTGCGTAATCCCATTCTCGCGCAAATAGGTGTCGCAAATCAGTTGGGTCAGCGCGATGTCGATCTGGTCAGTTTCCAGATCCTTAGTAAAAAGACTGGTTGGACTGGATCCGTTGAGTTGAGCTAGAAATGAGCGCGTGTAGACTCTTTTGGCTTCTCGCGCGAAGTCGCGAAAATCCGAAACCAGATCATAGAAGACCAATTGATTGCCGGGCGCTTCGCGGTCGCGTCGCAGGCTTTGCCATCCCGTACGTAAGCCGCCCGCGTCGTGTACCCACTCACCGAGTCCGAGACGAGACACTTCGCGCGGTAATTGGACCTTCAAGTAGCATCGCAGCCGCGCGACTGAACTCCGGTCTGCCAACAAACGCTTCCGCGCCGATTCTCTCGCAGCGCTTTGGACCCAACCATAACCCCAAAACAACTCATCGCCCCCCTGACCTTGAAGGAGGACGGGGACGTTTTGCTCGCGCGCTATCTTGGTCACTGCGTAGTAGCCGAAGCCGGAAATATCCGCAATTGGATCGTCGCGCAAGTACACGAGTTCCGGAAAAAAAGAAACCATGTCTGAAGTGGTTAACTCAATCTCGTGGAAAGGCATGTCCAGATAATCTGCCAGGGAACGGGCGTCGGCGCGCTCGTCGTACGGAGGTCGGCCGGGATAACCGACGCTGAATGCGTGCATTGTGCCGGGATACTTGTGCACGGCGAGGGCAGCGATAGCGCTCGAATCCAAACCGCCGCTCAACGCGACGCCCACTGGAACATCCGATCGAATCACCAGAGCGCTAACCTTGTCCAATTGATCCCGGATTAGTTCAGGCGCATCGCCCTCCAGCGCCGGTGCGTCTTCCATGCGCCAATAGCACTTCTCGTCCACGGCCCAATTATCAATCTGCACGGTAAGCAAATGAGCGGCATCAAGCTTCCGCACCCCTCGCAAAGGCGTCAGCGGTTCTGGCACGTACTGATAATGGAAATATGAGTTAACCGCATTCGCATCCAGCTCAAAAGGGACCTGACCCGAGGCTATCAAAGACCTCATTTCTGAAGAGAAGACCAACGTTCCATTTGCTTCGTAAAGGTAAAGAGGCTTCTCTCCCATCCGATCGCGCGCCAGCAAGAGGCGCCGCCGTCTGCTATCCCAAAGCGCGAATGCAAACATCCCGCGGAGATGCTGAACGCAGTCCAGACCATCCTCCTCGTACAGGTGTAGAATCGTTTCGATGTCGCCTTCGGTCTGCAGGACATGCCCGCGAGACTCTAGTTGTTCGCGCAGTTCCAGATAGTTGTAGATCTCTCCATTGGCCACGATAGCCAACGTCCGGTCCTCGTTATAAATTGGCTGCCATCCGCCGGCGAGGTCGATGATGCTCAAGCGGCGCATGGCCAAAGCCACATTCGGATCGCGAAAGCAACCTTCGCCATCCGGCCCACGATGACGCAAGCTCGCGGTCATTTTCTCAAGCGCCAAGAGTTCGCGAGACTCAATCGGCCTTTGACTAACAATTCCGGCAATACCGCACATCTGAGATCTCTTCCTCGAAGCTTAGCGGTGGGGCTTCCTGGCGTCGATGATCAATGACGTGTAGTGAAGATCGCCGCGCTGAAATTCTTTTTGCGTGTCAAATCGAGCGGATCGCACGATCATGCCTTCCCGCTCGTCCCACGGTTCCGCATGAAATTGCTCGTCGCGGTCAAAATATTCGAGCGGCGTTGCGTCGAAGCCTGCCTGAATAAGTATTGGTGTAAACGTATCGACATTATAAAAGACCTGGTGTCCGGCATTAGGAGGAGCAGCTTCCGCAACGTACGCCGTGTCTCGACGATAGCTATCCGGAACTGCGACTCGCAATAAGCCCCCCGGCCGCAAATACAGGCCGCACTGCGCGAGGGCAACGCGGCACTCTGCGATAGATAGATGCTCGAGCACATGTTCACACAAAATTCGATCAATCGAATTAGGAACAAATAGCTTCTGCCAGCTAACAGGATTTGCGATGTCCAGCAGGTCCTTGTCCGTGAAGACCCAGCCATCGTACAACCTCTGACCGCCACCGATTACGACGTTAAGCGGATTCGCCGCAGCGATGGCCCGGCGCAAGCGATCCAGGTCGTATCTCTGGCGCAGGTCCTTGTAAAAGGGTACTCGCTTCACAAGCCCTGAGACCTTTTCCGGTAACGGCATAATCTAGCCAACTGCAGTTCGATAAGATAAGTAAGCGCGTGCTTCACCGATAACAGCGGCGATACCCTCAGGCAAGGTGACTTTTGGTTGCCAGTCCGGTAGGACGTCTTGTGGGTCGATCAAGCACTCAGAGCCCTTCATTTCGCCGAATTCAGTGTCCACGTCGAGCTGTCGCGCGATCTCGCGGCCAACATCGCGAATCGTGACCCATTCCGAGGCGGCAATCTCTGCTGATTGATTTGGCCCATCAAATAACTTAATCAACGCCTCGACGCAATCAGACTTGTAAAGAAACCTGCGACGTTCAGCGCCATCAGTCAGACAACGAACCGTTCCTTTGAAACCTGACAGAACCATGTCCGTGATTACGTGACTGCGCTCATCGGGCTGCTCCCATCCGTAGGTGTTCCAGAGACGGGCTACTTTACCGCCCAGTTGTCTGGTCCAGGCTGCCGCCATCGCCTTGGTAACTCCATAGGCATTGGGGAGGCCTGCCAACTGCGAACTCGCAAATAGAAACGGTTTTCGGGTGCGCGCCAAAGCATCAAACACTCGAACACAAAGTTCGCAGTTGTGTTTGTACTGCGCGTGTTGGCTGTCTATCGCTTCTATATATTTTGCGCCACCGGTGTCCCACGCCAACAACCAAACGCGATCAGCTTTCGCAAAAGGCTCATCGTCCACGTAGCGCAAATCAGACCCAGTTTTCAAATCGAGGCAGACGGTTTCATGTCCCCTCTTTTGCAGCTCCTTAATAAGGGACGATCCAATCAGCCCAGCACCACCTAACACTAGTTCTCTCATTCGATTCTCCACACCCGATCGGCAATCGCGACCTCGGTGTAATTTCCCAATCCCCAATTTTCATCAT
>JAJPKD010000139.1 GCA_021323895.1 Acidobacteriota bacterium | reverse complement strand
TCCGCAATCTCTTCATAGCTGCACTGGTGAAAAACTTTCAGCGTGAACACCGTGCGCTTGTCTTCATCCAGCATCGCCAGCGATCTCTGCACAACTTCGTTGAGTTCCTTATCCAACAATTGACTCGACGGAACCGGCGTTTGATCGCTCAGATCCAAAACCTGCTTGTCGTCGAGATCGATGTGCTGGTTCTGGCGAATTCGCGCTCGCAAGGATTCGCGCGCGACGTTCTTCGCGATTCCGAAAAGCCAAGTCGAAAGCTTGGTCTCTGTTCTCAGGGATTTCAGACCGCGATAGGCGCGCACGAAAGTCTCCTGCGTCAGCTCATCTGCCAGCTCTCGGTCGCTAACCTGGTAGTAGATGAAGCTAATCACCGGGCGCGAGTACCGTTCAAAGATCAACCGAAAAGCTTCTTGGTCGCCTTGGCACGCGCGCGTGACTAGGTCTGCTGAACTATTCATCAGAGATCCTGTAAACGCACCGGGCCGGCCTTCCAGGCTTATGTCGCGTGCCGCCAGCCGTTTCATTTTCCGGTGTGTTAGTGAGCCCCCGCAGTAAAAGGTTTCAGATTTTTTGCAGAAATAGACGGGGAACTGAATTTAAACGGATGGGAAAGGGACTCAGTTCCGAAGAATGGAGGGAAACTGGAAGCTGGGACTTGGGACTTCAGGCTTGAGACCAGGGGCTGGGGGTCAGAGACCAAGTTCCCACCCAGTCTCCAGGCTCCGGCCTCTCTACTCAGGCCGCTTTCAAATTGTCGTGCTCGCTCAGCAAGCGCTTGACGGTCGAAAGCAACCTCTGCGGATCGATTGGCTTCGGCTCGAATGCGTTTGCACCCAGCTGTAGAGAGAATGTCGCACTGCCCGTCCCGAATGCCGTCATCACCAGAATCGGCGTCTCGGCTAGCGAGTCGGTATCGCGAACCCGGCGCACCACGTGAATGCCGTCCGCGCCAGGCATGCGAATGTCGGTGATGATGAGGTCCGGCTTGAGAAACAAAGCCGTGTCGTAACCACTAACGCCGTCAGGCGCAGTGACTACTTCGTATCCATTGTTCGAGAGACTAATGCGCATCAACTCGCGCATTTCATCGTCGTCTTCTATAACCAGAATCTTCTTAGGCATAGTCCTCTCGGAAGAAATTCAGAATCTACAAACCGGGCGCTGCTTGTGTGCTCTTAATAAACACCTAACGCCGTGATGATTCCGTGAAAAGTACGGATCGCATTGAGAAGTTCCAAACAAAAAAAGGCGAGAGCTGAACATCAGCTCCCGCCTTGGGCCCGCGCCAGAGTGAGTTGATTAATTAGTAGCCGTATCGGTAACCGTCGGCATAGCCATTCTGGTATGCCTGCATGAAGTACTGCTGATACGCAGCACGGTCACCCATGCGCGAGTTGTAGTCCTTCAGCGTGTTTCCATAACGCGTCGGATTGTACCGGCCGCGGCGACGATCATCTCTACCCGCCTTCAAGCCTTCGTTGTAGCCGGCGTTCAGAGCCGTCTGTCGCAGTTCGTACGACCCGCCATAATTTCCATAGCCATCCCAGTTGCGTCCGCGCCGGTTACCGCGGTTGTAATAACCCTGGTCGTAGTAACCCTGGTTAGAACTATTCGCGTGCCAGTTGCCATACTGGTCGTACCAGCCGCCCTGTTGATTCTGCCGTTCGCGCTCGCGCTGAAGCTCGCGCTCTCGTTCGCGTCGCTCGCGCTCGTTTTGGCGTTGTCGTCGATAGTAGTCTTGATCCTGATAAGGATATTGTGCCTGGGCTGTAGTACTCGACACCAACGTGATGCCTAAGAACAACATCAGACCCAGGATTGCGCCTCCAAAATTCTTCATGCTATTGAGTTTCATCTTTCGCTAACCTCCGCGGAAGATGGTGGCAATGAACATGCCACTTATGAAAAGCACCGGGTATTTAGCTACTTTGCATGAAAATGATCGAAAACCGACTTTATTCGTATTCCATATCGTGTCGCCGTAAACCACATCGGAGCCATTTGGGATGCGCTTCTGAATTGCCTCCGCCACGAAGCGAGGCTGGGTGAAGAGCTAGCAAACACATCAGCCTGATTTCCCTACACGGGGACGTTTGCCTGGCTATTGACTCACGTGAGCTTTTGACGTAGAAGCGAGCTAATTTTTCCAGCAGGGATGATCGATCTTCATGGATCCAACGCCGCACAGAGCGCCGCAGACGACCATTGAAATTGAGCAGCACGTGCGTCAACTCAACGACGATTGGGTCAAGGCGATGGTGCGCGGCGATGCGCCCACGTTGGATCGAATCATGGCGGACGATTTCTTCTTCACCTATCCACTCGAGGGAGACGACAAGGTCCAATTCATCTCAGACGTAACCTCAGGCAATTTGAAGATCGAACACATCGCGCGCGAGCAAGTCAGCGTACGGGTCTTTGGCACGACTGCAGTGCTGACGGCGCGCGATTCGGCAACGTGGCTTTACAACGGCCGCGAACTCGCCGGTCAGTACAAGATCATGAGCATCTTCACCGAACGAAATGGCAAGTGGCAGTTGTGCGCAATTCAGGCTTGCCCGATGCAGCCCTAGTGCGTATTGCTAATTTGCGTCGTCCCGATCTCGACGAATCTTCTAATTCAGTTGCTCCGCTTCACGCGCTCAGTTTTCGTTTGACTTCGAACCAATTGACCCAGAAAATGCTCGCCTGAAATGAAGACTCCTCGATTTCTTCTCCGTGGGTTCCGCCGGCCCAGCGAAGTTGCTTCGCTGGCGCTCGGGAAGCTCGAGCGCGAAGTCCTCGAACAGGCTTGGCAGCGTCGCGAGGTAAGCGTGCGCGATATCTATCTCGCTTTTGAAGAGCGCATCGCTTACACCACTTTGATGACGACGCTCGATCGTCTTTACAAAAAGCGTCTGCTCGATCGCCGTAAAGACGGGCGCGCCTTTCTCTATTCGCCGTCGGTATCTCAACAAGAATTGGAACACGGCATTCGCGAGGACGTAATCGACGGGTTACTTGGCGATGGCGCTGAGGGCGTGCGCCCGGTGCTGGCCTGCATCGTCGAAACCGTGAGCGAACACGATCGCGAGCTGCTCGACGAACTTGATCGCTTAATCAAGGAAAAGAAGCGCCAGTTGCGGCGTAAGGAAACCTGATGCGATACGAGCTACTCGGAATATGCCTGGCGCTGACGGCTTTTCTGGCGGTCAATGCGATTGTGTCGATGGCTTCATCGCTCGGCTGGCGCGCACTCAGTCCGTGGACGCAGCGCTGGTCGGCAAAAGCTCGCGCCGAAGTGTTGTTCGCGCTGCGCATCGCGGCGCCTGCGGTTGCATTCGTTTTCGTAGCGCTGTTTTTACTTCCGTCTTATGTCGGCTACGAACCGCGCGGAACTTCAGAAGTCGTCGGGATCAAACTCGCCGTGCTCGCGCTATTGTCGGCGTTTGGTGCGGGCTTCGCCTTGCATCGCGCCTGCCGATCTTACCTGGCGACGCGGGCGTTGCGACGTCAATGGCTTGCGACTGCTACTCAGATTCAGTTGCCCGGAATAGATGTGCCGACATTCCGAATTCCTCATTCGTTTCCGATCATCGCTGTCGTTGGCACGCTGAGGCCGCGCCTGTTTGTGGCGAATCAGGTGCTTCAATCGATCAGCCCAGAGGAATTAGCTGCGGCGATTGCGCATGAACGTGGTCACCTGATCGCCCACGATAACCTCAAGCGTGTGCTGTTGCGGGCATGCCGCGATGCACTCATGATTTTCCCATCGGGACGATCGCTCGATCGTGAATGGTCAGAAACCGCTGAGGCCGCTGCCGACGAATACGTCGCGCAAGCGAGCCCCACGATGGCGCTCGATCTCGCTTCGGCGCTGGTTACTATTGCCCGCATGATTCCGAAGGGCACTCATGTGGAATTACCTCTCGCGGCTTTTTTGGTAGGCGATGAAACGCGTGGGGTGAAAGCGCGCGTGCGGCGTCTGCTTGAACTGGCTTCCACAAATGCTGAAGCGCGATCGAAGACGCTCTTGGTCGAAAGGACCCTTCCACTCGTTGTTGTAGCTTTGCTGATTGCAGCGAGCGCGGCCTTCGCGCTGAACTCTTCCGTCCTCCTGGGCGTGCACTCAATCGTTGAGCACATTGTCTCAATTTTGTGCTGACTTAAGCTTGTTGAGCAGCGGCCGCGAGCCGCTTTCGCAGCCAAAAGAACAAAACTGCAGACGCAACCTGGGCCAGGATTCCGAACGCGATCAGCGCCACGATCGAATGATCGTAAAGCATTCCCATCAGCGCGCTGCCAATGAACCACAGCACGCCATAGACTCCATTCAGCGCGCCGAACGCCGAGCCTCGTTTGTTCATTGAGACAACTTGCGCGATGCCCGGCCGCAACAACGCGTCCTGCGCGCCAACGCCCGTGGCCCAACAGGCCACGCTGATGTAAGCCGAAATCGTTCCGCCGAGAAAGCCGAACGGAAGAGCCAGCAAAGAAACTGCTATTCCGCCGACGATCACGACGATGCCGAATCGATCGAAAAGCTTTCCGAACACCAGAGCAGTCAGTCCGCCTAGGCCCATCGCCATCGCGTAGAGCAGCGGAATCGTGGCCTCTTTCGTCACAGCAGTCTTCTGAAAGTGATAAGCGAGCAAGGGAAAATCTATGAAACCCAGCGCCAGTAACCCTGCAGCCGCGACATAAAACCAAAAAACTTTCGGAAGCTGAAGCTGTACCAGTGCCGGAGGTGGCGTCGGCTGTTGCGCGCGCGCAAAACGCGCCACCACGAGGCACGCCAACGCGGCCACAGCGGGCACCGCGAGCCAAACGAAAGCCGCATTGAAATGATGTTCCCGGGCAATTGCGATCGTGACCAGAATCGGTCCGAGCACGGCGCCTGCTTGATCCATCGCGGCGTGCAGACCGAATCCCCAACCGTGCCCGACCACCTGCGTCGATTCAGAAAGCAGAACATCGACCGATGGTCCGCGCAGAGCTTTGCCCGTGCGTTCAGCAATAATCAGCAGCGCCGCTAACTGCCAATTGCCGGCGAGCGCGAGCAGCGGCACCGCCGCAAGATTCAGGAAATATCCTGAGCCGGTGAGAATCCAGTACGCGCGTGTGCGATCGGCCAAACGACCCGTGAACAGACGCAGACTCGCGGCAATCATCTCGCCCGCGCCGGCGATAATCCCAACTTGAGTCGCGCTGGCGCCCAGTTCTTTGAGAAACGGGCCGACGACGCTGCGCGCGCCTTCGTAGGTCATGTCAGCAAACAGGCTGACGAAGCCGATGGCCACGATGAAGCGAAACGCTTTTGCTCGAGCGGCGGATTTCACTATCGGCCAGTTTACAGTTTTTTAATCGAAGATGAGATGAACGCCCGAGTGAGACGTGGGAACGAAAGTGGGTTCGACCGCGAAGACGTCGCGAATGCGATCAGTTGTCAGCACTTCAGAAGCCGTGCCATTAGCGACAACGCGTCCCTTGTTGAGCAGCACTAGATGGTCCGCAAACCTCGCGGCGAGGTTCAAGTCATGGACCACGCCAACAGTTACGACCTCGGGCGCCATTGAGAACGCGCGGACCTTCTTCATGAAGTCGATTTGATGATGAACGTCGAGAAAGGTCAAAGGCTCGTCGAGAAACAGGAAGCGCGATTTCCCGCTTTGACGGGTCGAACCATTCGCTTCGGCTGATCCATGGCTGTCTTTCCAGAGTTGGGCCAGCACGCGCGCGAAGTTCACGCGCTGCATTTCGCCGCCACTGAGTGTTTGATAATTCCGATCGCCAAATGCCGTGACATCAAAATGCGCCATTACTTCATCGACGATTCGTTCGTCGTGAGGTCCGGGCCGCCCGCCAAAATGCGGATAGCGCCCCATCATCACGACTTCACGAACAGTCAGAGGGAAAGCAACTTCGATTGCCTGTGAGAGCACCGCCCGGTGCCTGGCAAGGTCAGCTTCACTCGCATCGTGTATATCGGTCTGATCATATTGGACAGTGCCCGTTTGCGGTCGAACGAGGCGAGCGAGGACTTTGATCAGCGTCGACTTCCCCGCCCCGTTCGGCCCGATGATTAGGTGCAGCTTGCCGGGAGCGAATGAGACGGAGATGTCCGAGATCAGCTCCTTCGTACCGACACGATAAGTGATGTTGGTTGCCGTGAGCATCAAACTTTGCGTTCCTTTGCGCCTTTGCGTCTTGGCGTGAACCGATCTCACGCAAAGGCGCCAAGCCGCCAAGCAACCCAAAGATCAAAACACGTATCGCCTACGCCTCAACAAGAATATGAACACCGGCACGCCCACCGCCGACGTGACGATCCCAATAGGCAATTCCGCCGGTCGTACGACGAGGCGCGCGAGCAAATCAGCCAGAGTCAAAAGCGTCGCGCCCGTCAACGCACTTCCGACGATCAGATATCGATTGTCCGCTCCGCCAATCATGCGCAGGATGTTCGGCACCACGAGCCCAACGAAACTGATCACGCCGGTAAACGCCGTGGCCACCGCGACGATCACGACATTCACCGACAAAATGATCCACTTCAAACGATTCACATTCACGCCGAGATACGTCGCTTCCTCTTCACCAATCGTCAGCGCGTTAAGCTGCTTCGCATAGCGAAGCGCCATGATCGATCCTCCAATCGTGGAGACGGCAACAATCTCGACCGCTTTCCAACTCGCGCCGGACAATGTGCCCAGGCTCCAGAATGTAATCGAACGTGCCTGCGGATCGCGCGCGATGTAAGACAGAAATCCGATCGCGCTCATGAAGAGTGCGTTCACCGCGAGACCCGTAAGCAGCAGCATCACGATCGACGCGCGCCCGTCTTCGCGCGAGCGAGCGAGCAGAAATACCAGATAGGTTGAAATGATTCCGCCGACACAGGCAGCGATCGGCAAACTCCACAGGCTCGTTCCGATATGAAGCACGCCGCCGAGCACGAAGAAAAGCGCCGAGCCGAAAGCTGCGCCGCTCGAAGTACCAACCAGTCCCGGCTCAACAATCGGATTGCGAAACAGCGCCTGCATCAGCGTGCCGCCGACGCCGAGACTCGCGCCCACCAACAGGCACAGAATCGCGCGCGGCAAACGCAACTCGAGAAAGATGCGCTGATCTAAAGTTGGTTCAGGTTGTCCAGGAAAAATTGAAGCGAACGCGCGACTGATTTCACCGATTGAGAAGTCGATCGCGCCGTAGCGAATTGACGCGGCGAGAACGAGCAGTGTGACGACAGCCAAACTTAGAAGGAGAAGGCGTCGGCTGCTGCGTGGTGTGGTCACTTCTTATGAATGATGTCGGCGACTTTCGCGATGTTCTCTCCCGAGCGTGGGCCGAAGTAATTTAGCACGTTCTCTTCGATTCGGAAGATGCGGCCGGTTTTGGCGGCATTGGAAGTGGCAACACCGGGTAACGCCCTAATTTGATCGAGCGAACCGTTCAATCGATCGTAACCATAATCGGTCATGAGAATCACATCTGGATTTGCCTGCGCCAGAATCTCCGGTGATTCCATCCGCTGCATGCCTTGGTTGGCGACCGCCATTTCGCCGCCGGCTAGTTCAATCATCTTGCTGACGCCGCCGCCATCCCCGCCGCCCCCTTTGCCAACGACCAGATAAACGTTCGAAGCGCGGCCAAAATGAATTACCGCGACGCGTGGATGATCGGTGTACTGCTTCACCTTTTCGAGAGACGCCGCCTTCTGTTCATCCATCGTCTTGCAAAGCTCTTCCGCGCGCGCTTCTTTGTGAAAGTACGCGCCCATCTCGCGAATCAAAGCCTTCGCACCATCAAAGTCAGTGTTCTTCGCGGTGAAAGTCTTCATCGGAATGTTGAGCTGCTGAAGTTGCTGCACGACCTGCGGCGGGCCGATGTTGTTGTCATGAATGACGGCGGTGGGATGCAGGGAGAGAATTCCTTCCGCGCTGAGTGCGCGATGATAGCCAACGGTTTGCTTGTTCTTTACGTCAGGCGGATATGTTGTGGAGAGATCGACTCCGACGACTTTGTCCTGCGCACCGAGCGCCCAAATAATTTCGTTGTAGATGGGCGAGATGACGACGTAGCGTTCGGCTCCGGCGTTCGTTGGCGCGTTGCGAAAACGCGAACAACTGAGCCCCGACATCAGCAGCACCGAGACCGCCACAAGAAATAAGATTCGTTTCATAAGTACAGAATTTATCCGCAGATTACGCGGAAGAGACGGTGGTTTCTAATCGGCGTAATCTGCGGATTCACTTCTTCGCATCAGAACACAAACCGCGCCTGCAACTGAAACATCCGCGGCGGGTCGATGTTCGCAAATGCCGGAATCGCGTGACCATCAGCGCCAATCGCGTTTGCAGGAGTGAACCAACCGAAGTTCGATGCCGCCGTGGCTGCATCGCCGTAAACCGTGACACCGCGCCCCAGCATATTCGCGTGGTTGAAGATATTGAAGCCCTCCAACCTGAGTTGCAGACTCATTCGTTCGGATATCTTGATTTTGTTTTCAACGAAGATTGCCACTTCCGACGTTGGCGTCCCGCGAAAAGCCGACTTCGTAACCACGGCGCCATTGATCACCGGCCGATCGTTGTTCAAGCCATCGCCATTGTTATCGACGCCGGTCGTCGCGCTGAACGGACGCGCAGAAGCGAACATCGCGAGCGTCCCCGCGGTGAAGTTCCACGGGAATCGATAATGAAAAGTCACCACCGCGCGATGACGTTGATCGACGACGCTGGGGCCGCGCTCTTCTTCACCAAGCCGCGTGATGATGCTCTGATTCGGATTGATGCCATTGCCATCAGGCTCAGTGGTGTTCGTCGCTTTCGACAGAGTGTAACTCAGCGATGCGTACATCTTGCGATTGCCGCGATAACTGAAGTTCGTTTGCAGGCCGTTGTAATCCGCCACGCCGAGATTCATGATCACGTTCACCTGACGCACGCCACCATTAACGGGAATGATCGGCCGGGTCGCATTCGCCGCCGCAACTGTCCGCGTTTGTCCGGGGGCGTTGCGCTCGAATATCGACGGCGCGTTCAAATCGATCGTCCGTTGAATGTCACTGAGGTGTTGGCGCACATAGTCCGCGCCGAAGAACAATCCTTTGGCGAACTCTCGCTCAGCGCCAATCGTGAAAACCCGACTGCGCGGATTGACCAGCTTCTTCGGATAGTTCGGTAGCAAATCAAAATTCAATCCATATCGCGCAAACTGTGCACGATAGAAATCGGCGCGGCCGGCCCGAATCTGGATGTCACGCGCCGGCAGTTGGCTCGCGGGTATCGTCTTTGGATCGACATTCACCGGCACGGCTGTCAAGGAAGTTGGGAAGCCTGTCTGCCCGGACGTGGCCGTGTAAGTTGCCAATCCATCGAGCCCATTCACCAGAAACGGCGCGATGACGTTGCTGCGAATCTGCGCGTAATACATTCCGTAACCACCGCGAATTGCTATGCGCGAATTGCCGCCGGGATGCCAACCAAAGCCGATGCGCGGCTGCCAATCGTTTCTATCATCCGTCAGCGTCTGGCGGTCGTAACGCAAGCCGAAGTCGAGCGTGAAATCATGTGTCACGCGAAAACTGTCTTGCACGAATCCAGTCAGCAGCCATTGGTTCAAATCATACGTGCTGATGCCGAAGTTGATCGGCTGCGAATAATTCTGCACGTCCGCCAGCGTCAACTGATTAAACGGCGCGGTCGTGGTGTTTCTGAAAGTGAATGTGCCCAGTGTTACCTGCCCAGGTTCGTTGCCGAAGCCGCCCGAGTTGTGATGCACGACGCTGCCGCCCATGCGCAGGTAATGCTTGCCGACTGACCACGACACAGTGTCTGAGAACTGCCACTGGCGGCTGCGGAGATTCGAGAATCGATTCTCGCCAATCGTGAACGGCACGGAGCCCGAACGGGTGTAAACCGTCGAAGGATTCTGCGCCTCCCACAGCGTCACCGGATCGCCATGCAGGTAAGCGAAGCGCGCTTCGTTTAGCACGTGCGGACTCAACACCGACGTGAGATTCGCCTGCACCGTCCAAGAGCGGCGTGAATATCTACGTGCGACGCTGGGTGCGTTCGTTCCGCCAACTGCATCCTGCGGATTGTCATCCGTCATGCGATCGAGGTTGAAACGAACCATGAAGGTCTCGTTCGGCGTGAACTTGTGATCGACACGGCCGTCGAACAGCGTCTGCCGGTAATGACCGGTCCAATCCAAACGCCCGCTTGACGGCAACACAAACGAAGGCAGCGAGCTGGAAAGAAACGTCGTGCGATCCTGTCGCGTGTGATCGGCCGACGCGAAGAAGAAAGTCTTGTCTTTCACAATCGGCCCACCAATCGCGCCAGAGAATTGATTCAACTTGTCAGGGATGTCGACCGGATTGATCGCGACGAGATTTGTCGGCGGCACGCAACTGCCAACCGACGGCGGACAAAAGCCTTTCGTTGAAAAACTCTTCGCCTGCCAAGCGCCACCGGGGCGCAACATGTAGAGCGCCTCGCCGTGAAATTCGTTGGTGCCTGATTTCGTAACAATGTTCAGCGCCGGTCCGTACGTCCACCCAACCTCGGCGGAAAATGCGTTCGTCAGCACGTTGAATTCCTGCACCGCCCCCATCGGCACGGTTGCGACGGCGGTCTGACGCCCCCAACTTTCGTCGTTGCTCGCGCCGTCGAGGATAAACGTCGTCGCGCGCCGCGAGCCGACGCCGCTAATGAAATAAGTTTGATTGACGAAGAGATCGCCGGTTCCTTTGCCTTGCCTGAACGCAGAGTTGAGCAAGGGCAAGGTGGAAACCTTGCGACCGAGCACGGGCGTCTCGTCGATCTGTTTCGTCTCGAGCGGAATACCAATCTGCGGATCGGCGCGCACACCTTCGGTCGTGCCGTACACGGTGACTTCGCTCTGGCCACCGCTGGCGACCATCTTCAACTTGACAGCCGCGGTTTCGTTCGCGCGCAGAGTCAGTCCCGTCGCGTCCTCGGCCGTGAACCCAGTCATCGTGACGTGAACTTTGTATTCGCCCGTCAACGGCAGTCCGGCAATCGTCGCCGTGCCTTCGTCGCCGGAAACTGCTTCGCGCGTCGCGCCGGTGGCGGTGTTCACGACCGAGATGTTCGCGCCTTTGATTACCGCGCCGTCCTGATCGACGACCGTGACGATCATGCTGGCGGTGTTGGTGGATTGCGCTAGGGTCGTTAGAGTTGCAATCGCGATTAGTGAACAGCACACGCTTAGTTGAATCAGAACCTTCTTCGACATGTCTTGGGTCCTCAGCAGAGAAGATGACGAGCAGGGGAATAGGGAATTTACTGTGTTCTCGGCAAATACTACCAGCCGTCGTTGAGCCTGAAAACGACTCGGAACTCCAGCTCTTAGGAAGCCATGACTAGCGTCGCAGCCAAATTCCTAAGGCGGCAAAGATGACTGCTGATGAGAGGTGAAGGGTTAAAGCCAACGCCGGACGCGGCTGAGAGACCATCCAAACAATTGCTGCGTCGGACGTTGGAATGATGGCCGCAATCAGCAGGGTGGTTCCGATTGCCCGCGAGTTTCGCGCGAGCCATCCAATCAACAAGAGCAACCCACCAACGGCAATGTCGCGGGCTCCAGCGGCCCACGCAAAGGCGCGCACGTCGTTTGTGGCAATCGTCACGCCGTACATCTCCGATGCAAATTGTGGCGCCGCGATCGCAATTACTCCCGTGATCGCGATCGAGACACCAACCACAACCAAAATCGCAAAGGCAATCGATTCATTTGTGCGCACTATTGTTCGTTACTTCCCAAACCAACCGATCGGCTTGCCGGAGAGATCAACCCAAACACTTTTTACTTGCGTGTAGAGTTCAAGCGCATGCTTGCCCATCTCGCGGCCATAACCCGACTGCTTGTAGCCACCGAACGGCGACGCGGCGTTCATCATGTTGTAGGTATTGATCCAAACGACACCGGCTTTAATCGCTTTCGCGAAGCGATGCGCGCGCGTGATGTCGCGCGTCCAGATGCCGGCCGACAATCCGTAGATCGTGTCGTTCGCTTTTTGAATCAGTTCGTCGTCGTCTTTGAAAGTGATGACGCTGGAGACAGGTCCGAAGATCTCTTCCTGTGCGACGCGCATCGAGTTATCCACGTCGCTCAAGATGGTCGGTTGGAAGAAGTAGCCATTCTTGAACTCTTCGGCCAGTTCAGGTGATCCGCCGCCGGTAAACACCGTGGCGCCTTCGTTGCGGGCAATGTCGACGTAGCTTTTGATTCGATTCAATTGCTCTTCCGACACTTGCGGCCCCATCAAAGTCGCCTTGTCCATCGGATCGCCAACTTTGATGCGATCAGCTTTCTCTTTGAAGCGCCCGAGAAATTCATCCTTCGCTTTCTCTTCAACGAAGATGCGCGAGCCGGCGCAGCACACCTGACCCTGATTGAAAAAGATTCCCATCATCGCGCCGTTGACCGCTTGATCGAGATCCGCATCGGCGAAGATCACATTGGGCGCCTTGCCGCCGAGTTCAAGCGAAACTTTGGTGAGATTATCCGCGGCCGCCGTCGCGATAAGTTTTCCGACTTCAGTTGATCCCGTGAACGCAATCTTGTCGATGCCTTTGTGCGACGCCAGCGCCGCGCCTGCAGTCTCGCCGTAACCCGTCACGATGTTGACGACGCCTTCGGGAAAACCTGCTTCCTGGATCAGCTTCGCTAGTTCGAGCGCGGTAACCGGAGTTTGTTCCGCTGGCTTCAACACCACTGTGTTCCCTGCCGACAGCGCGGGCGCAAGTTTCCACGCGGCCATCAGCAGAGGAAAATTCCACGGAATGATTTGACCGCAAACGCCGACCGGCTCGCGCAGTGTGTAGTTGAACACTTGTCCCGGCACCGGAATCGTCTCGCCTTCGATCTTCGTGGCCCAACCCGCAAAGTATTCAAAGTTCTCAACCACACCCGGCAAATCGATGTACGTCGATTCCTTAATCGGCTTGCCGTTATCGCGCGTCTCCAGCTCGGCGAGTTGAGCCGCATCGCGTTCGATCAATTGCGACAATTTATGAATCAATCGGCCGCGATCGCGCGCGCTTATCTTTGACCATTTGCCATCGAACGCTTTGCGCGCAGCGGCGACAGCTTTATCGACGTCGGCTTTGTCGGCTTCGGCGACTTCAGCGAATGTCTCGCCGGTTGCCGGGTTCGGCGACTTGAAAGTCTTGCCTGATTCAGCATCGACGAACTGACCATTGATGAACAGTTGATAACGACGTTCTGTCGTTTGCGGTTGTGGTGTTGACATGAGAACAATCTAGCACTCCGCAAACGCCAAGCCCAAGCGACCACAGATGAACACAGATTCCCACAGCTAGTTTTCTTCATGTCTGCGTAAATCCGCGTTTATCTGTGGCTGGTTTTTCTGTATCGTATGGTCATGACAAGCGAAAACTGGCCCGAACTCATCCTCGAAGAATGGCAAGACACGCTCGCGACGCTGCAAATGTGGACGCAGATTGTCGGCAAGATTCGCCTGGAGCTGACGCCGCTCGTCAATCACTGGTGGAACGTGCCGCTGTATGTTTCCGCGCGCGGCCTGACAACATCACCGATGCCTTACGGCGAGCGCATCTTCGAAATCGAATTCGATTTCATCGATCACAAGCTGCGGATTGATTGTAGCGACGGCGCTCGTACCGCCCTCAAGCTGCGTCCGCGATCGGTGGCTGACTTTTACAACGAACTGATGGGGACGCTGCGTCACTTCGGGATCGATGTGAAGATCTGGACGATGCCAGTCGAAGTTCCTTCACCATCCTCAGCGGTGCGCGAAGCAATCCGGTTCGAACAGGACGAAGTGCACAAGTCCTACGACGCCGATTACGTCAATCGATTCTGGCGCGCGCTGGTTTCGATCGATGAAGTGTTCAAGCAGTTTCGGGCACGCTTCATCGGCAAGGTCAGCCCCGTGCATTTCTGGTGGGGCAGCTTTGATCACGCAGTGACGCGTTTCTCAGGCCGGCCCGCGCCGCCCCGCGAAGTCACGGACGCGTGGACACAGGAAGCATATTCGCACGAAGTGATCAGTCACGGCTTCTGGCCTGGCGGCAACGGCGCCCAAGCCGCTTTCTACGCTTACTCCGCGCCCGAACCCGCCGGCCTCGGCGATTCAAAGGTCAAGCCTGCCGCAGCTTTCTATTCGAAAGAGATGCACGAATTCTTCCTACCTTACGACGCCGTCCGCCAATCCCCTTCTCCGGAAGATGCTTTGATGGGTTTTTGTCAGAGTACCTACGAAGCGGGAGCAGATTTGGCGAAGTGGGATCGTGGCTCTCTAGAAAGACCATGAGCCGCATTAACCGAACGACACTGTAAGGTTCGGATAATAGGTGCTGATGGGGTTATCGACTGAATCTGGATCCTGTAACGCGGCACGAACTTGAGTGGCAATCTCAGACTTGTAACTCTGCAAGTTCGGGACCATCGAAAAAATATCGGTCGTGTCAATTTGTATGGTTCGGAACTGATCGAGGTCAAACGGGATTTTGTCGCGTCTTCGGATTATCTGAACCGTAGGTAATCGCCTCACATGGCGAAGGCACAACTCATAAAAGACGTTCGGATTATGATAGGACAGGTCTACAATTACCAGTTTAGAGTTGAGTATGTAGTCAATCACCTGTCGGCCTATCATTCCAGCCTTGCCAATCTGATCAGCGCGCACGACTGTTAGATTAAACTCTTCCACCGCGGGCTCGACTATAGAACCAAGAAACAAATCGGAATGTTGTCTCTCTTCGGAGTCTTCATCGCCGATAGGCGAAATGTAGAAGCAGATTTTCTCCCAGTCGGCGGCGTTAGCATCTGGCGCAGCGCCCCCGTTCGTTTCAGGTTTCGATATGCCAACCGGCAAGTCGCGTTTCACAGAAGGAAGTTCTTCCAATATTTGCTCTATTGGAAGTATCCGTTCTGCTCCGGCAATAGTCTGCAGCACTCCTACGAACTTTGCGTTTACAATAAACTTCTCGACGCATTCCTTTATTTCATCTTCATTTAAATCGGTTTCCCGTAATCAGTCTTCGAGAATAGAAACTGCTGGTAGCCTGTTTCCGCGCTGCCTGTCAAACAGAAATTTGAATGGGCTTATTTGCTCAATGGCCAAACGAAACTGCGCGCGCTTCTTCTGGCGCAAATCAGCTTCGGTCGAAGTCGCGAGATTTCCATCAGGTGTGAGTTCCAAATGCTCTGATTTGTAACTGCCCTTGATAAGGCCGTACTTGGAGGCGTTCGTTACTAGCTGACGACTTGGACCGCTATCGGGTGACTTCCCCAAGTGATCAAATAAAGTAAGACGCCGAACCTTTTGGCCCGCCGCGTACTTTTGAATGGCGACAGGAATTGTTAGAGCTTCCTCGAAGGAACTTGCCGGAAATGCAGAGCGTCGTCTCTTCGTTGAATTGCTCTTCTTTCCGGACTTCTTTTTCGAGCGCTTCTTTGAAACTTTTTTCGGTTCTTCGTTAGTAGTTGGAGGGGCAGAATCATTCATGGCGCAATTACTCCCAATGCTGCAGCAAGGTTAGTTGCTAAGTTTGGTTTGGTTAGTAGTTGAGCCAATTGTACTGAACTCTGATGGCTTGCGCAATAGAAATCAAAACCCCGTCGTCCCCGCTAACAACTGCCGCAGCACGTAAGGCAGAATGCCGCCGTGCAGGTAGTAATCGATCTCGATGGGTGTGTCGATTCGCAGGACGACGGGCACTTTCTCTGTTGAGCCGTCGGTGCGATGAATCGTTAACGTGACGTCCTGGCGCGGACGTACGCCGCCGTTTGACGAAGATTCCAATCCTGTTAGGTCGAATGTCTCAGTCCCATCCAGATTCAACGACGCGGCGTTCGTTCCTTCTTTGAACTGGCATGGCAGGACGCCCATCCCGACGAGGTTGCTGCGGTGAATGCGTTCGAAGCTCTGCGCGATGACGGCTTTCACGCCCAACAGACGAGTCCCCTTTGCAGCCCAATCTCGTGACGATCCGGTTCCGTATTCCTGACCGGCGATCACGACCAGAGGTGTCTTCTCTTCGTCATATTTCATTGCCGCGTCATAAATGCTCATGCGTTCGCCGTCCGGCTGATGAAGAGTGACGCCGCCTTCCGTGCCGGGCACCATCAGATTCTTGATGCGCACGTTCGCAAACGTGCCGCGCATCATCACTTCATGATTGCCGCGGCGCGAGCCATAGCTGTTGAAGTCCGCGACGTCGACGCGCTTCTGTTGCAAGTAAACTCCGGCGGGCGAAGTCGCTTTGATTGCGCCGGCGGGACTGATGTGATCGGTGGTAACTGAATCGCCGAAGATTGCCAACGGCCGCGCAGCTTTCACATCCTGCATCTTGCCCACTTCCGCGCCAAAGCCTTCGAAGAATGGCGGCTCCTGAATGTAGGTTGAGTTCGTATCCCACTGGTAAGTCAGACCTGCCGTGGTCGGAATCGAGTTCCACATCGGATTCTGTTCGGCGAAGTTGCCGTACAGCCGACGGAACGTCTCGGCATCGAGCGCCTCACCCATCATCGCGCCAATCTCATCCATCGTCGGCCAAATGTCGCGCAGGTAGACGTCTTCGCCATTACTTCCCTGCCCCAAAGCTTCCTTCGATAGATCTTTTTCGACTGTGCCGGCGAGCGCGAATGCGACAACCAGCGGCGGACTCATCAAAAAGTTCGCCTTGATGCTTTGGTGGACCCGCGCTTCAAAGTTGCGATTGCCCGAAAGCACGCTGGCTGCGATCAAATCGTGATCGTTAACAATGTCTTCGATCGTCGGATCGAGCGGGCCTGAGTTTCCTATGCACGTCGTGCAGCCATAACCGACAAGATTGAAGCCGAGCTGATTGAGATAAGGCTGCAATCCTGTCTTCTCGAGATACTCCGTAACCACACGCGAACCGGGCGCCAGCGAAGTCTTCACCGTAGGCCGCACTTTCAAACCGCGCTCAACCGCTTTCTTCGCGAGCAGACCTGCCGCCAGCATCACGCTCGGATTCGAAGTGTTGGTGCATGAGGTGATTGCGGCGATCAAGACATCGCCGTGACCCAGATCGACGTGTGCCTTGGGAAATTCTTCAGTTGAAACTTCGACGACGCGATCCGGCGTGGGACGGTTGTTCATCATTTCCGTTTCGGTCCAGGCGCTCGTGTCTTTCTGCTTTGCCCCATCCAAAATCGACACCGGCGCAGTCGTCGGATGCTGCTCGCCGCCGCCGACGACCATCGCCAGCGCGTGTTCGCTCGCGCCAATGTCGGCCGCATAACGCAGAGGAATGTCCTCGCTGGACTTGCCGTAGCCGCCGCTCTTCACGTCCTGCTGCAGGAGATTCATGAACGCATCTTTCAAGGCCGGTAGCGCGATTCGATCCTGCGGGCGCTTGGGACCAGCGACGGCCGGTACGATCGTGTCGAGATCGAGTTCGACCAAAGTGCTGTATTCGATCTCGCCCTTCCGCGGCATACCGAACATGCCTTGGGCTTTGAAGTAATTGCGGACCGCTTCGACGTGCGCGTCCTCGCGACCGGTAGCTTTCAGATACTCACAAGTCTTTTCATCGGGCGGGAAGTAACCCATTGTCGCGCCATACTCAGGCGACATGTTTGCGATGGTCGCGCGATCGACGACTGAGAGCGACGCCGCGCCTTCGCCGTGAAACTCGACAAACTTGCCGACGACTTTCGTCTTGCGGAGCAGCTCGGTGACTGCCAAAACGAGATCGGTTGCCGTCACACCTTCGCGAAGCTGGCCTTTCATGTGCACTCCAACAACATCCGGCGTCAGGAAGTAAACCGGTTGCCCCAGCATTGCGGCTTCGGCTTCGATGCCGCCAACACCCCAGCCAACGACGCTCAAGCCGTTGACCATCGTCGTGTGCGAATCAGTGCCCACCAAACTGTCAGGGTAATAAAGGCCGTTCTTCTCCCAAACACATTTCGCGAGATATTCGAGGTTGACCTGATGACAGATGCCGATGCCCGGCGGAATCACGCGAAAGCCATCGAAGGCCTGCATGCCCCACTTCAAGAACTGATAGCGAGAGTTGTTTCGCTTGAACTCCATCTCCATGTTCTTGCGAAACGCGTCGCTGGTGGCGGAGAAATCAACCTGCACCGAGTGATCGATTACAAGATCGACCGGCACCAGCGGCTCAATCACGCCCGGGTTCTTATTCAATCGCACCACGGCCGATCGCATCGCTGCGAGATCTACCAGCAAAGGCACGCCGGTGAAGTCCTGAAGCAGCACGCGCGCGACTGTGAATGGCACTTCTTCGGTGCGCTCAGCGTTCGGCTGCCAACTCGCGATGTTGCGCACGTCGTCTTCCGTAATCTTCTCGCCATCGTAATTTCGCAGCACGGATTCAAGGACGATGCGAATGCTAACCGGCAACTTGGAAACTTTGGCGATGCCTTCCTTCTCAAGTTGCGGCAGGGAATAGAATTCGCTCGTGTTTCCTGAATTGGGTTCAAATGTTTGCAGTGAATTGAATAAGTTATGTGGCATGGTTATTCGATGGATCGCGCGAAACGATCTGACAATACGGCGCGACCGGAGCAGGATTTGATGTCAGTTTCAAATTCAAGTTTAGGTTTGCATCACGGGATCGTCAAGCCACTGTCGTGACCAAATTGTGATTACAGTCACAGTCGCTCTGCGTTGTTCGTCCGATAGTTGATTTGCTATAGTCGCGTTAACGGTTCAATCAAAATTCAGCTTCGCGATTGATGATGTGCGCGGGACATCGGCGGAGATACTTGGAGTGAGAATCATGCCAAAGAAGATGCCGGAATCATTCAACTACTTGAGCAACGATCCCGAATACGTGCCCGATCCTGAAATCGAAGAGTTCATGGAAGAAGAGATTTCGCACGCGCCGAAAGATCCTGATCTACTCGCCCAGCGGTTGCACAACAACACCGCGGCGTCGCCGTCGGATGCGGGCGGCGACCTGGACGCAACCTGGGAAGATGTAAACGAGAGCGGCTCTGAAACCTTCGCCGGCGACAACCCGACGCCCGATCAGTCGATGGTAGAAGAGAACGCGAAAGCCATGGGCGTGAGTTTGGAAGACAACGAGGAGTTGGATTTTCTCGGCAAGCTGGAACGGCGCGATCGCGATCGATACGAACTGGAAGAACAATCGAAGACGCGCGACGATACGATTTGATCTTGGAGCGCCCTGGAGCGCCCGCATCCTTGCGGGCGGGTCGCAGGCATCCTGCCTGCGCATTCGACTTTGTCTTGCCACAGCACCGAAGCAGTTATATTCTCCCGCGCCATGCGAATACTTTTCCTGCTCGTAACGCTTCTGTTTGCGTCTGCTGCGGTGAATGCCGCCGAACCTTGCACCAAAGCAACTGCTGATTGCACCCGCTGGGTAAGACTCGAAGGCAGCTCACGCGCGCTGATTTACAGCACGTATCCCCTCGCCCAGAAGAACGAGCAAATCGTACGCGCGCTCATCGTGGTGCATGGCCAGGGGCGCGATGCGGACAATTACTTTCGAACCAGTCTGGCCGCGACGTTTCTCGCCGGCGCATTCAATGACGCAATCGTGATCTCGCCGAGGTTCGCATCGAACAACGGCACTGGCTGTCGTGACGTGCTCGCCGAGAATGAAGTGAACTGGCCGTGCTCCGGAGACAGTTGGCGCTCAGGAGGAACCGCGACGAACAACGCGAAACTCACTTCCTACGACTTCATGGATGAGATCGTGCGCGAACTCGCCAACAAGAATAATTTTCCCAATCTGAAAGCGATCGTCATCACCGGCCACTCAGCCGGCGGCCAATTCGTCACGCGTTACGAGATGGGAAACAAGATTCATGAAACGACCCTCGTGCCGATCACTTACGTCGTTTCGAATCCTTCGAGTTATTCGTATCTCGATCCTGAACGGCCCTCGGGAGCAAACAACGAACTGCGCGCTTTTGGCGACGCGCGCAATTGCACGACTTACAACAACTGGCCTTATGGATTGAAGAATCGCACCGGCTACACCGCTAACATTCCCGACGATCAATTGAAAAAGCAATTGGCGGCGCGACCAACCACGTATTTGCTTGGTGAGTTGGACATCCTGCCGCTCGCAGGATTCGATTCGTCGTGTCCAGCGATGGCCCAGGGACCTACGCGCCTCGCGCGCGGGCAAGCATTCGGCGCGTACGTCAACGCCAAGTACAACGCGAAGCACAACGTCGTCGTTGTGCCCTTGTGTGGTCACAACGCGCGGTGCATGTACACGTCGGAAGTCGCGTTGCCGATTTTGTTTCCGAAGGCTTAGTTGCTGGCTGGAAAACTCGATCGCGGCTGCAGCGTCACGCTCTTAATCACAACTTTGTCTGCCGGCTTCGTGCTTCCCTGCTGCGTTGGCGCGGTCATGATGACTTCGGCGTTCTTGATCCCATCGATCACCTTGCCGAACACGGTGTACTTCTTGTCAAACGCCGGCTGTTTCTTCAGCGTGATAAACCACTGACAGTTCGCGCCGTTAATGTCGTTGGTGCGCGCCGCGCCCAGCGTGCCGCGCTCGTAAGGAATGTCGCTGAACTCTGCCGGCACATTCGGATAAGGCGAGTTGCCGGTGCCCCACGCGCCTTGATCGCTTCCCTTGGTCAAAGGATCGCCACCTTGAATGATTCCGAGGCTTGCATCAATCCGATGAATGGCCGTGCCGTCATAGAACTTTTCGTTAATGAGTTTCTTGAATCGCTCAACGTGCTGCGGCGCGATGTTCGGATAAAGCTCGATCACGATGCGGCCGTAATCAGCCGTTTCGATCACGGCGACTTGTGAATCAGGTTGAGGCTTGACGCCCGCCTTGACGTTGCCGGCAGTCCCGTTGGCATCGGAGTCTTTGCTTGTCGTTGTGTTTGAGTTTGATTGATTGCAGGCGGTGAACGAGAGAATAAGTAAGACAGAGATTGAGAGTGCGAAATGGAATCTTCTTAACAACTTGGCTTCCTCCTAAGGTACGAATGCGGGCAAGATGCCCGCGACCCGCCTGCAGGATGCGGGCGCTCCATTAAAAAAGCTTTCCACTATCCAACAAAATCGTCACTGGTCCATCGTTGACCAGTTCGACCTGCATCATAGCCTGAAATTTTCCGGTCGCAACTTCGGCGACAGTCGATTGCGCCTGGCGCACAAAGAAATCGTAAAGCGGCTCAGCGATTTCCGGCGGCGCTGCTTCAATCCATGAAGGCCGCAACCCACGTCGTACGTCTCCATACAGAGTGAATTGCGAAACGATTAGCAACGCACCTCCGACATCTTTGATTGATCGATTCATCTTGCCATCGTCATCATCGAAGATGCGCAGGTTCGCGATCTTATCGACAAGATAGGCCGCTTCAACCTTCGTGTCGTCACGGGCGATACCCACAAGAACGACGAGACCGCTCCCGATCTCGCCGATGATTTCCCCGTCAACTTTGACTGAAGCGCGCGTAACGCGCTGAACGACGGCTCGCATTATTTCTTCGGCGGTTTGCTGGGGCGAATCTCAACTCGACTGGGCAGCGAGCGATCGTCATGATGCAGCAGATCGACCACGACGCGAGCGATGTCTTCAGGAGTCAACTGCCAACTCTTTTCATCGCTGGGCAAATCGCCGCCGAATTCCGTATTCACCGAGCCGGGCATGATGTAGCTGACTTTGATGTTGTCGTGACGAACTTCCTGCATCAGTGCTTCGCTGAAACCGTTCAGGCCGAACTTTGAGGCGTTGTAGGCCGCCATGCGCGGATGCGCGTTCACGCCCGCTAGCGAAGAGATGTTTATGACGTAACCACCGCCGCGCTGCTTCATCTGCGGAATCGCTTCATGACAGCAGTAGAAAACGCCGCAGACATTCGTTTCGAGCACCGCACGAAAATCTTCCGGCGAAGTCTCCTCAACAGTTTCAAAGATTCCGATGCCCGCGTTGTTGATGAGAATGTCGAGGCCGCCGAGTTCTTTGACTGCGTGATCAACTAATGCTTTGACTTGACCGTAATCGCGCACATCACAAATGAAACCCAACGCGCGACCGCCGCCCGATTGATTCAACTGTTCGACTGCTTCGTCGATTTCGTCCTGATGGCGCGCGCTGATGCAAACCTGTACGCCTTCGCGCACGAGAGCTTCAGCGATGCCGCGGCCGATGCCTTTCGAGCCGCCAGTTACTAGTGCAAATTTGTTTTGGAGATCCATTAGCAACTCTCAAAATTTCGTTTAGACGCCGGCCTTGTTCGGCGCGGCGCACAAGTGCGCCGTCTAAACGAGTGCGAGATTCACGACTTCAGCTTTTCTTTCAGGCGCTCATAACAACCTTCGGATTGGCTTTTCCTTTCGAAGCCTTCATCACCTGACCGACAAAGAAACCGAACAGAGCTTCTTTGCCGCCGCGATATGCTTCAAGTTGATTCGGGTTTGCCGCGATCACTTCATCGATCACTCGATCGATTTCGCCGGTGTCGCTGACTTGGATGAGGCCTTTCTCTTCTACGATTACGGCCGCGGATTTTCCCGTCGCGAACATCTCGACGAGCACGTCTTTGCCTTGCTTGCCGCTGATTTTCCCATCGTCGATCATGCGAACCAGCGCGCCCAGCTTCATTGCGGGAATCGGTGATTTACCAGCCGACAACCCAGCATTTTCCAATTCGCGAAGCAATTCCGATCGAATCCAATTCGCCGTCGCGCGCGCATTGCTACCGCTCGCTTCAACTGCTGATTCATAGTAGTCAGCCAACGCGCGATCGCCGGTCAACTGCGACGCGTCGGCGTAAGATAATCCATATTGCTCTGCGAACCTCTTCGCGCGCGGCCCCGGCAACTCGGGTAGCGACGCGCGCACCTCTTCGACGAACTGATTGGTGACGATGAGCGGCGGCAAATCAGGCTCAGGAAAATATCGATAGTCGTGCGCCTCTTCTTTCGAACGCATCGGCCGCGTTTCATTCAGGCGCTCGTCCCACAAAAGCGTCTCTTGTACCAACTGGCCACCCGATTCCAACGTTTTGATGTGGCGCTCGACCTCAAACTCAATCGCCTTCTGCATGAAACGAACTGAGTTCAAATTTTTCAGCTCGACCTTCGTGCCAAACTTGGTATCGCCTTTGCGCCGCACCGACACGTTTGCCTCGCAACGCAGATTTCCCTTTTCCATGTCCGCGTCGGACGCGCCGACCCACTGCAATGCGCGACGAACGTGATTGACGTAATCGTAAGCCTGCCACGATGAGCGAAAGTCAGGCTCAGTGACAATCTCGGCCAGCGGCGTGCCCGCGCGATTCAGATCGATGTACGAAAAGCGATCGACATCGGGAAGTCCTTCGTGAACATTCTTGCCGGCGTCTTCCTCCAGGTGCAGCCGAGTGATCTGAATTGTCATGGGTTTCCACTCGTGCGCGTGACCGGCTTCATCGCGATCCGCGGTCATGATTTCCAGTGTGCCGTTGGTTGAAAACGGCTGATCGTATTGCGAGATTTGATAACCCTTTGGCAGATCAGGATAGAAATAATTCTTGCGCGCGAAGATGGATCGCTCGTTTATGTGCAGGCCCAACGCCAGCGCCGCCCGCGCACCCAATTCCACCGCGCGCCAATTCAGCACCGGCAGCGCGCCCGGCAAACCGAGACAGGTGGGACATGTGTTCGCGTTCGGCTCGTCGCCGAAACGCGTCGAGCACCCGCAGAAGATTTTCGATTCAGTGCTGAGTTGGGCGTGAACTTCCAGCCCGATGATGGTTTCCCAATCGTTTGTCATTAGTCAGTTGTCCGTCGTCAGTTGTACGCGCTGCATTTCCTTTTTACAACTGACCACGGACTGCTGACAACTGACGGTTACGGCTCCAGCCACTTCTGAGGCACACGCGCGTCACGGGCTTCGTCTTCCAACTGTCGCCAACGAGCGTTCAAGGCTGCGCGCGCTGCCAGCAAATCATCCATCCGCTGCGTCAGACTCGTGCGCTCGTCGGTGTTGATTTGCTGATTGGGATCGTTCGGATACGCGTTGGGATAACCGTAGATGTTCGGGTAGCCGTAAATATTCGGATAGCCATAGACGTTCGGATAACCGTAAATATTCGGGTAGCCATAGATGTTTGGATAGATGCCGCGGTTGCGGCGTCGATTCGGATAGCGCGGAAGATTGCCACTGCCGTCGCCAATGACGCCCGCGCCAGTGCCGCGAATATTCGGCGGAAGCTGCGGACCATAGACGCCGTACGGATAACCGCCCAGCACCAGACCATCGACGCCTGACGGCGTGATCTCGCCGAGCCGCGAGCGCACGTAACCAATCTGCGCATCATTCGCCGCTATCTCGCTGCGCAAGGCTCGCGCACGACCACGCCAGTAAGATTCGTCGCGCGCTTCGGCATCAGCCTTATCGCGCGCACGTTCCAGCATCGAATCCTTGTCCATCTCTCTTTGTCGCAGGGTCTGCGCCACGGTCGGCAATCCCAATTCTTTGCGGCGCTGCTCATAAAGTTTTTCACTTTCAATTCGCCGCGCCCTGATACCCGCGAGATCGCTATTCGTCAGCGTCAAGCGCGCCTTGCCCACCGGAGCGGGCGCCGGCTGGGGTTGTTGTTCTTCAGGGCGATGATTGAAAAAGCCGCCGGCCGGTTCGCGGTTGGCACGCTCAGTCGCCGGAATATCGATCAGCGTGAGCAACACCGTCTGATTGAAGCCTGGCGAAATTTCATACGTGATGGTTGTCTTTGTCACGGTGAATTCCGAAGGAATATCGACGTGCCGTCCATCGCGAAAAACCAGCGTGTAAGCGCTCGCGGTGACCGCGAACACCATCATCAACAATCCGGCGATTGAAAGCTTCTTCAACATGATAAGCCTCGTTTCGTTGCATTACTTCTGATCGGCACTCAGCCTCCGCGAATCTTTGAACGCAAAGTAAACCTTCACTTGATCGAGTTCGGAGCCGAACTCTTCACGTAGCCGTCGCGCGCTTTCACCGCGACATTCGGTTGATTAACTTTGACGCGAATCTGGCGACGATCGCCATCAGCAGCATTCGAATTCTTCGGATAGTAACCAAGCGTGTATTGTCGCCGCAGCTCTTCCGCGATACGACTAAACGCATCCGCCAGTTGTGTCGTGTCGTTCGCCTGATACAGTCGCCCGCCAGTTTTTTCCGCGAGCGAGTGCAGGTAGCGATCCGCGCGATCGTAATCAGCTTTCGTGCTTCCCGGCAGCGGCGCTCCGTTGTTGAGTGGAACGTTATAAGTCTGCTGCGACGTGCGAGTTCCAAAGATGCTGCTCTGAGTCGTGACGACGGTCACACTGCCGGCGTTCTGCATCGCGCGCAGATAATCGCTGGTGTCGTATTGAATCGGATAGATGAGCGCGTCGAGTTCTTCGACTTCACGCAGCGTACTCAGATAGTCGGCTTGCTGGCTGGACGTATCCACACCGTCGGTGAACAGCACAATCGCTTTGCGGCCTTTGATCTTATTCAGCCGTTCGCGGATGGTCAGATCGACTGCGTCGTACAATCTCGTCGAACTGCCGGTGTTGGCATTCACTTCGATCACGCTTTCGATCAAAGTTAAATCGTTGCTGGCTTCGGTCAACAGCAACACTTCATCGTTGAAGCTGACGACGAGAACTCGATCCTGTGGTCGCAGTTGCTTAGCGAATTCGATCGCAGCTTCCCGAATCTCTGAGAGATGAAAGTGCGTTGAGGCCGACGTATCGAGCAGCAGCGCCACTGTGAACGGTTTCTCGGCGGGCTCGAAATACGCAATCGACTGTTCGACGCCGTTTTCCGAAAGCTTAAAGTCTTCCTTCTTCAGGTTGGGAATGAAGCGGCCCTGTCGATCGACTACGCTGACCGGGACCGTGACGAGCGTCGTATCGACGCGGACGATATCGTTTTCATCAACTTCTTCCGGGCCTGGTTGAGCAGCCGCCGTCGAAGGGGTCGCGTCGTTAGTCGCTGAAGATTCCGTTTGTCCATTACCGGCGTTGGTCAGAGTTGGTGGGCGCAAAGGTCGCGGAGTGGTGCTGCCAAGCAGAGTCGGTGGACCTGCGGGCCTTGTGGAGTCGTCCTGGTTCTGAGCGATTTGCTGCTGAACCGGTGCGGATGATTGCGCCGCGGGCGCAACTTGAGTTGTGCTTGGCGAAGAATTCTGATCGATTCCAACTCGGCGCGGTCGTGTTGCCGATGAAGCTTGCGAGGCAGCGCTCCCTGTCTGGTCGGAGGACTTCGAGTTCGGCAGAGCACTTGTCGCGGTGTTTCTTGATGAACTACTACGCGGGACAGCACTGTTCGATGATGGCTTCGAATCATTCGGCTGGCGCGCTTCACCATTTATTCCCAGCGAAGACTCATATTGATCTTGCTTCTTCAGAATGTAAGCGCCGTGCGGACAAGCTGAAGACGTCATGTACGCGACAATGACGTAGCCGTCAGGAACCGGCACACCCTGACATATCTTCATCGTGTCGCTGCTGCGCGATTTGTTGGCAGGATTCTTTCCGGAGAGAGGCGGAGTTTGACCCTGAGTGATTATGCCCGAGCAAAAGGCGAGGACGAGCAACTCAGCGACATGAGACCTCATAGTCGCTACCCCCTTGACACAAATTTTCCCGAATTGGCCGCGCATTATACTCCCGGAGTTTCAAAGATCAAACGACTAACGGACGAAAAATCCCGCGAACCAGACGAGAAACCTTGTCATTGTCTTGCGGGTTTGATGTACAATCCGCGCGTTTTCAAACAACCCTCGCGTAATGCGGCGTTGCTGCTGGCGCCGCGCGGCCTCTGACGTTTCACAGGAGGAACCAGGCAAATGGCAAAGACAGTTTGTAAGCTGCTCGGCGTGATTTTCGTGATTGTCGGCATCGCCGGGTTTGTGCAGCCGGGTCTGCTGGGCGCGCATTTGAATCTTGCGCACAACCTGGTGCACATCGTTTCAGGCGCGATCGCTCTGTACTTCGGCTTTGCAGGATCAGCGGGCGCGGCTCGCGGGTTTTGTCTGCTCTTCGGAATTGTCTATCTGCTGCTGGGGATCGTCGGCTGGTTCATGGGGACTGGCGCCGATCACATGTTTGCCGTCGGCAACTTGTTGATGCTTGGCAAAGTGGATCACATCATCCACGTCCTGCTGGGCGTGATTTTTCTCGCTGGCGGAGCATTGGGCGGAAAAGATTAGACCTTAGTTTTCCGCAACCCTGATTTGATTTTAGTAAGCGCGAGTCGCTGCGCGCCGGGATTTGGGTTTCGGCGCAGGGCTCGCGCTTTCTGATTGATTGACTGTCACCTGATCCGAAAGTTGATACCACCGCGGGCCACGAAACCTGGCGCGAGGAAACCGTTCTCGTAATACCGCTGCCTGAAGAGATTGTCGGCGCCTCCAAACACAGTCATCGAAATTCGCTCAGAAATATTCCGCTCGTAACTTCCGAACAGGTCGGCTTTGGTGTAGCCCGCGAAAGTCAGCTCAGCCATGCGAAACGGAAAATTGCTTTCAAACACCGGCGCGATGTAACCGCCGGTCCGATTGAGATCGAAGTTGATTTGAAACGCGTGAAAGCGTTGACTGAAATCAAAACCGAAAAGCTGCTTCGGAATTACGTACTCGGGTTGCAATCCAGCCGCCGGGACAAATCGATCGCTGTTGGTGTACGTGTACGACGCCCGCAGGTTCGCATGGCGCCACGGCGCGGCTTCCGCATATGTCTCGACGCCGCGCGAGATTCCACCCGGTTGATTCACATAACCACTGAACCGGCCTGCGCCCAACGGATCGAGGACAAAGCTCTTGAAAGCGATCACGCGTTGCAGGCGTGTGTAGAAGTAAGTCGCGCCGATGCGCGCGCGATCCTTTCCAAGGCGCTGATCGAAGCCAGCATCAACGCTGATCGATTGCTCGGCGCGCAACGTTGGATCGCCGAAACGGACGAAGCCGGCCGTCGCGAATGTTCCCTGCCCAAAACGCTCGAACAATGATGGCGCGCGAAATCCGTTACCGATATGCGCGCGCAGTTTCGTCTTGCTCGACCGAATGAAGTACGCAATCGAACCGTCGCCAGTCAGTGAATTCTCCGGACTGATATTCGCGAGGAACCCCGGCCGATCCGCGGCGCGAACTCTGAAGAATTGGCCGCGCGCGGCGACGGAAATTTGCAGACGATCGTTCAGCAGGAAGAGCTGATCCTGAACAAACAGCGCCGTCGTGCGCTGACCATCTGTCGTGTTGTTTACCGCGCTGAAAGACGGGATCGACGATTGGAAAATTGATTCACTCTCGTATTCAAATCCGACAGTCGCTAGATTGTGGCGGCCCAGACGCAAGTTCGCGCGGGCGTCCAAGGTATCCGTGCCGCCATTATTGACGCTCAGAAACGCGAAATCGCCAAATGGATAGAACGCCGCGAACTTCGGATCGATTCGATCTCCGTTGTAGTTGCGCCGGCGCGTGCCGAGATGTTGATACGCAATCGAATACGAGAGCTTGTCGTTGACCTGTTGCGCGAACTTCACCGAACCGACCAGCACGCGATTGCGCCGGCCTTGATCGGGATTGTTGAAGTCTGGCTGGAAAGTAACTCCGGAAATCGCTTGCGGATACAAACCACGCGTGAACGCCGCCGGCAGCGCGAACGGATTGTCGTTCAGGCGCGCATATGAAATTGTGCCGTAGAAGTTCGCGCTGATCGTGATCGACGGTCGGGGATTAAAACTCCCACGCGCGGCGCCAACCGTATTGCCGTATTCGTCGTTGCGATCCACGCCTTTGCGCACGTCGATGCGCGACAAACCAAAGCTAATCCCGCTGCGTCTGCCCAAACTGGAGGAACCTTTCAGTCGTTCACGAAACAGAGACAGGCTGCCGCCATCAAATCCAAATTCGAAATGCGGATCGCCCGAGCCTGTCTCAGTCACCAGATTGATAACGCCGCCAATCGCATTCGTCCCATAGATTGATGAACCCGACCCACGCAGAATCTCGACGCGATCCAAACCCACCGGAAGTAAAGCAGTGATGAATGACACCCCTGAGCCGTTGATGTCCGACGCGTCGCGCACGCGCAAGCCGTCGAGCAGAATCGCCGTGTCAAAATTTCGTTGGCCCCGCAAGCGAACTGTGGTCAGTTCGCCATACGAACCCTGTTGTTGAATGCGCACACCGGGGATACCGCGCAACGCCTCGGGCAAACTCAATGACCGCTTGGTTTCGATCGTTTGCTCGTCGAGCATGCTGATCGCTTTCGAGGTCTCATCAATGCGTTGCGCTGTTCCAGTTGCGGTTACGATCACGCTTTCATTGACTGCATCGATCGCAAGTTTCACATCATTCGTTAGCGATTGCCCGCGTTCTGCTCGTAGAGTAGTCGAGGTAAACGTCGCGAAGCCTTTGGCCCGTATCTCCGCGACGTAGTCGCCAGGCGCGATGTTGCTGAAACTGTACGCGCCATCCTTATCAGTCACCGCGACCAATTGCGCACCCGTTCGTGAACGCAGGGATACTTGGGCTCCGACCACATTCGCGTTCCGTTCATCAGTAACGCGGCCTCGAATCGATGTCGAATTTTGCGCAACCAAGTGAATCGCCAGTATCAAAACCAGCGCTGAGCTTTGCAGAACTTTTTTCATCCTTCGTCCCTCTTCCTTCATCGTTGCGTGTGAATCGGTGTGACTCGCGGCGCGCCGCTGATCGGATGCGCATCCACGAGCACCTGCAAACCAAAAATTTCCTTGAGCAAATCGACCGTCAAAACGTCGCGCGGCGAACCCACGGCGATCAGTCGCGAGTTTTTCAAGAGCATCACGCGCGTCGCGAACTCAGCCGCGAGATTTATGTCGTGCGTCACAACGACGGCGGCGGTTTCTGATCGATCGCAGCGCTCGCGCACGAGCCGCAGCATCATCGCCTGATGCGCCAGATCGAGGTTCGCCGTGGGCTCGTCAAGCAGCAGAATTTTTGCTTCAGTTGCCAGCGCCCGCGCGAGCACCGCGCGTTGCCGTTCGCCGCCCGACAACTCATTCATCAACCGATCCGCAAAGCCATCAAGTTCGGTTTCGCGCAGCGTCGTGCGCACAATCTCCACATCGCGTTCGGTTTCCCAGCCCCACGCGTTCGACCAGGCGAACCTACCGCCGAGCACGAACTCCGTCACTGTCACCGGAAAACGAAGTTCAGCTTCCTGAGCCACGACGGCGATTCTTTGCGCAACCGCGCGACGCGAATATGAATTGATTGCGCGATCGTCGAGCATGACTTCACCTGACGCGAGGGGCACGCTGCCGTTGAGCGCGCGCAACAACGTCGATTTGCCTGCGCCGTTCGGTCCGATGATCGCGATGACATCTTTCGGCTCCGCGGTCAACGACACGTCCGCGACCGCTGCACGCGAGCCGTAATTGATCGTGATGTTTCGTGCTTCGAGCATCATGTAGCGCAAATTGATAATTTGCGTTCGTTGATTTGCGGCGCTTCGCAAATTAACAATTTGCGCTACCCCCTTCTCAACAAATAAATAAACAGCGGCGCACCAATCAGCGCCGTGATAGCGCCCACCGGCAACTCGCGCGGCGCGATAATCGTCCGCGCGATTGTGTCCGCGAAAATCACAAACACGGCGCCCCCCAGCGCCGACGCGACGATCACCAGACGGTTGTCGCTGCCAAACGAAAGTCTGACGAGATGCGGCACAACCAATCCGACGTAGCCGACCGATCCGCTGGACGCGACCGACGCTCCGACCAGCAGACTCGCGGCTATGAACACGATGACTCGCACGCGTGAAACCTCAACCCCCAGGTCGAACGCATCTCGTTCGCCCAGCATCATCAGATTCAACGAGCGCGCGTTTGCAGCCAGCACGATTACGCCTATCAAAACGGCGATGAATGTGATCGTCAGCAGGCTCGTCGTGGTTCCCGACAGATCGCCCAACAACCAAAACGTGAATGAACGAATCCGCGTCGCGTCCATCAGCGTGGTTATGAAAACGATCGCGGACGAAAGAAAAGTAGTCACAATTACGCCCGCCAGAATCAGTCGCTCCGGCGTCGCGCCAGCGCGGCCGCGCGCGAGCTGGTAAACGATGAACGAAGCAATCAGCGCCCCGGCGAACGCCATCACCGGCCGGCTCCATTCCGCTGCGCCAAAGAAAACGAGCGCGATCATCGTGCCGACGGCAGCGCCATTCGAAACGCCGAGCAAGTAGGGTTCGGCGAGCGGGTTGCGCAGCAGTGCTTGATAACCGGCCCCTGCCGTCGCTAAACAAACGCCGACGGCTCCAGCTAGCAAGATGCGCGGCAAGCGAAGATCGAAAAGGATCGCGTGCTCTTCGGAACTCAATCCGCAGTTTGACTTGCCGGAGAGCGCGCAGAGTGAGCTCCCAAAAGGTAGTCGCTGACTTCCGATTACGGCGGCGATTACGATTACGACGACAAGCGTTAGCAAGAGCAGTCCACAGATGGACGCAGTCCGCATCAAAGTCGTACGTGCCGATCCGGAAATCATTTGAACGCCTCCGGATGCAGCGCGCGCGCCATTTCTTCCAGGCCATCGACCAAACGTGGGCCCGGCCGTTGCAGATGATCTTCGTTGATTTTGTAAATGCGATTGTTCAGAACCGCGGGCGAACCTTTGAAGGCCGGCGCAACCGTTGAATTCGCGTTACCCATCGATCCACCCGTGGGCAGAATGATCGCGTCAGGGTTCGATGCAAGCGCGGCTTCGTCGCTGAATCGTGGAAATGCGCCGGGCACATCGGCGGTCACTGAAACTCCGCCGGCGCGCCGGATGAGATCCGTCAGATAAGCCTCGCGTCCGATCGTGTAGAGGGGTGAATCTGAAACTTGATAGAAGATTCTTACCGGTGGCGTCGGCTTGGTGGCCGCCGCTACCGCCGCCGCTCGCCGGCGCAAATCCGCTACCAGACTTGCCGCGCGATCGTGGCTGCCAAACAAATCGCCAAGCGTCTCGATCGATCGAAACACCTCATCAAGATTGCGCGGATTCGTCACGTAAACCGCGATGTGCTGCTCATCGAGTTGCTTCGTAAACGCTTCCAGCTGCGACGCCGTCGAAACCAAAACGATCTGCGGCTTGAGCGCGATGATGCGCTCGACGCTGGGATGCATCGTGTCGCCGACCTTGGCGACGCTCTTCGCGGCTTCGGGATAATCGCAATAAGTCGTGTCGCCAACGAGTCGTTCCCCGGCCCCCATTGCGTAAACAATCTCCGTTAGGTTCGGCGCGAGCGAAACGATGCGATCGACTTTCGTGGGAAGAATGACGCGGCGGCCGGCCTCATCGGTGACTTGGCGCGTCTGCGCTTTTGAAAGGTTCTTTTCGGGTTTAGTGCATGATGTCGTTGCAATTAGCGCAAACGAAAAGAGGATCCCAGCGATGAATCGCTGGGATATTCTCGATCGTCCGTTCCGCGGACTCGTAATATTTTGCTTCCTAACAATCAAAATCCCGTCACCTTTTGCCTGCGATCGATGACAGGCTGGCGACGGGATCAATTTTCGGAGAAAAAATTCCCAGGCGGCCTGACCACCTTTTCGCGGGCATTCAAAAGCTGCTTTGACATTCAGGCAGGTCTCCTGGCTTGTTCATCGCTCGAGACTTGCGACGAACTTCACAGTGGCGCGACCGCGCGGGATTCTCACCCGCTTCCCTATTCTCCCTGCTTTTATGCAGGGCACCTGAACGCGATGAAAAGAACTGCAGAACAAAAAGTTCCTACGACGTGGGCTGAGACTATCTCTCGACGGAAAAAAAGTCAAAGCCTTTTGCGAAGCCGTACCGTGTCAAGTAATATTCATCACACATGATCAAAACCGTCGAGTGGACCAGCGAAGGCGTCCGGATGCTGGATCAGCGCCTGCTGCCGAATGAAGAAAAATATCTGATGCTGCGTTCGTACGAAGAAGTCGCGGACGCAATCAAGAACATGGTCGTGCGCGGCGCGCCCGCGATCGGCGTCTCGGCCGCGATGGGACTGGCGCTGGGCGCAAGTCAATCGGTGGGAACCTCGGTCGCTGACCTTGAATACGATTTCAAATTCATGTGCAAGGTCATGGAAGCGACGCGGCCGACGGCCGTGAATCTGTTCTGGGCCATCGAGCGCATGCGCGGTGTTTTTGCGAAAGCCAAAGCTCAGAATATTCGCGACGAGGAAGAAATAAAGAAGCTTCTTGTCGAGGAAGCGTTGCTAATTTACAACGAAGACATCGAAGCGAACCGCGCGCTGGGAAAATTCGGCGGCGAATTAATTCGCGACGGCGCCACTGTCCTGACGCACTGCAATGCGGGCGCGCTGGCAACTGCCGGGGATTACGGCACGGCGCTGGGCGTAATCCGCGGCGCGATCGATGCTGGCAAGAAAGTCGCCGTGATTGCCGATGAAACGCGACCGTTTTTGCAGGGCGCGCGACTGACCGCCTGGGAACTCGCGAAAGACAACATTCCGGTCACCGTGATCACGGACAACATGGCTGGTCACGTGATGAAGCAAGGCAAGGTCGATTGTGTCGTCGTCGGCGCGGATCGCATTGCGGCCAACGGCGATGCGGCGAACAAGATCGGCACCTACATGGTGGCCGTGCTCGCAAAGCAACACAACATCCCTTTTTATGTGGCCGCGCCGATTTCGACTGTCGATCTTGCAACTCCGACCGGCGAAGGAATCCCCATTGAAGAGCGCGACTCGAAAGAAGTCACCCATGTGCGCGATCATCAACTAACCCCCGAAGGCGTCGATGTTCACAACTTCGCGTTCGATGTGACTCCCCACGAATTGATCGAAGCGATCATCACGGACCGCGGAGTCGCGCGCGCGCCTTACACTGAAAGCCTCCGAACTTTGGTCAACGCGCGTTCAGCACACGCGCCCTAATTCAGGAGGCCGCAATTCAATACAAAATAAATCAGCTCGATCTTTCGTTACCTTCCGAATTGCTGAGCGCGGTTGACGCCGCCCTGAATGATTGGACTGCGCATCGAAAAGTGGCGAGGCTTTGGGCGCGCGACGCGTCGCTGTGGACCGATCAGGACGAAGACAAGTGGCTGGGCTGGCTACACATCGCCGATGAGCAACTTAAGACTGTCAAACGATTTACGAACTTCGCGGCGGAAGTTAAGGACGCGGGATTCAGCCACGTTTTGCTGATGGGAATGGGCGGGTCGAGTCTCTGCCCGGAAGTCTTGCGCAAGTCATTCGGGAAGGTCAAGGGTTTTCCCGAGCTACATGTGCTCGATTCAACCGATCCTGCACAAATCAAATCGTTCGAGAATCGAATTAATTTGGCGAATACGTTGTTCTTCATCTCGAGCAAGTCAGGAACGACGCTCGAACCGAATATTTTCAAGCAATATTTTTACGACCGCGCGAAAGACGCGGTGGGCGCTGACGAAGTAGGCAATCGCTTCGTCGCGATCACCGATCCGGGTTCGAAGTTGCGCGACGAAGCAACGAGTGAAAATTTCCGCAAAATTTTTCTGGGCGTACCATCGATCGGCGGCCGATATTCCGCGCTCTCGGATTTCGGCCTGGCGCCGGCGGCCGCGATGGGCATCGACATCGAACAGTTCTTGAGTCGCACGATCCCGATGGTGCGCGCATGCGGAGATGCTTCCTCGAAAAATAATCCGGGTGTGATTCTTGGCGCAATTCTTGGCGTCGCGCACAATCATGGACGCGACAAAATAACGATCGTTGCGTCGCCCGGCATTTACGATCTCGGCGCATGGCTTGAACAATTGATCGCAGAATCAACCGGCAAGAATGGGAAAGGATTGATTCCAGTCGATCGCGAGCCAATAGCTTCGCCGGAAATTTACGGTAATGACCGAGTCTTCATTCACCTGAAACTCGATCGCGATGGCGATGCTGACGCCGACAAACTGGCGGCAATTGAGCGCGCCGGGCATCCACTCGTTCGCATTTCCTTGAGCGACGTTTACGATCTTGGACAGGAGTTTTTCCGTTGGGAGATTGCCACGGCTGTGGCCGGATCGATCATCGGAATCAATCCATTCGATCAACCTGATGTCGAGGTCAGCAAAGTTGCAACCAAAAAGCTGACTCAGGAATACGAACAGACCGGCGCGTTGCCCGCTGAAACTCCGTTCTTCGAATCCGACGGCATCAAGTTGTTCGCCGATCAGCGTAATTCGGATGAGCTGAAGCAATCAGCCGAGGATCAAACTTTGGCAGGCTATCTTCGCGCGCACCTGAATCGATTGAACAAGGGCGATTACTTTGCGCTACTCGCTTATCTGGAAATGAACGAAGGGCACGAAAGCACGCTGCAAATCATTCGCGAATCAATTCGCGATGGGAAACGAGTAGCAACTTGTCTCGGTTTCGGCCCGCGCTTCTTGCATTCAACCGGACAGGCGTATAAAGGCGGGCCGAACAGCGGCGTGTTTCTGCAAATCACTTGCGACGATGCGAACGACCTGCAAGTTCCCGATCAGAAATATACATTCGGCACCGTGAAGGCCGCCCAGGCTCGTGGTGATTTTGAAGTGCTCGCAGAACGTGGGCGGAGAGCTTTGCGTGTGCATTTGGGTGCAGATCTTGAAGATGATTTGAGAAAAATTGCCAACGCGATTAGAGGTGCACTGGATTGAATTCCTCCGTGTCTCCGTGAACCCTCTGTGCCTCTGTGGTAAACGCTTCGCACCTCAATTCCACCACAGAGGCACTGAGATCCACAGAGGCACAGAGTTCGACTAAAGAGGACGTGAGATGCAACTTGGAATGATTGGTCTGGGTCGGATGGGCGCGAACATGGTGCGTCGCCTGATGCGCGGTGGACATGATTGCGTCGTCTTCGACCTCAGCCCCGACAATGTGAAGCAACTTGCTGGCGAAGGCGCAACTGGATCGAACTCGCTCGACGATTTCATCGCGAAGCTGAACAAGCCACGCGCAGTTTGGATCATGGTACCTGCGGGTGACGCAACCGAATCAACTGTCAATGAACTCGCCGCGCGCCTCAACAAAGGCGACATCATCATCGACGGCGGCAACTCGTATTTCAAAGACGACGCGCGCCGAGCAAAGGCACTTCGCGAAAGGCAAATCAACTATGTCGATGTCGGCACCAGCGGCGGCGTGTGGGGCCTGGAGCGAGGCTATTGCATGATGATTGGTGGGCCGAAGGAGACCTTCGAACATCTCGATCCGATCTTCAAGACGCTCGCGCCGGGCCACGGAAGTATCACCCGCACACCGGGGAGCGAAAACATCAGCGGCACCTCTGAAGAAGGCTATCTTTACTGCGGGCCGTCGGGCGCCGGCCATTTCGTGAAGATGATCCACAACGGCATCGAGTACGGCTTGATGCAGGCCTATGCGGAAGGCTTCGACATTTTTCGCAACGCCAAGTCGGATCAATTACCGGAAGAGATTCGCTACGATTTGAACGTCGCCGACATCGCCGAAGTTTGGCGGCGCGGCAGCGTCGTCTCATCGTGGTTGCTTGATTTGACCGCGATGGCTCTCGTTGAAGATCCAGAGCTGGCCGGCTACAGCGGATTCGTCCAGGACTCAGGCGAAGGCCGCTGGACCATTCAAGCGGCAATCGAAGAGGCCGTGCCCGCAGAAGTTTTGAGCGCGGCTCTTTACACGCGTTTTCGCTCGCGTCAGGAACACACGTTCGCGGAAAAGATTCTGTCCGCGATGCGGAAGAAATTCGGCGGGCACGTCGAACCGAAGTAAAGATAGTTTCACAAGATGTCTTCACCAGCCGGCACAAGTATGCAGAAAGATCCGCCATGCGTCATGGTGATCTTCGGCGCTGCCGGCGACCTCACGAAACGCAAACTCATTCCCGCGCTCTACAACCTCAAGAGAAGCAATCTGCTGTCAGACAACTTCGCGGTGATTGGCGTAGCCCGCGCCGAGATGAACGATGGAGAATTTCGTCGCCGGTTGCGCGACGACATGAATGAATTCGCCACGGAAGAGATCGAAGAGGGAACCTGGGATTGGCTGGAGGAGCGTCTCTTTTACCTCTCCGGTGATTTCAACGACGATCAGACTTTCGCGCGAATTAAGGAAACGGTCGAGAAGATCGACAATGAACGACAGGCTAATGGGAATTACTTCTTTTATCTCGCCACCGCGCCGCAATACTTTGCGCCGGTTGTCGAGCGACTCGGCAAAGTCGGCTTGACGAAGCAAGACGAAACGCACTGGCGACGCGTCGTGATCGAGAAACCTTTCGGCCGCGATTTGGAATCGGCAAAGAACCTGAACCGGGAGATTAAGCAGGTTCTTGAAGAGAATCAGATCTATCGCATCGATCATTATCTCGGGAAAGAGACGGTGCAGAACATTCTGATTTTCCGTTTTGGCAATACGATTTTCGAGCCGATCTGGAACCGCCGTTACATCGATTGCGTGCAGATCACGGCGGCGGAAAAAGTTGGCGTCGAACAACGCGGTGGCTATTACGAACAAGCCGGCGCGCTACGCGACATGGTACCGAACCATCTGCTGCAACTGGTAACGCTGACAGCGATGGAGCCGCCAATCTCTTTTGAAGCCGACGCCGTCCGCGACGAGCAGACGAAAATTTTGCACGCGATTCAACGGCCTTCGCCGGAAGAGACCGCGACGCGAGTTGCGCGCGGGCAATACGGCGCCGGCAACATCGACGGCGAAAAAGTTCCGGGCTATCGCGAAGAACCAAATGTCGCGCCTGATTCCACCACCGAAACCTTCATCGCGCTGAAACTTTTGATCGACAACTGGCGCTGGGCCGACGTGCCTTTTTATCTGCGCACGGGAAAACGCCTCGCGGCGCGCGACACCGAAATCGCAATTCAGTTCAAGCGGCCGCCGTTTGTGCTCTTTCGCGACACTTCGGTCGATCGTCTCACGACCAATCGCCTCGTGCTCCACATTCAGCCGGACGAAGGAATCTCGGTGCGCTTTGGCGCAAAGGTTCCCGGCTCAGTCATGCGCATCGGCTCAGTAGATATGAATTTTGATTACGAGGATTACTTTGGAAAGACGCCGAGCACCGGTTACGAACGGCTGTTGCACGATTGCATGGTCGGCGATGCAACTTTGTTTCAGCGCGCGGATCAAGTCGAAGCCGGCTGGGCCGTAGTTGATCCAATTCAAAAGGCCTGGGAGATCATGCCGGCGCCCAGTTTTCCGAATTACGAAGCTGGAAGTTGGGGACCAAAGGCGGCGGATGATTTACTCGGCTGTGACGATCAGAAGTGGGAGGCCACGCACGATATCAATGAAAAGAAGCACCCCTGACGAGTCTCACGAAGTCGCGATCAGCCGCTGATAGCGTCGCGGTCGATGCGATCGACGCCAACCAGGTTTCGTGTTGAAGCGCTTCTCCTGCCGCTCGACGCATTCCCAACACAAGTAATGTGTTTGACTGTTCGCGTCAACATATTCGATCACGCGATCGGTCTCGCGATCGCATGATTCACATCGGCGGCTTGTGTGATCCATTAAACTCATCTCTATACCATTAGGCTTCAATCTGTGAAGCCAAAAGAGCGCAGGCTAAAAGCCTACGCTACGCCAATCTTTCTCATCAATCCTTCAAGCACGTCTAACTTCTGTTTCAGCATACGCTCGAAATCGATCGTGTCGGTGTGATTGATTTCCTGAATCATGTGCTTCTGCTTTTCTTCGAACACCTCTTTGAGAAAGTCACGTTCGTCATCAGTGATTTCCACGTTCATCGGATTTGTCCTCTTAATCATGCTCAGAAGAAGCAGCCTTATTATCGATAAATCGGTCGCGACTTTCCAACACGCCGCGATACGAAAGCTGTCCGTTCACAATCTGCGCGGCCGAAGTGAAAGGATGCGCCTCTGATTTTCCTGGTGCCATGATGTGGATCACTCCGACGCCATTTACTTTCAAGTAATCAGAAATCAGGCTGCGATGACAGCGCCACCAGACCGCTTCCGAACACATGATCGCGGTCCGTCGCGCCCGCGCGACGTCGAGCAAACGCGCAATTCCCTGTGCGAAATCGGCGGTTTCCATGTAATCCGCGTAACCCCGAAACGATTCATTCCGCCACGCAACGTTGTGCGAGTCAGGCTGCGCGCGCCGTCGCCCGCCCAAGTCTTTGAAGTGCAGATATTCGATTCCCGCACGAGTCAAGGATTCCGCAAGATCCTTTTTGTTGAATTGCGGATAACGACGCGAGCCGGGGAAACTGCGAACGTCAACCAGAGCCTGAATATCGAACGACTTGAGCCGTTCTATGAATCCTTCAATCGACAGAGTCGAATGCCCAATTGTCCAGATTGATAGTTTTGCGTTCACTTCGGTTCGTTAGCTCATGAAAGCGTTTGTTTCAAATCGCGCAAGAGCAGATTTGTCGAATGGATCAACCACTTAGCGCAAAATAAATCTTGACACGCCCAACCTCGCAGAGTATAAGCCGCGTGTCCCAAAAGTCTTTCGTCTTTCTGTTTAGTCATTGATACTGCGCCAGTGCGGCGCGTTCTCACACTCGAAAGCGACATCGCCCGTCCCAATTTGCGAATCGGTAACGGTGCCGCCTTCGCAGTCGAATCAAAAAGGACGCTTTGGCTTGCCACGAAAGCCGGGCCCCACGTCCGAGCCGGAGGATGAAATGAGTCTATCAAAGCTGTTTATGCAGATCGTTGCTTCCGGAGTTCTTTGCGCAATAGTGCTAACCAGCACCGTGGTCCAAGCGCAGAAGCAGCCTCCGCTGCTCAAGAGTGAGGCCGACGCCGAAAAGGTTTACGTCAACGACTTGCTCGACAAGTATAAGACCTATGAGACAAACACCCCCGATCAGGCGAAGCTAATTCGCAACAAGTTGATTTACACCGGAGTCGAGCAGATCGACATTGTCTTCAACAACTATCGCAAGAACTCAAGAAAGAGAAACGACCTGCTTCAGTTTCTTTTTGACTTTCTGGAGATTGGCATGTCAAGCGTGGCCGCCGTTGTCAACGGCGAACGGGCAAAGACTGTGCTGAACGAGGTGCTAACGGGCTTTAAAGGAACTCACACCGCCGCGAACAAAGACTTTCGGCTGCTCGAGGCGCAAATCCTCTTCAACAAGATGGTGGCGAACCGCGCAAAAGTGCTCGGCGCAATCTATGAGAAGTTGAATGACGACGTCCGCACCTACCCCTGGGAGAAAGCGCGAACCGATTTGCGGAACTACTTTTTCGCCGGAACGATGGACGATGCGTTGAGCAGCCTGAACGTCGATACCGGCGCAGAAGCGAACGACGCGGTTAAGGCAAAAGACGAAAGGCACAGCAGCTCAGAATCAGTACGCCAAGAGAACTGGTACAGGCACAAGACTGTGATAAAGATCGAGCCACGGTCTTTTCGCAAGCCAGGGATCAGGATGCTACGAAGGCAGCTCCCGCGATCAAAAAGCTCAAGCAAGCACTGAAAGACAATCTTGATCTAATTCCAGACAAGACTGCCGGGGACATCGACGCGCTCGATGTTAAAGGCCTGGAGACTCTGTACAAGGAAGTCGCCCGACGCTTCCTGAACCAACCGGACAAGGTGCAAAGGCTTTGTGACGCCCTGAAATGAATCGAGGAGGCAATGACAATGGATTTTACTGTGGATGGAAACTCATCGCTGCAAGACCAGCAGAACACGCTGAATCACACCGAGTCGCAGGGCTCGCTCAAGTTGACCTCTTATTCGGGCGACGCTGACGATGCCTCGCACACCAACAATGCGTCATTCGAAGACCGCGACATCACCACGCCGCTGCCGCCACTCACGCTGGTCGAATCGGACGATGGTAATGATGTTTGGGTTTCAGGCCAGTTGAAGAAAGTCGCAATCCAACGATAGTCATCGAACTTTGAGGAGAAACCAATGGAAATCAATACGCAACTCCCTGAGAGCGGCGCAGGCTTCGTCACCAACAATCGCGGCGCGCACGGGGAATTCCAGTTTGCCCAGAAATCGTCGATCGAAGCGGCGCTGCGCGTAGCCGCAGCCTGGCAGGCACTGCACCAGAACCATCCCTTTTCGATCGGACAAATTTCCAAGCAGGGCGGAGGGCCGATACCGCCGCATAAGTCGCATCGACTCGGTGTGGACATCGACGTCCGGCCGATGCGACTCGACGGACAAAACGCTCCGGTTACTTACTTGGAAGCTGGATACGATCGAGCCACGACGACAGAATTGATTAATCTGTGGTGGGAAGAAGCTCCGGTCCAGCTCGTTCTTTTCAACGACCCCAAAGTTATCGAAAAGCACCTGAGCCAACACTACGACGGCCACGACAATCATTTTCACGTGCGACTGCGCATGAAGAACGCGCCCGTCAAATTCGGAGATCGCGGCTCAGATGTAAAGCTGGTCCAGACGAAGCTTGGCATTCATGTCGATGGGCGGTTTGGCAACGACACGTTGCACGCAGTCGAAAATTTTCAGGCCGCGCACAACATCACGCCGAGCGGCTTGGTTGGGCCAAAGACCTGGGCCGCGCTCGGCTTCTAGGTGCACAATCACAAAAGGAGTTCGATCATGCCAACAGAGTTTGTCGGAACTGCGCTTCCTCTCGACGAAGCCGGAGTGAATGAAGTTGTCGGGCGCATGGGGATTCACGCGCCGGAGTTGTGGGCGGTGCTGAACGTCGAAACGCGCGGTTGCGGTTTCTTGCCGGATAAGCGCCCCGCAATCTTGTACGAGCGCCACATCTTTAGTAAGGAAACGAACCACAAGTTCGACTCTGCGCATCCCGATATCAGCAATCGCAATCAAGGAGGATACGGCGGTGATGGCGCGCATCAATACGATCGGTTGGCGAAAGCTATCGCGCTAGATCGGAAAGCGGCGCTGGACGCCGTCTCGTGGGGCATCGGCCAGCTAATGGGATTCAATTCGGAAATCGCCGGCTACCCCGACGTCGAAACCATGGTCAAAGCGATGATGGAATCAGAGAACGATCAGTTGCGCGGGATGACCGGTGAGATCGTCCACAATGGTTTGCATCGAGCGCTTCGCGATCACCGTTGGCGAGACTTCGCCCGCGGTTACAATGGGCCGAAATACGCCGAGAATCAGTACGACACTCGACTCGCGGCTGCTTATCAGAAGTATGCGAATGGAGGACTGCCTGACCTCACGGTTCGCACGGCGCAGGTTTACCTGACTTATCTGGGGTTGAATCCTGGACCCGTCGATGGTCAAGCCGGGCGGCGGACATTCAGCGCGCTGAATGAGTTTCAGCACCAAAACGGACTGCCTGTGAATAACACTATCGACGAGTCGATCGTCGCACGATTGAAAGAAAAGGCGATCGGCTCGTAGTGATTAGCGCTTAGTGTCGCGTCGAATACTTCGCCAACGTCTCAGGAAACACGCGCACGCCTTCGGGCATTTTCTCCATCGAAATCTGGTTTGAGCCGGTGAGAATGTCGCGCGCGCTCATCCCATAAACCTGCAGGTTGTCTTCGTTGTCCGGCTTGATCACGACGCCCTTCAACTCGAGGCCGGCGAATGCTCCCCTGCTTCGCGAGTAAGAAATAATTTGCGCGTTGAGCTTCACGTCGGTCGAGGCGCTCGCCGATCTACCGACAGGCCCTGCGGCTGCACTTCCCTCGCCGCCGATTTCAAACTTGTCATTCAGCAGCGATCCCACTGCTCGCTCGTTCATGAACAACAGGATGTAATCGGTCGAGGCCACCCCGATCTGCAAACCGATACTGCCGCCGCCGAGATCGACAAACGCCGGGGCGCTCCAACCGCCGGCGACGCGACGGCTGATCACGCCGCTGCCACCGCGGCCGCCAACGATGAAGCCGCCTTTCAAAACTCCCGGGAAGACGGCAACGGCTTCCGCGCGATCGAGTAAGTCCTTCGGAATCGATCGCTCGTGCGTCTCCATGATTTGATTGAAGACGCGCGCCGCCTTGGCTGACTGATCGGCCGCGGCACGAGCCTTTTTGGTGCTGCGTTCGCGAGTCGTTTGGGCGAAGGCCGAAGAAACCAACAACAGGATGAATGCGAAACTGAATGCCAGAGATAGCTGCTTTCTCATTGAACTCCTTTGAGTCATTTCAAATTAACCGGCACGGATGCCGGTGTCCCGCACGCAGGATGCGTGCGCTCCTACCTTCTCGTCGAATATCTTCCCAACGTTCGCGGAAAAATTCTGACACCCGCCGGCATCTTAGCGATGGGCATCGCTGAGCCTGGCAACAAAAGTTCGCGCGCCTTCGTCCGATACACGGCCATGTTTTCGTCGTCGTCGGGCTTAATCACAACACCCTTCAATTCGAGTCCGGCAAACAGCCCCTTGCTGCGCGAATACGAAATGATCTGTGCTCTCAGAAGCGCATCAGTCGAAGCCGAGGCTGTCCTTCCAACTGGGCCAGCAACCGCACTTCCCTCTCCGCCGATCTCAAATTTGTCTTTCAGCAAACCGCTCAGCGCGTCATCGTTCATAAACAACAGTATGAAGTCAGTCTTGTTGGCGCCAATTTGCAATCCGACGCTGCCACCTCCCAGATCGAAAGCCGCAGGCGCGCTCCAACCGCCTTTGACCCTGCGGCTGATCACGCCATGACCGCCGCGGCCGCCGATAATGAATCCGGCCTTGATAACGTCGGGAAAAACTGCAATTGCTTCTGCTTTATCCAGCAGTCCTTGCGGAATCGCCTTCTCGGGCACGTTCATGATTTCAGTGAAAGCGTCTGCGGCTTTTTGTGCTTCCTTCGCGGCTTCATTCAACTTTTTCGCGTCGCGGTTCTGACTGCGCGCGAAACTCGCAGTGCCGCAAATCATCAGCACCGCGATCAAAATCAGCCATAATCTATTCGCCTTCTTCACTCTACTATGCATATTCGTCCCTCCTTGAATTTGAAACGCGGGGGACGCGGACAAATTGTTTCTTGCTCGCTCGTTGTCAGCATAACTATAATCGCTCGCCCTGACAACGTAGCATAGACTTTAGTCTGCGAGGCGTAGTGAATCGACTACTGAGCACGGACTGAAGTCTATGTTACTAAGCTAACATGCCCATCGGAACTCCATTTCATGAAAGAACATTCGCGCTCTGCGAGAGCCTTAATTATCGCGAGTGGTCCGGTTACTACACCGTCAGCGCTTACGAGACGCATCACGATCATGAATACAACGCGATTCGTAATGCAGCCGCGCTCATCGACATCTCGCCTTTGTTCAAGTATCGCTTGACTGGAAAAGACGCGAAGCGCTTGGTCGATCGCGTCATCACGCGCGATGTGCGCAAGGTTGCGGTGGGCCAGGTTATCTACACGCCCTGGTGCGACGAGCACGGCAAGGTAATCGACGATGGAACTGTTTCGCGGCTCGACGAGAATGTTTACCGATGGACTGCGGCCGATCCGAGCTTGCGCTGGTTCACGCAGAATGCAGTCGGTCTCGACGTTGCGATCGAAGACATCTCGGAATCGATCGCGGCGCTCGCTCTGCAAGGTCCGACTTCCGGGCGGCTTTTGAAATCGATCGTGCATGACGCCGACATCACCAACCTGAAGTACTTTCGCGTAACGAGAGCTACGATTGACGGGTTGCCCGTTGAGATTTCGCGCACTGGATACACGGGCGATCTCGGCTACGAAATTTGGGTTGATGCAGATCAGGCTTTGCATCTCTGGGATTTGCTGATCGATCGCGGCCGGCCTTTCGAAATCAAGCCAGCGGGAATGCTGGCGCTCGACGTGGCGCGCATCGAAGCCGGGTTGCTGCTGATCGATATCGATTTCAACAGCAGTAAGAAGGCGCTGATCGCGGACCGGCTATACTCGCCATTTGAAATGGGACTGGGACGGCTGGTGAGCCTCGACAAGGATCGTTTTGTCGGTCAGCGAGCCTTGCAAGAAGAAGCTAAACGCGGTTCCGCAAAACAGATTGTGGGACTAGAGATCGACTGGACGGAGGTCGAGCGGCGCTACGAAGCTGTCGGCTTACCGCCAGCCGTTTCACCAGTCGCTTCGCGCGTTGCTGTCCCCGTGTTCGCTGCCGGGAAACAGGTTGGCAAAGCAACTTCGACGACATGGTCTCCCGTTTTGAAAAAGATGATTGCGCTGGCAACTGTGCAGCGCGAATTCGCCAAGCCGGGATCGAAAATAGAGATTGAAATTACCATCGAAGCCGTTCGCCATCGCGTGCCGGCAACCGTGGTGAAGACGCCTTTCTACAGCCCGAAACACAAGACGGCGGTGCCGGTGTGAGTGCTTCAGTAAAAGACTTGCTCGACGCTTACAATCCGACTGCACCGCTCGCGGAAGCCTCGACGATTCCTTCTTCGTGGTACACCGACAAACGCATCTTCGATCTCGAACAGCAAACTGTTTTCGCAAACAGTTGGCAGGTTGCGGCGCGGCTTGATCAATTAACCAACCCCGGCAACTACGTGACCACCGAGATCGCTGATGAACCGGTGGTGATCGTGCGCGGAAGCGACGACACGCTGCGCGGCTTTTTCAACGTCTGCCGCCATCACGCCGCCGCGGTCATGACTGAACGCGAAGGACATGCGAATCAAATGCGCTGTCCGTATCACGGCTGGACTTATTCGCTCGAAGGCGAATTGAAAGGCACGCCGGAATTCAGCGAGGTGTGCGGTTTCGACCGCGCTGAAAACGGATTGCTGCCGATCCAAATTGGCGTCTGGGAGAAGTGGGTGCTGGCAAGTTTGAGCGGACAAGACCGCTCTCTAAACGATTCCAATGTTGAACTCGTGTCGTTTCTCGGCAACGATTGCATCGAACAATTTCAGAAACTTGAACTCGCAAACCTTCACTGGTTCGAGCGGCGCAGCTACGTGCTCAACTGCAACTGGAAAGTTTTCGTCGATAATTATCTCGATGGCGGATATCACGTGCCGCATCTGCACAAGGGGCTGGACAGCGTACTCGATTACAGCCAATACACAATCGAAAATGGCGAGCGTTTCTGCTTGCAATCAAGCCCAATGGTCACTGGTGATCGAGTAGAAGTGAACACATCGCGTAAAGGCGAACGCGCGCTTTATTACTGGCTGTATCCGAACTTCATGATGAATTTTTATGAAGGGGTGTTGGATACCAACCTGGTGCGCCCCATCACGATCGAAAGAACCGAAGTCGTGTTTGATTTTTACTTCACCGACGTTTCCGAGAACGCGCGTGAACGAAATCTTGCTAGCGTCAACGTCGGCGATCGCATCCAGCAAGAAGATCTGGACATCTGCGAGTCGGTGCAGCGCGGGTTGAATTCGCGAGCATACGATGCGGGACGATTGTCAGTAAGACGAGAAGCCGGCGAACATCTGTTCCACCGGCTTCTGCATGCTGATCTAACAACAGGTTGTTAGTGAGCTTGCATTGCGAATTCAGAGCGCAACGTGCGGCCCTCGGAATAAACAATGTCGAAGATACGCCAACCAGACGCTCCTTTGACGAGGATGAACGTGATGGTTTTCTTTTCGCCAAGATTTTCAAACGTCACATCGACCAGCGCGCGGCCTTCCTCCATCCGCGATTTGCCGATCGCGAACTTTTTGATTTCCATGTCCTGCGCGTCATAAAGCGGATCGCCGTCAATCACGCCGACTTCGCCTTTCGACGTCACAGCATCCTTCCAAATCATGTCTGCGAAATCTTTGACGAAGTATTGATACAGCCGCGCCTTGCTGCGTGTCTGAAAAAACGGACTCCGTTTGGCGTTGTGCGCTTTGTAAAGATCGGCGACCAGCGCATCTGGTGATTTAGGTTTAGCTGCTTGTGCGCTCGCGATGGTCGTCGCGCAAAGAATCAGCAATGCGATAAATCCAAATGTCTTGAAGTTCTTCATAGCGTCCCGCTGCTTTCGATGATCACAGTAAAGAAGCTCCCCGAACGGCGGGTTCGAGGAGCTTGCTAGGATTATCGAACGAAAATCTCTTAGCTGTTGCCGCTGAAGCCGCCGCTGTACATGCCGAAGCTGCCCCAGATTTCGTCGATGGTCTTTTCGTTAGCCGCGAACTTGTCGGCATCGCCACCCACGAACATGATGTAGTTGTCGGTCACGTCAGTAGCCACCAGGATTTTGCCTTTACCGGGTTTGCCGTCTTTGCCGGTTGAGGTGAAGGTCACCAGGCTATAGTCGTCGCTCAACTCTTTGGCCGGCTCCATCTTGATGTCTTTCTCTTCGAAGGCCTTGAGAATATCTTCCGCCTTCTTGATCAAGTCCTCTTTGCTGAGCGTCTTGTCCTTGAACGCCACGACCATCACGCCAATCTCGTAAGGCGCGGGCACATTGGCCATGTAAACATTAACGCCATCTTTGGTGTCCTGGGCGTCCTTGGTTCCCTGCGGGACCATGAACTCATAACCCTTAACATCGTCATGCATGCGGATCCAGTCTGAGGGGACAGGATTCGATGAAGGTGGTTTCTTTTCAGTCTTCTTTGCCGCCTCTGAGGCTGCGGGCTTTGGAGTCGGCGATGACGAAGCCGGGTTAGCGGCCGGTTTCTGCGAGCAACCAGCAGCGACCAGCGCAACCAGGCTCAGGAAAAATACAAGTCTTTTCATTTATCCTCCGAACGAAATTTGTTTTGGAAATCGATCCTGGGGCTTGATCAAGCTGGCAAGTCTCGCCGGGTAAAACTTGATTCAATTGCAGGTAAATCTCCGCAACCGATTTGAAGAGCGGCGCAACT
>JAJPKD010000011.1 GCA_021323895.1 Acidobacteriota bacterium | reverse complement strand
CGACCACCGAAATAATGCGGGCCACCAGCGGGATCTGTTCGGCGCGAAGACCTCTCGGATAGCCGCTTCCGTCCCACTTCTCATGGTGATAGCGGACGATGTCTTCGACGGGATATGGAAAGTTAACGCGCTTGAGAATGTCGCCGCCGACCGTCGGATGAATTTTCATCTTGGCGAACTCGGCTTCGGTCAGTTTTCCAGGTTTGTTGAGAATGTATTCAGGGACCGCGAGCTTGCCGATGTCGTGCAGCAACGCGCCCGCGACTAACGCGCGCAGCTCAGAGTCTGAAACCTTGAGCAGCTTGCCCATCTCGGTCGCGTAAATTTGCGTTCGCCGCACGTGACCGTGAGTCGTCTGGTCCTTTGCGTCAATCGCAATTGCCAGCGACTCAATCGTATTCATGTGGAGATCCGCAATTTCTTCTGTGTAACGAAGCTGGTCGGCCTGAGCGCGCGTGACTTCGTGTACCCGCTTTTCATTGAAGCGATAAAGAAGGTGCACCAAGCCGACGATAAGCGCGCCAACGAACAGGAACGGAACTCCGGAGCCGTGAATCGCCGAGTAGAACATTGCGGCCGCCGTGACGTTCGCAACTTGCGTGATTAGCGTCCAGATCAAACTCTCATGCGAAACCGTGAGCCGGCCACTGGCAGAACAAGCCGCGTTGAAGGCGATGGTCCCGAACGTGCTCAAGCCGTATTGGATTAACCCAAAGACGCAAAGCGGGAAGAGAAGTATGTCGAGAACCAGTCCATGCTCAGCGGCTGACACGTCGGGGCCGGCAATGAGTAACAACATCCAACGATAGACGAGCGACGCGATGAACGTGGAGATGATCGAACTACTGACTGAGAAAACGGTGGACCATTTTTCGTGAAATGAAAGCGAACCAATAAGACCGACCGCGGCCGCGAGAATGATCGGCGGCCCAAAACTGTTGGCCGGCGCCATCGTGTACATCATCACCGACAGAAAAATGAATGTGTCAGCAACGGACTTGTTCGATTGGCTCGTGCCATCCACGTTGGTAACCGGGACGGTAAATCGACTGGACAACAGAGTCAGCGCCATTAAGACAATGAACGGCGCCCAACCGCTCCAGGCAAAGAAGTGGAGATGCAGCGTCGATAGGATTCCGGCAGCCAGAATCGTGGCTGCAATAAGGGCGACCACGCCGACGAGCGAAAGACTCTTCCAATTTGGTTTAGACATGCGAATGATTCTGGAACCGTGACTTGCGAGGTGATGGCAAGACAGGACAACGGTGGCAAGTGCCTGACATCGGCCAACAATGTTGGCCACAGCCAGAATAGCCGCCAAACCCGGCCAAAGTCAACGGGTTTTTCGGGAGTTTCTTATAGAAAAGTGACTAGTTTGTATGCAGTGAGCGAGGCGTGGCGGCTAGCTGAGCGGTGAATTGCGAGGAGTTCTGCGCGGGCGCCTGGCAGGTGTAGTTACGGCAAACAAAGGCGGTAGGCTGGGTGGTCAGCGTGTTCCGGTCGATAACCAGTGGCACCTGGGCCGCGGCACGATCAAAATCCTGGACGCACTGAGCAATGACCCGATTAGGCAAATAGGTCTCCCAAAGTGTGCGTCGAAGTTCGAGGAAGCGCTCATCCTTCACGTCCCCGACCAGTGCAATTTCAAGCGGCGAAGTTAGATAAAAATCTAGCGCAGTCAGCGCCAAACCGAATGCGGATGGATAGCGGCGAATCCCGTTAGCCATTAAACGCAGAACTGTAGTCGGGCGGCGACGATAATCTTCGTTGCCGGTGAGCAGCGACAATCGCAGCAACCCGAGTGCAGCAGTCGAATTTCCTGATGGAGTCGCATTATCGAGCCACTCCTTCGAGCGCACGATCAGTTGTTCATGATTCTTGCCAGTGAAAAAGAAGCCTCCGTCTTCGTCATCCCAAAACTGATCGATCATTTTGTCAGCGAGGTCCTTCGCGTTTTCGATCCACTCAATTTCTCCGGTCGCTTCATACAAAGAAATCAAGCCATGAATGAGGCAAGCGTAGTCTTCCAGGTAAGCATTCAATTTAGCCTCGCCGGTTTGGTATGTGCGAAGCAATAATCCATCCCTTTGTAGATTCGTCAGGAGAAATCTCGCGTTGGTGCGCGCGATGTCGGCGTAATCAACTCGATCGAGGATTGCGGACGCTTCAGCAAAGCTCGCGAGCATCAATCCATTCCAGGCGGTCAGAACTTTTTCGTCGCGGCCGGGCTTGATGCGTTGCTCGCGGATGGTGAAGAGCCTCTGCCTGGCTGCTTTGAGTTTCTCGCCGGCTTGGTCGATCGAGAGCTTATGCTTATTGGCAACCTGCTCAATAGTCTGATTGATGTGGAGGATGTTGTGACTTTCAAAGTTGCCGTGCTCGGTAACGTCGTAATAATCACAGAACAACGCGGCCTCATCGCCCAGGGCGGCATCGACTTCTTCGCGCGACCAGACGAAAAACTTTCCTTCGACGCCTTCTGAATCCGCGTCCTGACTCGAATAGAAACCGCCCCCGGCATCGGTCATCTCCCGAGCCACGTAGTCGAGCGTCTCTTCAGCGATTCGTCGGGCAAATTCATCTTTGGTCAACTGATAAACGTGAAGATAGAGCCGGGACAGAAGGGCGTTGTCGTAGAGCATCTTCACGAAATGCGGCACCAGCCACTTCGCATCAACTGAGTAACGATGAAAACCGCCGCCGAGCTGATCGTACATGCCACCTTCCGCCATCTTACGACACGTCGTGGTAACGATATCGAGCGCTTCGGATGATCCGGTGCGATGATGACTGTGCATGAGGAATTCAAGCGCCATCGCCGGTGGGAACTTGGGCGCGCTGCCGAAGCCTCCATACTTTTGATCATAACCGGCCGCAATCTTTCGATAAGCGGCATCGAGAATTTCGACGCTGAGGAGATCGCGCGATTCCTCCGCCAGACCGACTCGCCGTAACTCGCCCAGCATCGAAGATGCGGTCGAAGCAACTTGTTCCGGCTGCGAGCGATAAGCCTCAGCGACGCTGAGCAGAACCCGGGGAAAGCCCGGCATGTTGTAGCGATCATTCGGCGGGAAGTAAGTTCCGCCATAGAACGGAACACCTTCCGGCGTGAGAGACATGGTCATCGGCCAACCGCCGTGACCGGTCATCATTTGCACCGCGTTCATGTAAATCTGATCGAGATCGGGCCGCTCTTCGCGATCGACTTTGATGTTGACGAAGTTTTCGTTCATCAATCGCGCGATATCGTCATTCTCGAACGACTCGTGCTCCATCACATGACACCAGTGACACGCCGAGTAGCCGATGCTCAGCAGAATCGGCTTGTTCTCTTCGCGCGCTTTCGCGAGGGCTTCTTCGCCCCACGGATACCATTCCACGGGGTTGTGCGCGTGTTGCAGCAGGTAAGGGCTGGTTTCGTTGATTAACTTGTTCGTATATTTGTGATCAGCCAAGCAGACCTCGCGCTATCCTTTGAACCAGTACTTTGTGTTCTTGGCCCAGACGGTGTTGGGGTATTTGCGATGCAGCAGATCGAACGCGGCCTTGGACCACTTGCCGGTTTCTTCATTGGTGCAGCCATAGCGAGTTGAACGCACCGCCAGGTGCAAAGCCTCAGGCGCGCGGGGGTCGGCAGGATTTTTGTTCGCCCAATCAATGGCAGTTCGGCAGAGAAAGTTCGGCGCCGTGTCGAGTGCCTGAATGGCGGCGAATTGTTTTTCCGCAACCGCTTGCGAGGATTTCAGGAAATCGGGAGCAACGATCGGTTTCGGCTTTTGCTCTTCTGAGTAAGGCTCGCCGATTGGCGGAGGCGGCTCAGTACACCAATAGTTATCACGATACGAATCAACGTCATCGACAGCCGTTGTTCTGCCGACCCCCGTTGAAACGAAAGGACGCAGCCCGGGATTCTTCAACGCCAAAAACGCCGCTGCGAATCTTCGCGCGTCGGGCGTGGCCGCGCGCTCATAGGCAGTCACAAATTCCTTCACTTGCGGATACAACTCCTGAAGAACCGGCGCGGCAGCCATCGCGGAAGCTCGATCATCGAGCAAGGCCGCCCGCAAGAACGCCGCTTGCGCCACGTCACGCCGCAGGTTCGGCGCGAGGAGTTTGCTCAAAGCAGCATCTTTCATGATGGCAACCGGCATGGCCTTGTTGAAAATGTTTGCCGCGTCGAGATCGAAAAAGTATTTCGAACCCTTGGCAATTTCTTCAGCATCCTTTTCGTCGGTCGGCATCTCGCGGCCATCGCTGTTTTCGCTGAAGGCTGCCGGAATCCGTTGCGCGCTGGTCAGAAATTGCGACAGGTTATCTGCGAGCAACATGCGCATGCTCAAGAGGGAATTGATCGCCGACGCGTTCATTTCCGAACGGTCACTGGCGAGCGCGTTGTCGAGCAACACTTGCGCTTCAGTACTTCGGTTCGCTTCCATCAACAGGCGTGCGTGATGAAAGACAACTGTCGGAAACGCAGGTGAGGACGGCGGAACTGCCGCCGCGGCCTTCAGTAGCTCATCGAGCTTGGCTTGCTTGCCACTGGCGGTTATCAGCGCGGCGACGAACTAGGTTGTCGATTTCGTTTTCTCCCAACGATCAAAGCCATGCGCCGCTGAATTGTCCGCGTCTTTTTCGACGGTCATAATCCAATCGGTAAGATCGTCGCTCGATAGACTCGCGGGCACTTGCTTCTTCTTCGCCTCTTCGTCTTCGACGTCGAGATACTTGTCCATCAAAACGGTGTAATCCCAAACTGCCTGTTTGAAGTCTCCGCTCGCATCTTTCTTGACGATTTCATGCGCGAGTTCGTGAAGCTTTTCCTCTGGGTGCAGACGAACGCGCGTCAGATTAAGGAGACGCGTCGCCGCATGGTGAGAAAGCTGCAGCGAGCTGTCCTTCACAATTGCGTTCAGTCGTTTTTCCGCATCAGCCAACGCGGATCGCCCATCTTCTTCCTTTTCGGCGAAGCTACCTTTGCGCAGCATCGCGCGCGCGGCGAGGTATGGCGCGACGATTCGATAAGGCGAGTTCTTGTCTTTGGCGATCGCGTCGAACTGTTCTTTCGCTTGATCGAAATTGGTGCCGTAAAAATTTGCGGCGGCAATTTGATAAGCACGATCGTCGCGAATCAACTGATCCTGGTCCGCCGTCGCTTCAGGAATGCGATTGCCTTCGTGGCAGTTGCCAAAGACAACGTCCTGCGCCGCGAGCCATTCGCGCACCTGATTGCTTTCCGCGCCGTATTTCTTGATCCGCTCATCCAACGTCGCGGTCGCGTTGCGAAACGCATCCTGCTGGCAGTTGAGAAACTCTTCGTACTCGTGTGGCTTCTCGCGATTGCGATAAGCCTGCACGTCGGTGATGGCCGTCGCGCCCGGCACTTTTTTGCGCGCTTCGATCCAGCTCTTGTTGCCGGAATCGTCGTAATGATCGTCGAGATTCAGACGATCGTCCCAAAGGCTCTTCAAGGCTTTCGCCTCGCTGTCGCTTAGCGGCGCATTCGACAATGTGCGATAAGCCACCACGAGATATGAGCGGGCCCACGACGGATTGATGACGCCTAGTCTGCCTGCCGTGTATTTCTCGAGCGGAAAATCCGGATGCTTCGTGAAAATGAAGATCGTATCCGTAAAAAACGGGCCGCATGCTTTCGTTCCGCGCGGCAGCAGGAAAGAAACAAAAAAGATTAGGGCGAGTGCGAGCAGGGCTTTGATTGATCGGGCCGTCATTATTTACTCCGTAGTGTTGCCGGGCTGGCGGGCAGGTCCGGCGTCAGGTTAATCGAGCTGTTATGGTTTCGTATTGCGTAACGACGGCGTCAGTTTACATCAATCGATCAAATCGCCGAACGTCGCACAGTAGATAAAGGTTAGGATCCAACTACAGCCAACACCCAACAGCCAATTCTTCTGCTATACTCTCGCAAACTGAATGGTCATTCATTTTGAAATCTGTCAGAACCGCCTGCGGTAGCGGGCGGGCATTGCTTATGGAACGTGAAAGTTTGGAAATGGATGTTGTTTTCGTTGGGGCTGGCCCGGCGAATCTGAGCGGTGCGCTGCATCTCGCGAATCTGGTCGAAAAGGCAAAGAGGGAAGGCCGCGGCGCTAAGCTCGGCGAGATTCAGATCGCCGTAATCGAAAAAGGCTCGTATGTCGGCGCGCACAACCTGTCCGGCGCGGTCATGGATCCGAAAGGTCTGGCCGAACTCATTCCCGATTTCAAAGAAAGAGGCGCGCCGCTGGAATCCGAAGTCAAAGAGGACTTCTTCTACTACCTGACCTCGAAGCGCGCGATTCGCTCGCCCATCAATCCGCCGCCGCTCAACAATCACGGTTACTACATCGTTTCGCTGAATCGCTTGACGGCGTGGCTCGGCGAACAGTGCGAAGCCGCGGGCGTCAACATCTTCCCCGAATTTCCCGGCGCTGAGATGCTCTACGATGAAAACGATCGCGTCGTCGGCGTGCGCACGGGCGACAAAGGCATCGACAAGGAAGGGAAGCAGAAAGCGAATTATGAACCCGGCGTGGATTTGCTGGCGAAGGTTACGGTGCTGGGTGAGGGCGTGCGCGGTTCGCTGACGAAGAAGTTGGTGCAGCGACTCGGTCTCGACGAAGGTCGCGAGCCGCAGGTTTATAGTCTGGGCGTAAAAGAGCTTTGGGAGTTGCCGGACGATCGTTATCCGGCCGGTCGTGTTACGCACAGTCTCGGCTTTCCTTCCGACCAGTGGACGTATGGCGGTGGTTGGATTTACGGCATGCAAAACCGCGTGCTGAATATTGGTTACGTGACTGGGCTGGATTATCGCGATCCTTTGATCGATCCGCACGCTGAATTTCAGAAATACAAATCGCATCCATTCATTGCGAAGCTGCTCGAAGGCGGCAAGATGATTCGCTACGGCGCGAAAGCGATCGCCGCCGGCGGCTGGCACGCGATGCCAAAGATGTACGCGGATGGCGTGCTGATTGTTGGCGACAGCGCGGGTTTCTTGAATGCTGCGCGGCTGAAGGGAATTCATTCGGCGATCAAGAGCGGCATGCTCGCCGCCGAGACGATCTTTGAAGCCCTGCTGGCGGAAGATTATTCAGCAGACACTTTGCGGAATTATGAAACCAAAGTGAAAGAGAGTTGGATCACGCCTGAGTTGCGTCGCTATCGGAATTTTCATGCGGGCTTTCGGCATGGGCGCTGGCTGGGCATGGCGAATGCGGGCTTGCAGTACATCAGCGGCGGACGCGCGTGGGGCATTCTCGATCGAGATCATCAGGAAGCGGGCCATGAAGCGATGCGGAAGCTTTCGGCTTACGGCTATCACGGTGATGGCGTGGCCCAGCGCTACCAGGATTTCAAGTTCGACGGCCAGTTAACTTTCAACAAAGTCACCGATGTCTATCACGCCTCAGTCGGCCACGATGAAGATCAGCCGGCACACTTGCATGTTCTCGACACAAACATTTGCTCAACGCGTTGCGCGGAGGAGTACGGCAATCCCTGCCAGCGCTTCTGTCCCGCGGCTGTTTACGAAATGGTTGAAGTGGGTACGCAGGCCTCTGGCCTGCATGATAACGGGCACGCCGGAGGCGTGCGTACCGAGCGTCAGTTACAGATCAACTTCTCCAACTGTGTGCACTGCAAGACGTGCGACATCATGGATCCTTACCAGATAATTAACTGGGTAACACCCGAAGGCGGCGGTGGTCCTGATTACAAAGGGATGTGAGATCTGGGCGGAGTGGCGGCGATGCGCGAATTCTTAGCTCACTAATGACAATCATCGCACTTCTCGCCGCGAAGCGCTTCGACGCCTTCTTTGATAATGATCGGCACCATCACCAAAGCCGCTACGGGATCAGCCCACCACCACCCCAACGTTGCATTCAGTAGCAAGCCGCCGAGCAGGATTGCAGAGAGATAAGCGCAAAGGTCCGTTTGCCGTGAATCGGCGACCATGGCGCGGCTGTTGATCGAGGCGGCCACGCGGCGTTTCGCTCGTGCCAGGTAAGGCATCAATACCAGCGACAATGCGGCGATGGTGATTCCGAGGTAGCTCGCGCGGGGCGCTTCGTGCTTGAGCAGGGACTTGAGAGCGTCAAAGGCCACGTACGCAGCCAGCAAGAGAAAGCAGATACCGACAAGCTTGAGAGCGATCTGTTCGGATCGTTCGCGACGCTCAGGCGCGTCGAGGTGCAATCGCCAAAGCAAGGCGGCGCCCGATGAAACCTCGATCAACGAATCAAAGCCAAACCCGACGAGCGCGACGCTGCCTGCAAAGACGCCCGCGCCGATTGAGAGAATTGCCTCCAGCGAATTCCAGAAGATCGTGAGGTATTCCAGCAGACGGCCGCGTTTGATGATGGCGGCTCGCTGCATGGCGTCAGAACTCACGTTTAGCTGAAGAGTTTAAGACGACTGAAGTTACCGAGCTTCGTTATGAAGCTTCCGCGGCTGCTTCGTCCCCGTCGATCTTGGTGTGAAAATGGATGGTGCCTTGGATCACTTCTTCCAGAGCGATGCGCGTCGGCTTGTGTTTGGTTTGGTCGATCTCGATGCGTGGACGCGCCCCGCGTTGAAGCTGCTTGCTGCGCTTGGCCGCCAAAATAATCAAGCGATACTTCGAATCGATTTCCGGTGGTGGTGCTTGTTCGGTAAGTTCGTCTAATTGTTGTTCAGGCATAATCGTCTAAATAATCTCCTATCAAATCAAACTCGAAATTACCACAGAGGAAACACAGAGGGAGAACCGGATAAGTTACTCACAATCAGATTTGGTTCTTTGATCCAGTTGCTCTTGCTTCCTGTGCGGTCGCGGCCCCAAAGTCTTCCAACGCGTCTCGGAGCGAGGCCTCTTGCCGTTCTCGTCGCGCCCGCTCGGCGTAAATCACTGAAGCCAATTGCTGCGAAGCGCGATTGATGTCGTCGTTGAGTATCACGTACTGAAAAAACTTGTACCGCGAGACTTCCGACGGCGCGCCGTGCAGACGCTTTTCCAAGTCCTCTACCGAATCTGTAGCGCGCTTCACCAGACGCTCGCGCAGCAACTCAAACGACGGCGGCAGAATAAAAACCGAAACCGCGTCCGATACTTTGTGCCGAATGCTTTCCGCGCCCTGCACATCAATCTCGAGAATGATGTCGTGGCCGGCGGCGCGTTCAGCTGCGACCTGCTTCGCGCTGGTGCCGTACAGATGGCCATAAACGTTGGCCCATTCAAGGAACTCGCCGCGTTCGATCATGGCTTCGAACGTGGGCCGATCAACGAAAAAATATTCGCGACCGTCTTGTTCGGTCCCGCGCGGCGCTCGCGTCGTGTACGAGACCGAGAAGTTGACGCCCGGTACAGTTTTCAAAACTCGATCGATTAGCGTGCCTTTGCCGCCGCCGGATGGCGAGCTAACGACGATCAGCATCCCACGGCTGGCGCTGCTGATCGCATCTGAACTTTCGGTTTTCGTCAGCTCATTCAACATTCTGCACTTGTTCACGCAGTTTCTCAACCTCAGCCTTGATCGCCAGGCCCGCGTCTTTGATCGAGACCTCAGTTGATTTTGAAAGCACGGTGTTCGCTTCGCGATTCAATTCCTGCAAAAGGAAATCCAAGCGCTTGCCGATTTCGCCGGCGCTCTCGATCGCCACGCGGAATTGCTCAACGCGACTGCGCAGCCGCGTGAGTTCTTCAGTGACGTCGCTGCGATCCGCCAGATAGGCAACTTCCTGGGCTAGTCGACCGGCGTCCAACTCAATGGTTGGATTGCCGCGGTTGACCAACTCGTTGATTCGCTTTTGCAGCCGTTGACGATAGGCATCGACTAAACCTTCCGCAGCGTTTTCAATGATTGGAACTTCGGACTCGATTTTCGCGAGCCGTACACGCATCTCCTCTGCGAGGGCCGCGCCTTCGCTGGCCCGCATCTGCTCAAGGTCGTCGAGCGCGGCATTCACGGCCTGTTCGATTCCCGCCGTTGTCGTTTCGTCGAGGCCATTGCGAGCAGTAGCCATCGCTCCGGGGAGGCGCGTCACGGTATTGATATCAATGTCACCCGTCAACTGAAATTCGGTCTGAATGTCGCGCAGAGCTTTGATGTAACCGCCGATCAGTGCCCGATTGATTTCGTAGTTGGCTGCGCCAGTGCGTTCGAAGTTGATGTTCAAATCGACACGCCCGCGCGACAATCGCCCGCTGATAAGCTTGCGAATGTTCATCTCGAGCGGGCTCAACTCCTGGCCGAACCGCAGATGAATATCGAGGTAGCGATTGTTGACAGTCTTAATCTCGACGCCGACTTTGAAGTCTTCGCCGGTCGCGGAACCTCGACCAAATCCAGTCATTGATTTCATGTTTGTCAGTAGTCAGTTGCCGGTGGTCAGTGGTCGGTTCATTTATTTGCGAAGGACTACTGACCACTGACAACTGACAGCTCTTCTTCTTCATCAGCAAACTGCAACTCGTACAGCCGCTGATACTGGCCGCCGCGCGCGAGCAGCTCTGAATGCGTGCCTTGTTCGATGATCCGGCCAGCCTCCATCACGACGATCAAGTCCGCACGACGAACTGTTGACAAGCGGTGCGCGATGACGATCGTTGTGCGATCCTTGATCAGGTTCGCAATCGCGCGTTGGACCAGCGCCTCGGATTCAGCATCCAGCGCGGACGTGGCCTCATCAAGAATCAAAACCGGCGCATCGATCAAGACTGCGCGCGCAATCGCGATGCGCTGCCGCTGGCCGCCCGAAAGAAAGATGCCGCGCTCGCCGATGACCGTGTCGTAACCATTCGGCAATTCGGAAATAAAGTCATGTGCGAAAGCGGTGCGGGCCGCGTCCTGGATCTCCTGGTCGCTTGCTTCGGGTCGGCCGTACGAAATGTTATATCGCACCGTGTCGTTGAAGAGAACTGTTTCCTGCGTCACCAGCGCTATCTGTCTCCGCAGGCTGCTCAACGTTGCATCGCGAAGATCGATGCCGTCCCAGAGCACTTCTCCCGCGGTTGGATCGTGAAACCGCGGCAACAATTTTGTCAGCGTCGATTTTCCCCCGCCCGATTCGCCGACCAGCGCGACCATCTTGCCCTGCGGAACGGTCAGGCTCACGCCCCGAAGGACCGCGCGCGTTTCATCGCCATAACCGAAATGAACGTCGCGAAATTCAATCTCGCTACGAAGCTGCGGCAAACTGATCGCGTTTGGCCTTTCGGCGAGTTGGATGTGCTCGTCCATTACTTCGAAGACGTGCTGCGCGGCGCCCAATGCCTGCTCCATCGAATTCTGCAGTCGCGACAGTTTCCGCATTGGATCGTAGCTGCGAAACAGAAAGAAAAGAAAAGTGACAAACTGCGCGACGTTCATTCGTCCGAGCCGGATTTCGCGTTCGGCGAAAAATAGAAGCGCCGCCACGAAGAGCACTCCGATGAATTCAATGATCGGCGGCGACATTCCCGAGATGCTCGCGGAACGCAAATTCGCGTGGAGGATGCGGTCCGCGACGCGAGTGAAACGGTTGCGTTCACGTTCTTCGCCTCGGTACGCTTTCACGATCTGCTGGTTCGCCAGTGCCTCCTGCGCCGTGTCAGTCAGCCGCTTGTACCCCTCATACGATTCGCGGGCGAGCTTCCGCAGCGCGGTGCCAAATTTGATCGTCAAGCCCGCGACCGGCGGCATAATAAGCAGCGACCCGAGCGTCAGCCGCCAGTTGTAGTAAAACGAAGCGCCGAGAAAAAAGATTAGCGTAAAGCTCTCATTCAGCAAGTCTCGCAGCGTCGATGCGACTGCGGTTTCGATCGCCACCGCGCTGGAGATCAAACGCGAAACTAAATAGTTGGTTCGGTGACGTTCAAAAAAAGCCGCCGATTGTGCGAGCAGGTGGCTATAGAGATCCTGACGAAGTTTGAGGACTGCTGACTGTCCGATATAAGCCATCAGGTATGTCGAGGCGTAATCGGCAATGCCTTTGACGATGGTGAAAACGATCAGCAGCAGCGCCACAGTGCGCCAGGCGGCCAATCCTGAAGGCGGGATTAAATGTTGAAGACCGAAGAGAGTCGCACTGCGCTGACTATTTCCCGGACGTGCGAAGACCTGATCAAAAATGGGAACGATCAGCGCTCCGGTGGCGCTTTCCAGCAGACCCACCACAACCATGGCGATGGTGGCTATGATGAAGGAACCGGTGTGAGGCAGTAGATATTTTAGCAGCCGCCGAAGATCGCGCATCTTGAATCGATTCTTCGATCGTTAATCGGGAAGGTGTGAAACGCCCGGCGCACGATGACGAACTGGCAATATACTGAGGCAAATCGTTTGACGTCAAGGCGCAGGCCTTGACATACTTAGAGCGAACCCCTTGGCATTTCTAGATTTAGCATTCGCTGCTCGGGCCTGAATCAGTTCGTCGCAAGCAACGCAGGTTTGAGTGATTTAAGGAAAATGACCGTGGATCCCGAACAGACACCGAATAATTCCAAGAAGTTGATGATCGTCGATGACGATGCTGAGATGCGCACGCTGCTGGCCGAATATTTTCGCCGGCTGGGGTTTGACGTGGCGGAAAAGGAGAGCGGCGCCGTTGCGTTGCAGGCGGCAACGACTGAGCGGTTTGACTGTTTCATCCTGGATGTCGCGATGCCCGAAATGTCCGGCCTGGAATTGTTGAAGAAGCTCCGCGATCGCGGCGTTGATACGCCAGCGCTATTTCTCACCGCCCACGATCTGCTCGATGACAAGGTCGCGGGCTTCGAAGCCGGCGCGGACGATTACCTGGCAAAGCCATTCAGTCCGCGCGAGCTGGAGTATCGCATCGAAGCCTTGCTGCGACGCCGTTCGGGCGGCAAGCAGAACGGCGATGAAGAGCGTTTGGAGATTGGCGATCTGGTTGTGGACCGGCGGCGGCACGAGGTCTCGCGCGCAGGTGAGAGGATCGATCTCACGCCGTTGGAGTTTCAGATTTTAGAGTTGCTGGCTTCGGAGCCCGGGCGCGCCTGGTCGCGCAACGATTTGCTCGACCGCGTTTGGAGCACGGAATACGAAGGCTACCAGCGCAACATCGATCCGCACATAAATCGTCTGCGTAAGAAACTTGAATCCGATCCGAAGAATCCGCATTACGTCCTGACCGTGCGCGGCGCCGGATACAAGCTGAACGAAAATCCCTAAAACCCCAGACATTACAAGGAAGAATGCGCTATTCGTCGTTTATTTGTGCTTGACGATGGTCTGCTCGAAGTATGTCCGGGGCCTGCTGTTGGTGGCGCTGATGGCGCTGAGCGGTAGCTCCGCGCAATTCACTCTGTACGCGCAGGGGTCTTCACAAGTGAAGACTACCGTGAGTCTGCGTTGGGGCGCGCGCCCGGGAGTTTTCCGTTATCGCCTGCAGCTTGCCAACGATAGTTCATTTCGAGACATCGTCTTTGATCGAGTCATCAACGGAAATGAAGCAACTGTTAACGACCTGCCGCCGGGTCGATACTTCTGGCGTATCGCGGCGTTGACGAACACGCTCGGAGATTTTTCTTCGGCGGGAGTGGTCGAGGTAACTGCGCAACGTGAAAACGTTGGCCCGCAGCCGCCAATTAATCCCAGCTCAATCAAGGCGAGTGGCGGATGGCGCGCCGTAGTTGGCTACATCGCTCAACCCGTGTTGGCGCATCTTCGCTCGCCTGAAAAGTTCGACGTAGTGGGAACGAACAGCGATGGCGTTACTTACGCGCTCGATGCCATGACAGGTGTGGCGCTGTGGAGCATCAGGCCGCGAATGATTTCTCGATCCGCTTCGCCGCCACCACCGATCATTGTTTCGTCACGCCGGCGAACCGATGACGTAATTCTGTTTTCGGGCGCCACGATGAGCGGAGTCGATGGCGCAACCGGTCGCGAGCTATGTCAAATTGATCTGCCGTTCGTTGTAGCGTATGGAATTGCGGAGAGTTTCTCCAATCTAGTTCTTGTCGATAGTTCGCTGCAGCGTTTGCTGATCGTTGATGCGCGTGTCGGGCGAGTTGTCACTCAGCTCAATCTGCCCGGACGCGTCATCGGCGCGCCGTCAGCGTTGCCGAATCAAAACGACTTCGCGCTGGCGTACGATACCGGTCGGGTTGAGATTCGCGATCTCAGCGGCGCGTTGATGAAATCTGGTGATGCCGGCAGCGCAGCCACTACCGCGCCACTTTTCCTCAGGACCGCCACGGCGAATCTGGTGTTGGTGGGAACGCGCGGGGGACTGACGGCGCTCAATGCGGACGATCTCCGGCCGTTGGGACGGGTTGCGCTGAACAACGATGCGCCGCGCGGCGTGTTGTCGGCGCAGGATCTTGACGGCGACGGAAATCCCGAAGTGATCATGACGACTGCACGAGGTCACGTGCTCGCAGTGACGGCGGCGAATGGTCGAATTCTCTGGGACGTTGCGGCTGATGCCGATGGTGGCGCATTCGCGTTTGCTGACGTTAACAAGGATCACACTCCCGATATCTTTGTAACCGGGAATCAGCTTTTCATCACGGCACTATCGGGCCGCGACGGAGCAACCATCTGGAAGGACGCAAGCGCCGCGACTCCGATCGCGAACCACGCAAAACTCGGTGCGTCTCGTTCAGTCGTAGCCATTCCTCTCGGCGCCAGTGCGCTGGTGATTGCCAGCGATTCATCTCGCACCGGTCTTCGCGCTATCAGTTTTTCTCGCTGAGATTCGACCTCGCGCACGCCAACCCTTACAATAGCGCATACCAATTTCGACAACGGAATCATTGAATGCTCTGGTTTACGGGAAGTCTCATACTTGTTATTTGGTTCGTTCTCAAATTCCTGCTGCACAAAAGCGGGATGGTGCATGTCGCTCTCTTCGCCGCCCTTACTCTCTTCGTCATTCAGTTCGCTCAGGACCGCCGCACCAGGGAATATGAGCGCTCGTTGAAGAAATAGCCTGGTTCCCCGCAGTGTCAAAACTTGCCTCTTTTAAGCTCGTTCGGCAACAATGATTTGTCGCGGCGCATCAAGAGAGCAGGCGTTGCCGTCAACGCGCGTTACTACTTCGCTAGGGAGTGTGCAGATGAAAAGATTTAGTTCTTCGATGCTGGCAATGGTCCTCGCCCTGATTTTCAGTTCACTCGCATTCGGCCAAAACGATGCGATGCGAACGACGACGGCGATTACTTATCCGCTGGACCAGACGATAGACGTTCCGTTTCACGGCACCACTCGCCTGCCACGTTTGAAAGGCACAGCCAAAGTCAGACGCCAGGGACGCCGCGGTACGCGGGTCGAATTGAATATCGAGAATCTGCCGCGCGCCTACGAATTAGGCAGCATTTATACGACCTATGTTCTGTGGGCCATCTCGCCCGACGGGCATGTGGATAATCTCGGCGAAATCAAACGCAGCGGCAGCATGATCGTCGATTCGAAGATCGACGTGACGACACCTTTGCAGACTTTCGCTTTGATCGTCACTGCCGAGCCGCATTTCCTCGTGCACGCGCCCAGTCGCATGGTCGTGATGGAGAACCTGGCGCCGGCGCGCATCAAGGACGCCCAACTGGAAACTTCAAAGATTCAGTACATCGGTAACACGAGCGACTACTTTCGCGACTCTCGCGTGCCGCAGATGGCGGAATCGGATTTCCGAGACATTCCGGTGGCCTTGCTCGGCGCGAGGCAGGCGGTCAACCTCGCGCGCTTCGCCGGAGCTGAACGCGACGCGCCAAATGAGTTGCGCGCTGCCGAAGCCGATTTAGAGCAAGCTGAAAGCGCTTTGCGCATGCGCCAGCCCGAACGCGAGATCGATATCCTCGCGCGCCAGGCAATCAGCAGCGGCGCTAAAGCTGAAGACATGGCACTCGTGCGAAAAGCTTCGCGCGAACGTCGCGAAGAACTAGAGCGCCGCGACGCGGCCGTGCGGAACGCCGAGAAGTCCGTTGATAGCGCCAATCAGGAAATCACGCGGCTAACCTCCGAGCTTAATAACGAACGTCACGCGCGTGAGTTGGCCGAACGTGATGCGGTCAACGCGACTGAGCAGCTTCGCGATGCACGCACCGAGATTGCGCGACTGCGCGATGAGATTCAGACCGTCCGCGCCGACGCGGAAGATGCAAAGGTGCGTTTAGCGCGAATTGAAGGCGAGAAGCAAGCAGAGGACGCGCGCCGTAGCGCCGAGAAACGCGCAGCCGATCAGAAAGCTGCGGCGGAAAATTTCAAACAGCAGCTATCGAAATTTCTCACAGTCCGGGACACGAATCGCGGCATGACGCTCGTCCTGGCTGAATCGCTCTGGCTGAATCCGCGCTCTTCGAAACTCGTTCCCGTGTCAGCGGCCAAGCTCGATCAGATCGGCGCCTTGCTGGCGAACAATCCTGACTACCAAATCACGATCGAGTCCTACACCGACAACGGCGGTAACCAGGCCGCATTGGAGCAGCTCACACAGGATCGCGCGCGCGTGTTGTCGGAAAGATTGGCGGCGGCAGGCGTCGATGTCACGCGCATCCAGGCCAGCGGCATGGGCGCGGCGAATCCGGTCGCTCCAAACACAACGGTGGCAAGTAGAGCAAAGAATCGCCGGACGGAAATTACTTTGACGTTGGCAGGCCAGTAGTTGAGCGATCATACCGCCGACTGGGTACCGTTAGCTTTATCTGACACATAAATTGTTTTTGGGCGGAACTTTCTGCAATCTAACTTGTCTCATTAGTCATGACACGACTAACGCTATCGACGCTGGCACTTGTTCTCTTCGTCACGCCTGCCGTGTCGGTCGCGCAGACGACGGAACAATCTGCCGACCAGAGGTGCCTTGATCCAAACGTTCGCGCACCTCGCACGATTTCTTTTGGTGGATTCAATTCGAGAGGAATCAATATTCCGAAACCGCCCTACCCTGCTCTCGCCAAAAGCGTTGGGCTGTCGGGACCGGTCGTCGCAGTTGTCGTCATTGACGAAACCGGACACGTCGTCTGGGCACGAGTTATCAGCGGTCATCCCTTGCTTCAAGCGTCTGTGAAAACGGTCGTGTGTCAGGCCCGCTTGAAACCAGTACGTGTCGCGGGCCATCTAGTGAAGGCCAAGGGCGTGCTCACCTACAACTTTGCCCTTTAGCGTTTCCGCCCAACAACTCGGGTATGAAAGACGAAATCAGGCACAAAGATCTCCGTCCCTGCGAAAGTCTTGATTGACTTTGTAGGGCTCCCTTACGACACGCCGGCTGGCGTTTCAAGTTGCCTCACCGAGTTACTCGCAGTCACTACGCCCGCGAAGCGTGTCAGAACTGCGAGCGGGAGCGACGCGATCAAGGCGCGTTGATGAAACCACGCAATGGTTTGGTTTTCGCGGGCTAAAGCCCGCGCCGGGTTTAGTAGAGAAACATGATCCCAGGGTTTACGCTCGCTGCGCTCGCACAAGCACCTCACGCGAGATGCTCGCGCGGGGACCGCTGCGGGCTAAATTCTGGCGCCGCTACGCGGCTCGTTGACGCAGCTTTCACGCGAACTAATTGCCAACATGATGCGACCGCGGCCCTAAGGTGTTTGGTTGGGCACAGACGATAACTCTCAGATCCGGGGTGAGCCAAGCGGTGAAATCTGAAGGGCCGCTAGGCCCGACATATCTATAGAAAGGCAGCGCGATTTGATCCGAGGCCCGTAGGGCCGGCATAGCTTTGATCTATTGAACTCGAAATCGAAAGAGATGGAAATAATCTATGTCGGCCCTACGGGCCTGGGCGACATTTTCGATTCCGATGTTTCTACAAATATGTCGGCCCTAACGGGCCTCGCAGAACTTGCGCCATCGCGGCCTCCTAGTCCAACTCACTCGGCGCGGAGACCGGCTTCATAGTTTCTCTGACGTCGGGCCTAATCCCTGATAGGAACTTAGTTCAAAACGTATTCGTATCTTGTTCAGTATTCTGAGATATCAACCCACAAGAATGACTTGCCCTAAATGTGGCTCGCCACGACTGCCAGATCAGAAATTTGCCGCTCCTGTGGAGCCAGATTGGAGATGACTACACAGCCGCTTGCTGAACCCGTTACTGTATCTTTTTTGGAAGGCACGTCAGCAATTAGCTCTAAAAGTGAAAGGCAACGAGCAAATGGTTTCGTTCTTTGGGGCTTTGCCATAATGCTCATAGGCGCCGCAATTGGCATCGTAGGCAAGAAGCTCGTTCATGAGGACATTATTACCGTCGTCGGCGTGTTGATTTCTTTAGTGGGGATGTTCCTTACGGTTTACCCTTATCTTTCGCCTTCTTCCCGTAAGAAAAATGATTCCGGCTCCTCGTTACGACCGGAGGTTCTAACACACTCACAACCACCAGAGTATCTGCCTCACGGGAGCAACGACTATTTACCAAGCATCACCGACAGGACCACGGATTTGTTGAAGAGTTCCGTAGCATCCGGAGTAAGACAAAAAGAGGATGGACCTGATGAATCACAAAGGACAAAAGAGCCATGAAGAAGTTCGCTATCCACTACTGTCCGATTTGACCTATCAAGCAAATGAAGGCTTCCCGTGTGGCAGCTCAACTGAATAAAGAAAACAACGCCGAGGTAGAAACAGTCTCGTCTTCTGTCATTGGCATGGCCGAAACGTATCACAGCGCCCAATTCCTCGCCAATCTTTGGAAAGAAAACATTGATTTCGCTCGCTACCGCTTGTAGTTCTGTAACATCCCCTTCCGGTAGTATCCTCACATCGCATGACCCTGCTCGAAGCCCTCCAACTCATTGGTTACAGTCTGGGTGCAGTGCTCCCGCTGTGGATGGGCTATCTCCTTTTCCGGCAGCGCCTCGGTGTCGTCGCAATTCAGAAGCTGTTACTCGGCCGCGGCGTGTGCATGGTCGGCTGGCACGCGGGCAATCTGGTCATCACGCTGCGCAGTTTGCTCGGAGGCGATGTCGTGCGCTGGGACTTTGCGCTACGACTTGCGAATACGGTTGCAGTCTTCAGCATCACTGCCTGTTACTCGCTGCTGCTGCACGTACACATTCACCTGTGGGCCAGTTCGCAGTCGCGTGAGTTGACGCGCATCGAACGCGTTCGTATCTACCTCTCGTACATTCCGTGTTTGTTTCTGGGCATCGTCGTGCCACGGATTTGGACTGGTCCGTACCAGCCAATGATCGCGAAGCTGTCGATCTACGTGCTGCCGTTTGCGGCATGGATTGTCTATTCGCTGGGGGTCGTGGCTATCACCGAATTGCTGGTGGCCCAGCGCGCGACGTCAACCAGTGAGCGCAGAATCCTGCGCACGCTGGCCGGCTCGTTTGTGGCGATCGCGATTCTGATTTTGGCGTCGCTGGGTTTGGGTTTGGGCAAGGGAACTATCGCCGGTCAATATCTGCAAACTTTTGCGAACCTGGGATCGCTCCTGCCTTCGGCGCTGCTCGCTTATTACATTTATCGCTATCGATATCTGGAACTCATCATCAAAGAGAGCCTGATCGTCGCGACGTTCGCCGCTGTGGTGCTGGCCGTGTACGTTTACGGGATTCGTCGCATCGGCGATTGGGCCAACGCGCGTTATGGATTGCGCGCCGGCGTCGTCGAAGCGATTTTGATTCTGGCATTAACGCTGCTCGCGGCGCCTCTGCGCGGCTGGTTCGAGAAAAGTTTTCGCTCGCTGTTCGAGCGCGAGACCGCGCTGTATCGCGACGTCGTTGCGCGGATCGCGGCCAACAGCGGTCGCCACACAAAACTCTCCGAACTCCTGGCGAGCATTGAATCTCAAACCGCCAGCGCTTTGTCGCTGCGGCGCGTGACGATCGTCCTTGACGGGGATGAAGACTTGAGTCAGATTCCGCATACTGCCAGTTACCCAATCGCTCGCGAAGATCGAAAGCTGGGTCAATTACTGGTCGAGGCTTCAAAGAGCGCGCTGACTCCGGATGTCAGTGCGGTACTGGAAGTGCTGGCCGGGCAAATCGGAATCGCGATCGAAGATTGCCGCCTGGTCGAGGACAACATTCAACTCGAGCGCAAGCTCGCTGAAGGCGAACGTCTGGCTGCATTGGGCCAGATGGCCGCGACCGTCGCGCACGAAGTGAAGAACCCGCTTTCGGCGATCAAGTCCATCGCGCAGGTCATGAGCGAGGACGAACAATTGAAAGCACAACACGCGCGCGATTTGAACCTGATCGTCGGCGAGACCGATCGACTGAGCAAGAGCGTGACGCAACTGCTGAGCTTTGCCAGTAAGAAGCCGCCAGCGGCAATGCCGGCGCGTTCGGACGAGCTGGTTCGCAGCGTGATCGGACTATTTCGAGCCGACGCGGCCGAGCGACAGATCGAGCTGCGTTCGTCGATTGATGCGCGAGTTCAACTGGATGGAGTGCAGACTGGTGCGATTCGTGACGCGCTTTCCAATCTGGTGCTGAATGCGCTGCAAGCAACTCCCGCAGGTGGTTCAATCACCTTGGAATGCGCAAAAGACGATAGCGAAACGGTGTTAGCGGTTTCAGATACGGGCCCGGGGATCTCGCCGGAAGTGCGCGCAAAGATTTGGGAACCATTTTTTACGACGCGGCAACGGGGCACTGGTCTCGGCTTGGCAATCGTGCGCAAGCGCATGGAAGAAGCGGGCGGGTCCGCACGTCTTGTATCTCAAAACGGTCGCGGCGCGAGATTTGAGTTGCGGTTGCCCAAATAGCGCAAGTTGGCAACCTGCGCTCATCCAAGCGATCGCAAGTTAACAACTTGCTCTACTTGTTCGGAACTTTCTCCAGCGCGCTGCGTGATGACGAAAGGAGCAACCATCCTGCCCGCGAGCAATCGCAACTTCGAATCAACTCAAGGAGGATCGAGTTAATGCTAACTAAGATCAATCGTGTACTTTTTTGTCTGATGATGTGTTTTGCCGCGCTGGCGATAGCGCCGGCGACGTTTGGCCAGGACTCTTCACCGGCGCGAGCTGCGGCGCGGGATGATGACACGAATCTCGACACGCAGCTCTATCTGATTCTGGCGACGAACCGGGATATCGAAGAGAAGAAGGCGCCGCCCGTTCTTGACCCAATTATGAAACGTCTGAGCGAATCGCTCTCATTCAAGCATTACAGCTTGTCGGGGACGTTTCTCAACCGCGTGCGTAACAACGGTAGCTTGGACGTCAGTTGGGTTGGCGGTCCGTTCTACGTGCCCACGTCAACGATGACCAATAATCCGACATTTAGTCAGTTCACCGCGTTGGTGAAGTTGGTGACCGAAGATAATCGCGACGTCGTACGGATGACCGGTTTCCGGTTTGGACTCCGCGTGCCGATCGTCACGGGACAAGCTGGACCAACCAATGCATCGACAGGCATGGCATTCCCGGTCGTAAATTACGAGTCGCTCGGCCTGCGAACTGACATCAGCATGCGCGAAGGCACGCCGGTCATCGCCGGTACGCTTTACATGGGGCCGTCGGGCGATGCGATCGTCGTCGTGGTTTCGGCGAAACGCGCGGCAAACTAAATTTTCCGGCGACTCTCCCCTCGGCCTTTCGCAAATTTCCAATTTGCGTTACTTGTGGCACGGAACACGCAAGAGCCTTCTCGGACAAAGTCTGGGCGGCGGGCATCATGGCTCGCATTGTATTAAACTGCACAGACGGAAATGGACGAGAAGGACTTGCGATTATTAATAGTTGATGACGAAGAGGCCGCGCGCTATGGCATGCGCCGCGCGCTGGAAACTTTCGGCGGCGAAATCGCCGAAGCCGAAAATGCCGAAGCCGCGCGCGTGTTGATGCGCGATACGAAATTTGATCTACTGCTGTTGGATGTAAACCTGCCGGGCATCAGCGGACTAGACTTCCTCGCTGAACTTCAAAACGACAGTCAGCAAAACCAGACTGAAGCGCCGCTCGTGATTATTATTACAGCGCATGGCTCAGAACGTTTGGCTGTGCAGGCCGTGAAGAGCGGCGCGTACGATTATCTTTCGAAGCCGTTCGAGCTTGACGATCTGCGTTTGGTAGTTAAGAACGCATTCGAGACGATCAAACTGCGTCGGGAAAATGAATTGTTGCGCCGGGGCATCGAAATTGAAGCTTCACAGCGAGGCGCCCTGCTGGGGAATTCGCCCGCGATGCAACAAGTGCGCGCGATGATCGAAAAGGTCGCCGACACCGACGCAACTGTATTGGTCCGCGGTGAGTCGGGGACTGGAAAAGAGTTGGTCGCGCGCGAACTTCATGAACGAAGTTCGACGCGAAGTAACGGCGCTTTCGTTGCGGTGAACTGCGCGGCGTTGCCGACGGAACTGATCGAATCTGAGCTTTTTGGCCATGAAAAGGGCGCTTTTACGGGGGCTGCGGCACGCCGCAAGGGCAAGTTCGAGCAGGCCAACGGCGGCACGCTGTTCCTGGACGAGATCGGCGACATGAGCGCGAACGTGCAGGCCAAACTCCTGCGCGCGCTCGAAGATCGGCGCATCGAGAGGCTCGGCGGAGACGAATCAATCCCCGTTGATGTGCGCATTGTGAGCGCGACGCACCGCGCTTTGGAAGAAGAGATCGAGGACGGGAACTTTCGCGCGGATCTTTTCTATCGATTGCGTGTGGTGACGATTGACATCGCGCCGTTGCGCGAGCGACGTGAAGATATTCCGCTGCTGGCGATGACCTTTGCGCGCCAGGCTGCGGAGCGTCATGGTCTGCCGGAACGCGCGCTGGGCCGCGATGCTTTGCGACGCCTGATTGATTACGATTGGCCCGGGAACGTGCGCGAACTGAAGAACGTCATCGAACGTGCCGCAATCATGTCTGAGGGCGACGAACTGAACGCGATCGAAATCAATGGCCAGGCGAAAGCGGCGACGTCATTGTCTGAGGTTTCAGCAAATGGAAATTTGGTTGTGCCCTACACGTCTGACTTTCGTGACGACCGCCGTGAATTTGAGCGGCGCTACATCGCTCGTTGCCTGGAAGAATCTGGCGGCAATGTGACGCGTGCGGCCTCAGTCCTTGGCATGCACCGCCAGTCATTGCAGCACAAGCTGAGAGAGCTGGGATTGGGACGGCGATATGTGGCTGTGGGCAACAACGATGCAAAGGAAAGCTGACAGGTGAAAGCTAAACTCGACGCCATCATCCAGCACGATCAAGCGGAATACCTCGATAAGCTTCTGCCGGCGAGCGACGGACTACTCGCCGAGATGGAGAGTTACGCGGCCGAGCATCGCGTGCCGATTGCCGATCGCGAAGTTGCTTTGTTCATCGAAATCACGGCGCGGGCCATCAAGGCGCAGCGCGCGCTCGAATGCGGCATGGCCATTGGTTATTCGGTGATTCACCTTTTGCGAGGCATGGGAAGTGACGGTCGCGTTGTCACAATCGATCCGAGCGAGGAAATGATTGCAGCGGCCGAAGGATATTATTCCCGCGCCGGACTGCGCGACCAGGTTGATATTCATAAAGGCTACGCGTTGGAAGTGATTCCGCAACTGACGGAAACATTCGATCTCCTTTTCATCGACGCCGTCAAAGAGGAGTATCGCGGCTATCTCGATCTGGCCCTGCCCAAGCTGCGAGTCGGCGGCGTTGTGATTTGCGACAACCTGCTATGGGGCGGGCAAGTCGCCGGCGTAATCCGATCGGACGATCAGAAGGCTTCAACCGAAGCGCTCCGTGAATTCAATCAATACTTCGTGACTAATCCGCAGTTGCGCGCACAGGTTGTGGCGGTCGGCGATGGGCTGGGTTACGGCGTGAAGATCAACTGATAACCGCGGCTCCGTAGGAGCCGGATGTTTGTAGAACCAAACGACACTTTAGATTTCTGCTCGGCGAGTAGCGTACGCGGCACTACTCGCCGAGCATTTTGTTAAGGCTGGTCGGTTGGGCTATAAACATTTCGCGCCTGTCGGCGCGATAGCGATGATCCTCTTGCAGACGAACGCATCGATCGAGCGGGCGGTCACAATAATCCAACGCGGCGGCGTCATCGCCTTTCGCACCGACACGTTCTACGGTTTGGGTGCCGATCCTTTTAATCGCGAGGCTGTTCGCGGGATCAAGGAACTCAAGG
>JAJPKD010000256.1 GCA_021323895.1 Acidobacteriota bacterium | reverse complement strand
TCGACAACGCATACATCGAAGTGGACAACCTTGAAGTGCCGATCATGGATGGATCGTCTGAAGCTTTCGCCGAAATGATCGAAAGCGTCGGCGTGATCGAGCAGCCTCTGGCCCGGCGCGCCCTGTTAGTGCGCGAAAAGGTCTCCGCAGTGTCTGGAAATCGAAGCATCACTATGGAGCCCGCCGAAACCTACGAGATCGATTGCACCATTGATTTCACGCATCCGCTGATTGGCGTGCAACATCGCAAAGTCACTCTCGAAAACGGCTCGTTCGCGCGCGACATTGCGTCGGCCCGCACGTTTGGATTTATCGAAGAGGTCGAGGCGTTGCGTCGTGCCAACCTGATTCGCGGCGGTTCGCTCGATAATGCCATCGTGTTGACGAAACACGGCATGCTGAACGAAACCGGTTTGCGCTTTGCCGACGCGTTTGTGCGCCACAAAATTCTCGACATCGTCGGAGATCTGGCCCTGCTGGGGATGCCGATCCTCGGCCGGGTTTGCGCGGAACGAAGCGGCCACTTGCTGCACGCGTCCCTGATGTCTTCGCTACTCCGCAATCGCGCTGCATGGGAAATCGTCGATGTACCGGCCGCTGTTTCAGAAGCCCGGGAGTAAGGGACGGCAGGAATGCTGAATAAAGTTGCCTTCCCTTACGGTCGGGCTTCTGACACTCGCCCAGCTCTCTGCTAAAATCAATTCCCGATTAGACGTTTCGTTGGATCAGTGCATCTAACGCACCGACTTCTTTTGGAGGCTTTTCGATTCAGATGAAAAACCGCGCATTGCTCGCCTTGCTTTTTGGATTCGCTCTGGCGCTCACGGCTTCGACGTTGCGGGCCCAACCGCGCACTGGCACCCCTGTTCAGGAAACCGACGATGAATACAAAGTCACGACCTATCGGAAGTTTGTCGATAATCGCGAACCGTATCCGGCGGTCGCCTATCAGGCGGCCAAAGACTACATGGCCAAGTACGGCAAGGAAGACGATCAATACACGCGTTACTTGCGGACATGGATTTCGGCCTATGAAGAAGATGAGCGCACGCGCCGGCTGGCCGCAGAGAAAGCCGACCGTGAACAGCAACTGCTCGGCAGCTTCACGACCAAAGATTTTGCGAAGGCGTACGGATTGGCGAGGCAGGTACTCGCCGACGATCCCGATAACGTTAAGGTGCTGATCGCTCTGGGCTATGGCGGGGTGTTCGCCAGCGAAACTCGCAACGAGACTTTCAACGAGGCGGCCGCGGGTTACGCGCAGAAAGCGATCCGGCTAATCGAATCCGGCAAGTCGCCGGATACCTGGGCGCCGTTCAAGAATCGCGAAGACGTGCTGGCGTCTTTGTATTACGCCTCTGGCTTTTATTCGCTGAAACCCAAGCCGGAGTCGGCTATCGAGATCTTCTACAAAGTCGCGACCATCGAAAGCGATCGAAAGAAATCGGCGTCAACTTACTTCTATCTGGCGGCCGCTTACCAAAACGGCCCGTACAAGCGCCTCTCGGAAGATTACAGCAAGCGCTTCGGCAATCAGCCTGAAAGTCCGGAAAGTAAGGCCGCGTTGGAGAATATCAACAAGGTCCTCGACAAAGTGATCGACGCGTACGCGCGCGCGGTCGCTTTGGCCGGCAACGATCCGCAACAGCAGGCTGTGAAGAATCAGTGGCTGTCGCGGCTGACGGACTTCTACAAGTTCCGTCATGAAAACTCCGACGCCGGATTGAATGAGTTGATTGCCGGGATCTTGGCGAAGCCTCTGCCGCAACCGTAAACCTTTGATCTGGCTAAAGGTCTCCTTGACAACGCACGCTCGATCATTAGAATCGAATTTCTTTGATAAGCGGGAGTAGCTCAGTGGTAGAGCATCGCCTTGCCAAGGCGAGGGTCGCGAGTTCAAATCTCGTCTCCCGCTCCAAATTCGAGAGATTCGAAGGCGGAAGCGTGAAGAATCGTTTTTCAGTTTTTGGTTTTCAGTGTTGTTGCCGCTAATGGCGGTCACGGCTGAAGGCTACAACTGAGAACCTCGTGCGATTCTTCATTCTTCCGCCTTCATCTTTCATCCTCGCGTTTTGGCGGCGTAGCCAAGTGGTAAGGCAGAGGTCTGCAAAACCTTTATTCATCGGTTCGATTCCGATCGCCGCCTCCAATCTTTTCATCTCATTAATTCCATAAACGGTTCCGTCGTTTCGGAACCACTCGGTGGTCCGCAGCGTTGGAACGTACATCACGCTTCAATGGCTGAAAGGACTACCGCCGTGCACAAAACATCACGCTTATCGCGGCCTCGATCATTCGTCCTGTTCATGAAAATGGCCGTCTGGTTGGCGGTCTTAGCCTGGGCGCCAGTGCCGGCAAGTATCGCGCAGGATGCGTCCTCAAAGGACAGGCCCGCGGCCGAAAACATCAGTCCAGCCGACGAACATATCGCGCGTCTGCGAAGACAGGTCCAGGAACTCAGCGCCCAAGTGGCGGAACTGAAAGAATTGGTAGCGAAGCTCGAAAAATATCGGCAAATCGATTACGTCCGTGACTTGCTGATGAAGGAAGAAGACCGCGCGGCCTCGATTCACAAGGAACTGATTGACATGGCCGCAAAGGAAGTTACTTGGCAGAAGCGGCTGGATGAAATTGAACCGCAACTGCGACGCGATCGAATTGAACAGTCACTTGCCGGAGTTGGTTCGATGAGGCCCGAGGAGGAGCGCGAAGCCGTCGCGCGCAGATTGAATGACGAGAAGCAAAAGATTTCAGCGGAACTGGAGACCATTCGTCGGAAGCGGCCCAGACTGCAGGACTCTCTGGCCACGGCCGAAGCTTCCATAGCCCGTCTCAAAGAACGGCTGCGGGAAATCACACGCAAACGCTAAATCATCCCTTTCTAATTTTCACCGACATCGATAAAGACACAAATAAGGGAGAGGCTCGATTCTTGAAATCGAATCCTCTCCCCTTCTAGTTAGATTCACTACGGCCAAGCCGTAGTGAAGTTAGAAGCTAAACTTCGCTCCGAAACGCCAGGCTGAAGGCGCCTGAACGATCTGCGCCGATCCATAGAACGGGTTCGACACCGGCGGCACGCCGGCCACGCCGCTATTGATCGTGAAAGTTTGATCCAGAGTGATCGCCCGCTGGCTATTGAACACATTGAACCAATCCGCGCTCAGACGTATCTCGCGCTTCTCACCAAGTTTGATTGGATAGTAGAACCCGAGGTCGAGATTCATCGTCCTCGGTGTGCGGTTCGAACCGACGCTTTCGACCCTGTTCGGGAATGCCGGGTCCGTCGTAGCCACCGCAGGCACAATCGCGGTGCCGCGCGGCAGACCGAATCCCTGGTTGTTGCCGTACACGGGATGCGCAACCAGTTGGCTGAACGGCGTGCCTGACTGCGCATAGAAGTTGCCGCTAATCATCAAGCGCCACGGCGTGCGATAGCTGCCGTTGAACTTGAACTGATGTGGCCGATCATTCGGCAAACGTCCATACGTGTTGTCGAGCAAGCTCTGCAGATCAAACAACGAAGTGATGTTCGGATCGGCTTGCCCGTTGTCGTTGCGGAACAGCCCTTCATAGTTTCCCGTCAAACTCGAGAAGACATACGAAGCGATAAACTGGTAGTTCTTCGTGAATCGCTTGGTAGCGGTCAACTCAAGAGCACGGTAGAAGCGCGCGGCTGAACCGAAGCAGCGCGGCTGACGACCCGTAGCAACGTCGCCCTGGCAGGCTGCCCGCTCCGTCGTTCCGGGCTCGTTTCTTCCCGGATTGAACAGGAAGTAGTTATTGCCGTCGTCGAACGATCCGTCCTCGATCACATTTCTCATGTGACGATAGACGCCGCGGGCGCCGAGTGTCAGGTCCTTGGTGACTTCATATTCGAGACCGGCGCTGTATTCGCCGATGCTCTGCGGTTTCAGGCCAGGATCAAGCGGCGTTGCTGCCGATCCCAAATTCGTCGGGCCGAACCCGGCCGAGATCGTCGCATTGGCTGGAGCATTCAGGCGATTGACGTTGAACTGCTTGTCAGTTTGCACGTTGCCACCGCCGGCGCGCACGTTCACATCCAACGGCAAAGGCACTTCAATGAACGTCGCGTAATTCGCGTAGAACTTACCTTTGCCTTGTCCGGTGAAATCCCAGGTCAGGCCAATGCGCGGCGCCAGGTTGTCCCAGAAGTTATTGAACTTCGCGTAAGTGGTGCCATCGTTGCTGTAGGCTTGTTGATAATCCCAGCGCGCGCCGATGTTGAACTGCCAGTTCCGCGCGAACTTGTAATCATCCTGAACATAGAAAGCCTCCGCGCTCGTGTTCGTCTTGCCGACCAATTCAAAGTCGCGCACGCGCGTCGTGTTCCTAATGATGAACGGATTGTTGAAGGCTTCCGCAGTCGTGATGGCGCCGGTTGCTCCGACCGTCAGGCCCAGCGAAGCCAACGTCGCCGCAGGAATCGCCGAGGCGCGCTGGGTGCCGGCTGCGGTTGGACAAACGATCTGGTTACTGCGCACTGTGCAGACCAGCCAGTTGTTCGTGATGCGCGAGCCGTGGGTTTGATTTACATCCGCGCCGTTCGTGAAGGCGATACCCAGCGGATTGGCGTAAGTAATGTTCTGCCCGCTGGACACGGTGTCAATGTTGTACTTATTGGTAAACCACTCGAATCCCCACTTGATCGTGTGCTTGCCCTCGATGTTCTGCATGTGAGCGTTGAACTCGTAGCGGTTTCGATCCTGCGCCGTGTAAAGACCAAAGCCCGGACCACGACTGAAGTTGCGCTGGAGTGAACCGCCGCGGCCATCGACGAAATCGATGAAGCCCGTCGTGTTCACCACGCCATTTGCGTTGGCCACGGTTTGAAAGTCAACGCCGGTTTGCGTTGGCGCCAACACGCGGCCACCCCTCAACACGGAAAAGTTGTCGAGGATGAGCGGTTGATCGACTCCGGTCGGGATCACATTGTTTCGCTGAAAGTGGAGACCACCGGAAAACTCGCCAATGAAATTATTTCGAATGGTAGAGTTCAGGCGCATCGCATAATTCTGGCCGCCCGATTCCTGGACTCCGACAAATGCCCTGATGTCATCGCCGAATCCGTTGACGTTAGTCAGAACGTTAGCGAGTGAATAAGCCGCGAGAAAGCCGTCAACTTTGGTGTAATCGCCGAAGGTTGAACCGGTCAGCGTGTTCTTGCTGTTCAAGGCCCAGGTGATCTTTCCCGCATAGAAAGGCACCGTCACCTTGTTTGAGACCGGCGAGTGAAATGTCTGCGTCAGGAAAAAGTTCGAGCGACGCTGCGGATTGAAGGCGCCAAAGAACCAAAGCTTGTCTTTGACGATCGGACCACCGATATCGCCGCCGATATCAACTTCAGAAAAGCCGTTGGCCGCCGATCCGGTGAATGGAAAGTTTTTGACAGCCCGCACCAACCCCTTCGAAGTTCCATACCCGAACACGTCGCCATGGAATTCATTTCCACCGCTCTTGGTGATGACGTTGAAAATTCCACCGGTGGATTTTCCATATTCAGCGCCATAAGCGCCGGTTTTGATCTCGACTTCCTGCACAAATTCAAACGGCAGGTTGGCGCCGGATCCGCCAAACGCTGGGTCAGTCGTGTTGACGCCATCCAAAATGTAATTGTTCTCAGGCCCGGACGATCCGGCCACGCCAGGATCGCGATCGCGGCCCGTGGCGTCGCGCAAACCGGAACGGGTAACCGACGGCGCGATCGTGTAAAGCCCCTGCACGGTGCGCTGCGTCGGGAAATTTGAAAATTGCTCGGTCGAGACGTTCGAACCACTGGTGTTCTGCGCCGTGTCAACTGCGGCACTGCCGGTCACTGTCACGTTCGCCGTTGCGGTCGCCAGTTGCAGTTGCGCATCCAGACTCGCGGTGCGACCGAGATTAACGATTACGCTCCCTTGCTCGAACTTACCGAAGCCGGAGCTTTCGATCTCGACTTTGTATTCGCCGGGAGGCAACGCCAGAATCTGGTAACGACCATCGTCGTTGGTGGTCGCCGTCTTTGCGGAAATCAAATTGGGACTGCTTACGGTTACTGTCGCGCCCCGCACGGACACTCCGTTTGGATCTATGATCCGGCCTTCAATCGATCCCGTGGTTGAGGTTTGGCCCAACGCCTGGCTGGCCCAAGCCAAAGCCACGATGACCAACAAGGCATACAAAACTCGGAATTTATTTCTCATCGCTCGTTGCTGTCCTTTCTTCTCTGATGGATAACTTTGTGGCCCCGTGTTCCGAGGTTGGAACAACCAAACTCAACATCGACGGCCGCACCTTTCGCAGGCGCAAAGTGCATGCCGATCGGTTGGTCCATCGACGGCGCAGTTGTTTCATCTCAACTGTTCTCGCAGTCAAAATCCGAAAGACGATCGCGCGAGCGTTTTGGGCGGACGAGATTTTTCAGAGAAGGAAGTTGCGGGGTTTGGACTTTGAACGGAAAGCCGGATCGACGACTCAAACGTGATGTTCCGAATCGCGTATCAGCTTTGCGGAACGTCTGACGAGTTGGTTTGTAATTGTTTCCGAGAGTTCGGAGAAGACAGAGCAGCTTCGTCAGCCGGTTCGAATCCGTGAGCCGGCGATTCTAAGGTCAATCTGTAACGGCGAACCTTGGTGTGCAGCGTCGTAACTTTCATCCCAAGCACTTTTGCTGCTTGCCGCTGGCAGCCATCGGTGATTACCAACGCGCTGCGAATTAGTTCCGCTTCGAAGCGCTGCACTTCGCTCGGCAAGTCGAATCGATGAGCCGAGTTGGCGTGAGCGCTCTCTGCATATTCGAGTTCGCGCAGCAGCGTCAGAGTCAAGACTTTCAGCAATTTGATCCGGATGCCGGCTTCGTCATTCATCGGGAATCGAGTTCAGTGAATTGTTTTGAGAACGCGAACGAGTCTCTGATAGCGAGACTTGCGGAATAGTTGCCCACGTTGCTCTGAGAGACGCACAGTGAATCATGCGGGGGGGTGAGCGATTCACAAATCGAAAGTTATTTACGAAACGGCGTAGCGTCTCGAACGGCGGGCATCGTCAACGCGAGTAGTTCCGAACGCATTCAGGGACATCCATGTTTTCCGGCAATCTCGGATCAGGTAACGGCTCTCCGATTGATAGTTGCAAAGGAAGCACGCCGGCCCAAATTGGCAACGCGTAATCCTCTTCATCATCGAGCGGCGGTCCGGTGCGGATCTTTGCCGATGCTTCGTCGATCGGCATGGTCAAGACTGTTGTCTGTTGCAGCTCGGCTTCGTTTGGTTCGCGCACCTCTTTCCAACGACCGCGAATGATGTGTTCAGACAAAGCCGTCAGTGCCGCGATCTTTTCTTCGCGATCGTCGATCACTGACGCATTGCCGAAGACTACGACCGATCGATAGTTCATCGAATGATGGAACGCGGAACGCGCCAGCACAAGTCCGTCAATGAGCGTGACTGTGACGCACACATCGATTCCCTTACCCACATTGCGCAGCATTCGACTGGCTTGCGAACCGTGAATGATGAGTTGGTTATCAACGCGCGCGTAACCCGTGGGAATAACCACAGGCGGGCCATCAAGGACAAAACCGACGTGACAGATGAAGCCTTCATCCAGGATTTGATTGATAACTTCGCGATCATGACTGCCGCGCTTGGGCAAGCGCTTTAGCGTCGTGCGGGGTGTGCGTGGTAACTCGTCCATCTCTGTTCCTTTCGCGCCGCACAGTTTAGACGCTGAGACGCTACAAACAAAAACGCGCCGAAGTTTGTACTCCGGCGCGATGCTGGGGTGGCTGGGCGCGTTCGGAACAAAAAATCCAAACGCGCCCAGGGACACGGTAAGTTCGCTACGAATTCAGGACGTTGATTTGATTGTCAATCGACTTAACTCCTTTTACGCTGCGCACGGCGCGCTCAACTTGGTTCTTTTCAGCTTGGCTATGAACGCTGCCCATCAAAGTCGCTTTGCCGTTCAGCACGGTGACCGTTATGCCCAGCGCCGAAAGGCTCGGGTCATCACTCAACTTTTTATCGACCGCGGCCTGAACGGTTGAATCGTCCGGACCAGATGGGGCGCTGCTCGACGTGGTCGCTCCACCCGACGAGGAAGGCGCACCGTTGATGATCACCGGCGCAGGCTGCGTGGCTGGCGCAGGCTGTTGCACGATCACCGGAGGTTGTTGCGCAGGCTGTTGCACGATCGTTTGCGGCGGTTGCTGCTGCGCGGTGTCATTTGCGGTATTTTGCTGGTTCATCACGAAAAGAATAATGATGGCCGCGAGCGCTATCACCCCTACGACGATGGCGGCCAGCGCCGTCCCCGACACACCATTGCGTTCGGGATAGCGAACCGCTTCCGTGTGAACTTCTTCGCGTCTCGCTGTTGGTGTTTCGACCACCACGCGACTGTGTTCTGCCTGTCGTTCTGCCATATCGATTTCTCCTTTGCCGAGTTCGAAACTTCTGCGAATCCTAATTGCGGAAGAGAAGAGCCGCTACGTTGCACTGCAATCGTTATTCCCAGAGGCGCGACAAGCTTCGGATCGCAAGAGCGTTAGAAGAAAATCGCCGATAAGCAGAGCAGAATGGCATCGCACATGTCCTTTTGTTTGAACTGTACTTAATCAAATGTCGTATGGTTTCAGGTCTTAGTTGCATCAGACTATTGCGCGACCATTTGACCTGCCCGTTTCGAGAAGAGTAGTTTCCGCACTGTGCTCGACCGTTAGGCAGGGGGGAAACAACGCTTTGCCAGTCTCGATATTTGACGCGCCTTCGCTGATGCTCGGATTTCCGAAACGATCCTAAGGAGCTAATGATGACCACTGAAGAACGACGAGAACTTATTGCCACATACAAAGCCGGATACGATGAAGTCGTTGCCGCGCTAAAGGACTTTCCTCCGGATTTGCTGACTGCCCATCCGCTTGAAGGCAAATGGAGCGCAGCGGAGATCGTGCATCACCTGGCCGACAGCGAAACGACGAGCGGGCTGCGGCTGCGACGTTTGCTCGTCGAGGATCATCCGCTGATCCAAGGCTACGACCAGGATGCCTATGCTTCGGGGTTGAATTACAACCGGCGCGAAATCGCTCCGTCGTTAGAAGCTTTCAAAGCGGCACGCGCAACTTCCGCTCAGCTCTTTGAATTCATGAGCGATGCCGACTGGCTGCGCGAGGGGACGCATTCGGAAAGCGGCTCGTACGGGGCTGAAGACTGGCTCAAGATTTACGCCGCCCACGCCCACAATCACGCGGCGCAGATTCGGCGATTGAAAGAAGCGCTCGCTGCGAGCGCATCGGCCACGGCATAACAAGCAGCCACAGATACACACTGATCGACACAGATTAATAAGTGAGTCCTTTATCTGTGTAATCTGTGTTCATCTGTGGCTAAATGTCTTCGGCCGATCGATTGTGATCTTGCATCATCGCGATCGATCGGTTTTATTTTGATCACTTTCTTGACAGCGCACGAGCGAATAAGCAAGATGCAACTTCACCTAAACTTTCATCTTTCGAGTTCGCATGATGGCTTCAGTAGCTCCGGTAGTCCAAACTTCTTTCACCGATCTCAAACTCTTAAGACGCGGCAAAGTTCGCGACGTTTATGAAGTCGATGCCGATCGACTTTTGATTGTCGCGACTGATCGCATCTCGGCTTTCGACAGCGTTTCGCCCACGCCGATAGAAAGAAAAGGCGAAGTGCTGACCGCGCTTTCGCGGTTTTGGTTCGCCAAGCTCGGGCATATCGTTCCGAATCACTTGATCACCACCGACATCGATGAAATGCCCGACGCTGTGCGCACGCACGCTGACGAGCTGCGCGGACGCTCAATGCTCGTGAAACGCACGGAAGTTTTTCCCGTCGAGTGCGTTGTGCGCGGTTATCTTTCCGGCTCGGGCTGGAAGGATTATCAGCGCACTGGCGAAGTTTGCGGGCACAAGTTGCCGGAATGAATGCGCGACTCCGAAAAACTCGCGGAGCCGATTTTCACGCCGGCGACCAAAGCCGAAACCGGCCATGACGAGAACATCAGCGAAGCGCAAATGGCGGGAATTGTGGGTGGAGACATTATGAAATATCTACGCGAAGTGTCTCTGCGCGTTTAGCGAAGCGGCTGACTACGCTCGTGGACGCGGCATTATCATCGCCGACACCAAGTTCGAATTTGGGCGCGACAAGAACGGCGAAATCACATTGATCGATGAAGTCTTGACGCCGGATTCGGCCCGCTTTTGGCCCATCGACAGTTACGAAGTTGGCAAATCGCAGCCTTCATTCGACAAACAATACGTGCGCGATTATTTGGAAAGTATCAAATGGAACAAGCAGCCGCCGTGCCCCGAACTGCCGCCCGAAATCGCCCAGGCAACCACGGCGCGCTATCTCGAAGCCTACGAATTGATGACCGGAGAGAGTCTCTGAGTCGAGAGCAAACAGATGCAAATTCGCCCCCGCCTTGAAGCTGTCATCGAAGAGATGCTCGATGGCCACATTCTTCTCGATGAAGCGCTCGAAGAGTTCGAGAAGCTTTACATTGAGAAGGCTTTCACGTGAAATAAGAAACGAATTTCTCACACCGCCACGGCGCTCGGCATTCATCGCAACACGATTTCGAAACGTGTCAACGCCTATCGAGCGAATGGGCGCAAAGCTAAATCGATTTCATCGCGTCGCGGCCGGAAGGCTCACTGACAAACTTTGCTCGGTTGCCCAGGCTAAGTTCGGCTAACTGAATCAAAGACTGCTTTGGCAATCTTCGCGATTACTTCTTCGCGCGTCGCTTCGTCTCCCGGAGAGTCCGACACAAATACCGCAATCGCGAGATGCTTGCCGTTTGGCAGAGTGATGATTCCAATGTCGTTGGTCGCGGCGGTAATTCCCTTCTCTGTTCCCGAGGTTCCCGTCTCGTGAGCGACAATTGTTCCTGCAGGGAGCAGACCTTTCAACCGCTTCGCTCCGGGTGTTGATTCGATCATGTAGTTCAAAAGCAGCGCCTGACTTACGTCCGATAGTCCACGCCGTTCTTGCAGTGCGCGCAGCAATGCGACCGCAGCTTCGGGTGAAGACCAGTTTTTGTATTGTGTCTGCCAATCCTGCCCGATCTCTTTTTCAGAATTAACGATTCGCATGTCAGTGACTTTGATCTCCGACAGGTAGGACTGAATCGCTCCAGGCCCGTCGGCGATTTTCATCAAAACATCTGAGGCCGTCCCATCGCTTTCAGTGATCGCAAACCTGATTAACTCGGTGACGCTAAGCTCCGCTCCCTTTGGGTGCCGATCGCGAATCGGACTGTGCTGGCCGATGCGAACGAAATCCTGCGTGGTCACTGACACCTTCTGTTCGAGCTTCAACTTTCCGTCATCTACGTGTTTCAGGACTGCCATGCTAATGGGAAGTTTGTAAACGCTCTGCATGGGAAAGTGATCCTGCGCATTGAGCAACGCGAGGACTTCGCCGGTTTCGAGGACCATGGCAGACACCCCCACATGGCCTTTGGCTGTAGCCGCAATTTCAGTGACCTGAGATTGCAGCTGAGTCTGCTGTACGGGCCTCGGCGGCCCAAAACTGGACGGTTCAGCCGCGCCGTGACGCGAACAACTGGTTAAGACGAGGAGAACTATTAGGAAAATCATAGCTTCTGTTGAGCATCGCCGCATGGTGAGCAAGCTAATCCAGAGCAAAGCAAAGGGCAATGTGGACTGCCACAGCCATTCGGGATGGCGGGGAACAAGCCGACGCTCGAACTAATGGAAATTGGCCGGTTGACAGCCGAGCTAACGTCTCTTATATTTTCCTAGCACTCACATTTACAGATTGCCAAAAACTGGATAAGTGAAGTGAGCAGTTTCATCCGCAATGTTGTGTCTAATTTTCATCGACTGAGAGGAGCAAGAAAGTAGTTATGGCAGTTAACATCAGGCCGCTTCATGACCGCGTCATCGTGCGCCGCATTGAAGAAGGCGAACAAGTTCGCGGCGGGATCATCATCCCCGATACCGCTAAAGAGAAACCACAGGAAGGCGAAGTCGTCGCCGTTGGCGAGGGCAAGTATCGCGATGACGGCAGCCGTCAGACCCTGGACGTGAAGGTCGGAGATCGAGTTCTGTTCGGCAAGTACAGCGG
>JAJPKD010000249.1 GCA_021323895.1 Acidobacteriota bacterium | reverse complement strand
CCAGAAGTTGTAGCCGTCCCAGTTTCCATCCGGCGGATCGTTGGGATTGCGCTGGAGGTATCCGAAGTACTCCATCAACACAAAGGCGCGATTGAATTCCTGGTTTCTGAGCATCTGATCGTCGGCCACCAGACGCAGGGCACGGGCACGCGCAGCGTTATCGGCGGGCGCAGCCTGCACCTCGCTGAGTGCCGCCGTGCGATTGTTCCCCGATCCCGAAGCCAGGCCAGTACTCAAGTAGAGTTGATCGACGAACTGTTGTGCCGTCAGGCTGGTCGGATATTTGTTTACGAACTCAGGTCTCGTTACAAACGCGGCAAAGTAATTGACCGTATTCGTTTCCAGAGTCTGTTGCCAATTACCCTGATTGACGATTACGCCGTTGCCGATCTGCGCCGTGTCTGTAAGGAACTGAGCGCGCGTCAGCGGCACCGGCGCATTCTGCAAATTCCCGTAAGCCGCTTTGTAGGTTCGATAGACTTCGTAACCCGTCTGTTGGAATTCGATCGACAGGAAGAACGCGGCCGAAACATTGATGCGCTTGACCTCGATGCACTGCGCGTCGCCGCCACACGAGCTGATCTGATTCTGCCAGAAAGCGTAACCATCCGCGTCGGGTTCGCGATTCAGGAAATCGCGGTACTGCTGGCGAACATAAAACGCCGTCGTATCGATCGGATTCGGGATCGGCGATCCTCCGGCATTGATTGTGATGTGCGGCGCTGTGGACGCATCACGGCTCGAAGCTACTCCAACAGTAACTACGATGGGCAGATCTCCAGTGTTAACCGTTGATGGCAAAGTCAGCGTGACGTTGTCCGTGCCGGGCAGATCGGTATTAGTGTTGATAGTCGGAACGATTGCCGTCGTACCGATCGTGACATTGATCGTTGATGGAGCAACGTAGCGCACGCCCGTCAGTGACACGCGCAAAACAGTCGCGATCTGCGTTCCCGTCCCGTTATTCGTAGTCACCGTGAATGGCTCGGCCGTGCAAGCCGCTGAATTAGTCGCATTGCACACGACGGCCCTACCACCCGGACCATTCGTACTCGTGAAGATGTCCGGCTGCGCGGCCACGATCGTAAGCTGACCGCGAATCACGGTGCCGTTATTGTTGATGACGATCGGGAAACTGCCTGGACCTAAACCAATCGGCACGACGAACTTGATTTGCCCGCTGCTCACCGCATACAAGCCACACGCTGCGCCGTTGATGGCAACTGAGACGCCGTTCAACTCAACCGGCAATGCCGGCGCGCGTTTCGATTCCGAAGCATTGGCGTTGCTGACGGTCGCCGCGGAAGGCGCGAGACTCGTGCTCGCCTGCGCGACCGCTAATTCACCCGCCGCTAATCCAACCGGAGGCGCATTCGGACTCACGGATGGACTCGGCGAAGGACTTGGGCTCGGGCTGGGCGATGGCGATGGACTGCTGCTCGGCGTTGCGGTAGCGCTGGCAACCGGCACAGGCATCAAGCTGGCGCCAGTGAACAGACTCAACGTCGCAGTTGATTCAGTCGTGATTGCCGGTGAAAGTTGATAGAAGACTTCGGACGAAGCGTCCGCGTTTCCGCCGCCCAGTTCCGCCGGACGCGAGAACGCCAGGCGACGACGCGAATTACTAGTAACAACTGTGACGCCTAATCCCGTCGCCGGAAAATTCGACAAGCGCACGAACGGACCACTCGTTTGCACGGGTATCGAAGTTAAGAAGAACTGCGCGACGCTTCCGGGGTTCAATCCCGTCGAGTCCGCGACTATCGTCCCGCTCGAGGTGAAGTTCAACGCTGAAGTCCAAACCACAGAAGCGGGCCGCAGTGCAGCGTCGTAGTCAGTAAACGCCGGTGCATGCAAAACCGGATCAATTGCCGTCGAAGTTGCGCGCGGGCCGATCTGCGCAAAAGTGTCCGCGCTTACGTCATAAACAAACGGAGTGTAGAAAAACGTGTTCGCGCCATTGGCTTTGGGATCGCTGGCGATGGATTCGAACGCAATAAATTTTCCGTCGCGACTCAACCGCCGGCCGAACGTAAACACGTTCGCTGACGCTGATGGATCGGGGCTGACCTCAGGGGTCGGCTGCGGCAATCCATTCTTCGTCTTGGTGACCTGACGCAGCCCGCTAGTCGTCGTTCCATTAAAATTCGCGAGATAGATCTCGGCGTTACTTAATCCCCCGCCGTCATCATTCGTACCCAACAGGTTCGCATTCGAGGTGAACGCGATCACAGACCCATCGCTGTTCAAACACGGGTTGTCACTAAAGATCGGATTATTGAGCGAAGTTGTCGTCGTGGTAGTAACTTGCGTGAACGCCGATGTGTTCCGATTGAAGATAAATATTTCCGGATTGCGATCCGTGTTGCCTGTGCCCACTAGATTCGCCGTCGAGGTAAACGCGATGATCTGCCCGTTGTCGCTGATTTGCGCATCGCGATTGTCGTCGGCAATGTACGGCGCCACGCTGGACGATCCGGGTGAAGGCACACGACTAGCTGGAGTGTTCGTGATGCGGCCGAAGGTGCCGGCGCTCAGATCGGCAAACGGAACTTCGGCGCCGCTGGAAAGCGTCGCCGTGTCTGCCACGGTAAATTGATAAGTCCAGATTTCCTGATTGCCGTCCGCGGCCAACGCGCTGACATCGGCTGCCGACGCGGTCGTCCCGTCAAAAGTTCCCAGCGTCGGCGCATTCGAACTGAACACAATCGTGTAAGTCCGGTTCCCACCCGAGAGCGTCGGCTCGAGACTAATCATCGGACGATTGTTGCTGATTTCGATCTGCGTGTTCGCAGGTTCATCGACGGGCGGCGTCGGACTAACGGTTGGTGATGGACTCGGCGAAACACTGGGGCTGGGACTCGGGCTCGGCGATGGCGAAGGCGACGGGCTGCCAGCAGGCTTCGGCACGCTGCGCGTGTTGGTGATTTGAAAAATGCGCCGCTGCGCGTAATCGAACAAAAAGATTTCGCGATTGCCGTCCTGATTGTTTCGGGTCGCGGTCTTCTCAGTCGCGATATCGCCGTTCGATTCGATCACCATGAATCGACCGTTGGCAGACATGTCGCCCACAAACGAGTTAACAGGATT
>JAJPKD010000226.1 GCA_021323895.1 Acidobacteriota bacterium | reverse complement strand
GTACATGCGTAAGATGATCACCGAGACGAAAGCGAAAGGTGCGACACCTATCGTTCTCTCCCTGACTGTGCGTAACATTTGGAAAGATGGACACGTCGAACGTGGGCCGGGAAAATACGGCGAGTGGTCGGCGGAGATTGCGAAGTCGCAAGGTGTGAAGTTCATCGATATCACAAAACTCATCGCTGATAAGTACGAGCAGTTAGGCGAAGAAAAAGTTAAGCTCCTTTTTGGGCCCGACCATACGCACACCAGCCCAGGCGGAGCGGAGCTTAATGCGTCGCTTGTCGTCGCTGGACTGAAGACTCTGAAAGGCGGACCCTTCGATCACTACCTTTCGGCAAAGGGCAAGGCTGTCGGAAAGTAGTCTGCAGGAGTGGTAGTAATCCAATGAAACCAATTTTCAAATTTGCGCTCAGCATCGTCGCACTTTTTGCCGTAGCGAGCGCTGCGCGCGCAAACGTCTCGGTGCCCGACGTCCTTAGTGACGGCATGGTGCTCCAACAAAATCAGAAAGTTCCGATCTGGGGCCAAGCCGATCCGGGCGAAAGCGTAACCATCACATTTGCAGGCCAATCGAAAGCGGCAACCGCATCCGCGGATGGTAAATGGCTGGTCAAACTCGATCCCATGCGCGCCAGCGCCACGCCCGCGACGATGACCATCCTGGGGAAAAACACTATCGAATTGAAAGACATCCTTGTTGGCGAAGTCTGGCTGGTCGCGGGCCAATCAAACATGCAACGGCTGTTAAGCGAAACGGCAAATGGCGAAGCCGCAATCGCTTCCGCCAATCATCCGCTGATTCGCCTGTTCAATGTGAGTCGTCAAGTCGCTTTCAAGCACGCAAAGCCGCCTCTGGCTACTTGGCGAGCGTGTTCACCTCAGAGCGTCAAAGAATTTTCCGCCGCTGGTTATTACTTCGGCGTCGAATTAGAGAACGAGCTGCACGTACCGATCGGCTTGATCAATTCCTCGTATGGCGGATCGCAAGCGGAAGCGTGGACGCCGGTTGAATACCTGCTCGCGTCAGACGATCTTAGGCCGACGGTTGAGCGCACGAAGATTTGGGACGAAGAACGGCCGCGCGTCCGCGCCGAGTACGACGAGGCGATAAAGAAGTGGCGTGCGGAAGCTGATAGAGCCATCGCCGCAGGCGCGCGTCCCAGCCCGTCGCCTGCAGTTCCCGATGCGCTACGCGAATATCGGATCGCTTCTTCGATCTACAACGGCATGATCGCACCGCTCATTCCGTTCCACATTCGCGGCGCGATCTGGTATCAGGGTGAATCGAACGAAGCGCGCGCGCAGCAATATGAAATTCTTTTGCCCACCATGATTCGCGCGTGGCGCGAGCACTGGGGCGAAGGCACTTTTCCGTTCGGCATCGTCCAGTTACCGAACTATCGCAATCCTAAATCAGAGCCCGCCGACGAACCATGGAGTTTCATTCGCGAAGCTCAACGCCGCACTGCAGTCAAGACTCCGAACACCGGTTTGATTGTGACGATCGACATCGGTGAAGCGCACGACATTCACCCAAAGAATAAGCTCGAGGTTGGGAAGCGCATGGCGCGCTGGGCGTTGGTCGATGCCTATGGAAGGAAGATGACGAAGTCCGGACCGATGTTTCGGGAAGCAAATATCTCTGGATCCACAATTGTGCTGACCTTCGACGAAGTAGGTTCAGGATTGCGAATCCGGGATGGCGACAAACTGGACGAGTTCGCAATTGCGGGAGCCGACCATAAGTGGTTCTGGGCCACGGCCAGGATTATCGCGAAGAACAAGGTTGAAGTCTCGTCGCCGTCAGTGCCGCAACCGTTGGCCGTGCGCTACGCCTTCAACAACAACCCACGTCATCCGAATCTTACAAACGAGACTGGCTTGCCGGCGACTCCGTTTCGCACAGATAATTGGCCCGGGCCCACGGACGGTAAGCGGTAGCGCCCGGAGCCTAAGTGAACTGATGCTCGACACGGCTGACTCTGGGAGCAACGGGCGGGCTGGAAATCGCCTGACATGATTCGCGCTTCACAAGTTGTGTCGGGATGGTGATCACTTCGGGCGGAATATCGGGACGGTTCAATCGTTCGAACGCCAGTGCCGCCATTTCGCGTCCCATCTGTTCCGTGAAAACTCGCACAGATGTGAGCGGCGGATGCAGTGAACCTGCCTCCGTATCGTTAAAGCCCATCACACTGATGTCGTCCGGAATTCGCAGACCACTTTCGTGAATTGCCTTGTACGCTCCTCTGGCGACAGCATCATCCCCAGCGAATAAGGCGGTCATTCGTTCACCACTCTTGAGAGCCGACTTCGTGGCCAGATACCCCAGGTCTTCTCCCTCGCCTGAGTCCAATTCGTTCAGGCGCACAGTCAACCCGGCATTCTGCATCGCGCGACGATATCCTTCGTAACGCCGTTCGAACCACGTCAATTGACGATTGCCGACGTACCAAATATCGCGATGGCCCAGCGATTGTAGATATCGCGTCGCCTCGTAAGCTCCTTCGACATCGTCAAAATATAAAGTGCCGTATCGATCCTTATCCCAATCACCGACAACATTATTTCCCATCACCACGACGGAAATTCCCCGGTGGGATAGGAGATCGAGAAGGTTCTGCGAGTTCTTACCGGCAAGTATCGCCGCGCCAATGGGACCCGGCCGCTCGAGAATGGATGGCAAATGCAAGTTCTGCCACGGCACATTGCTGCCATACCTCAACGGCAGGAACAGCAGTCCGCAATCGTGACTCGCGCAGTATGCTTCCGCGCCAACCATGATTCCGGCGTGGAACGGATTGAAGAGATCACGGTTGGCGAGAATGAAAGCAATTATCTTCGCCTTGCCTTTTCCATTGAGTTCGACCTTCAGTTCGGACGCCGCCCGCATGACCTTTGCGCGCAACTCCGGGGATACACGTTCACTGCCGGTAGCCACGCGTGAAACGGTTGCTACGCTCACTCCCGCCAGCTTGGCGACTTCCTGAATTGTTGTCTTCCCTGCTCTACCGTTCCGCTGTTTGGCCATAAACCCTCGAAAAAGCTGCGATCTTTGACGCCCAAACTGAGCAATTTGTCCCGCCACCATACTCCCGACGGCGAAAAAGTTCAACTCTTTTTTGAAACTATGCCCAACGATAGCGTGATACTCATCACAATCTGTTGAAAATTTTGGCATAAACCGTGAAATTTTTCTTGACGACGAGCGGGCTTTCCAATATTGTACGCAGCCGAAAAGACGGTTTCCCAAGCGACATCCGGCCCGGACTGTCGCAATATCGACGACCAGTGCGCCCCGGCGGGGCTGCCATCTCGTTCACGTTAGGAGTCGTAAATTATGAGATCAACATTCAAGTTCATGAGTTGGGTGCTCGTTGTGGTGTGCCTGCTCTTTATTATCCCCGCAACGTCGCAGGCTCAAGAATTGCGCGGCAAAATAAGTGGAAGGGTCATGGATCCAAACGGAGCTGCCGTGCCCGGCGCGACGGTCAAAATTGTTGACGTAGCCAGGAACGTCTCGACGACACTAACTAGTAATGACGACGGCATTTTTGATGCTCCGTACTTACAGCCTGGCAAGTACCAGGTGATTGTCGAAAAGACAGGCTTCAAGAAGAGCCTTCAGGACAACATCGTCGTGCAGATCAATGCCACCAGCACGGTTGACGTCACCATGGCCATCGGCACACCGGAAGAAACGGTCACGATCTCGACGGAACAGCCGCCGATCAACGCGTCAGATCCGAATCTGGGGCAGACCATCGATCGCAAGCGCGTTGATGAACTGCCATCGGTCCATGGCGATCCCTACTATTTAATAAACCTGGCGCCGGGCGTGGCGTACACCGGCAGCACCCGGCTTGATCGGCCTTTCGAGCCGACCCACATCGCAAACTTTGCGATGGGTGGAGCGCGCGGCATCCGCAGCGACCTGTTGATTGACGGCGCGCCCAGCACCGCGACCGCAAACGCAAACGAAGTGATTGCCTCTTATGTCCCGCCAACCGATACGACTCAGGAATTCCGCGTGCAGACGGCTACTTACGATGCCCAGTTTGGCAACACTGAGGGCGGCGTCACGAGTATTGTGACAAAAGGCGGCACGAACAAGTTTCACGGGACCGGCTACATGTGGCTTGAGCCCGGCAGTTTGACAGCCAACGACTTTTTCGGGAATTCGCGCGGAGTTGGCCGTCCGTTCACTTACTCGAACCGTCCCGGCTTCTCAGTCGGCGGTCCGGTTACAATTCCCGGTGTTTACAAAGGGAAGGACAAGACGTTCTTCTTTTTTTCGTTCGAACAAATCGCCGACTCGCGTCCACGTTTCGATGCAACCAACATCTGGTCGCCTACGCCGGCGATGATAAATGGGGATTTCTCGGCTTTCGCCGGTAGCATAAAGATCTACGATCCGATGACCGGCACTTTCTCCGGCGGCACGGTTACCAATCGCACACAGTTCACCAACAACATCATTCCCGCGAATCGAATCAATCCGATTGCCAAGGCAGTGGCAGCCTATTTGGGTGCGCCAAAGTCACCGGCCAATGGTTTTCTCACCAACAACCTCGCAGACTCGACGCTGGCTGAAACTCTTAATCCACCATACCGGAACTACACGATTCGCCTGGATCAGAACATCGGCGACAAAGACAAGTTGTTCGGCCGCTATAGCTGGTACAACCGGAAGAGCACTTACAACAATTACACGAACAGCATTTATGTCGGCGACCGCTTCCTCTTTATCTCGAAGCAGGCGGTCGTGGACGATGTTCACACCTTCAATGCCACTACCGTGCTGAATCTCAGGTACGGTTTTAATCGATTCATCCGTGGTTCGGATGCGCCCGAGGGTCAATACGGAATGGATCTGACGACGCTCGGTTTCCCGGCTGCGTACAACGCCGCGATCGGTGCAAGCACGCGGCGTTTTCCGCGCTTTGACTTCAGTTGCACAGGATGCACGGGCACCACTGTTAGCAACGCCCATACTAACGAGTTTCGACCGGTTGGCAGTCACTTTGTAACGGCGGTGCTAAACCGCAGTCAGGGCATTCACTCGCTGAAGTTCGGCGGTGAGCTGCGTATCTATCGTGAAGACGACAGCTTCAGAAGCAATCAACAGTCTGGGACGTTTGCCTTCGATAACACTTATACGCGGATTGGCAGCGCCAGCAGTAACGATGTTGAAGGCATTCAGGCGTTTGCGGCATTCCTGTTGGGATATCCGTCAACGACCTCAATCGTCCGCGCGGCAGATTACTCTGAATACTCCAAGACCTGGGGATTCTTTGGTCAGGATGATGTTCGCATCAACAAGAAGCTGACGTTGAACCTCGGCTTGCGTTGGGAATTCGAATCACCGCTGACTGAGCGGCAAAACAAGAGCGTCTCGGGATTCGACCCAACTTACACCCAGCCTTTCCAAGCACAGGCTCAAACAAACTTCGCTTTGATTAGTTCGACCGATGTGTTGCGAACCACCTACGGACTCAACAACATCACGACTAACGGAGGGCTGTTGTTCGCCGGAAAAGACACTGGATCGGGGCTCTACAAGACGCTCAAGACCGGATTCTTACCGCGCGTCGGATTTGCTTATGAATTCAATCCCAAGACGGTATTCCGAGGTGGCTTTGGTCTCTATCAAGGCTTCCTTGGTGAACGACGGGGAGACGTTATCCAGACGGGCTACTCTCAAACCACGACCCAGCCGCTGACGACGGGACCGAATGGGGCACCACTGCCGTACTCGATTTCAGATCCGTTCTGTCTGTCAAATCCCGCCGCCTGCGCAGTGAGCGGAATCACTGCAGTTAGCGGAAACAGTTTGGGTAAACAGACTGGCTTGGGCCAGGCCATTAGCTTCTTCAACCAGAACCCGAAAGTCGCAAAACAATTCCGCTGGTCATTCGGCGTGCAGCGTGAGCTTTGGGGTGGCTGGGTAATTGAAGGATCATACGTAGGAGACCACGGCACCAACATTGAAATCACCCGTAACATTAATGCCGTGCCCACCAAGTATCTGAATACTGATAATTCAGTAACGCAGGCGATGGCGCTCAACAATTCTCAATTGGGCGGCACGGTCAGGAGCCCGTTCTGCAACACTGTTTCTGGAAGCACCTGCACAAGCGGAGGGGCTTTGTACACGGGCGCGGGCGGGACCATATCGCGTCGCACGTTGCTCACGCCATTCCCTGAGTTCGGCGCCATCAACTCCACGAATAACGATGGTGAGAGTTGGTATCATTCGCTCCAGGTCAGCCTCGACAAGCGATTCGCCAAAGGCTATGGGTTGAATTTCGCTTACACCAGATCGAAGTGGATTGAGCAGGTTGAGTATCTAAACGCCGCTGATGCACAGCCGAATAGAGCCATCGCTGCCCAGGACATACCGAACCGGTTCTCGATGAGCGGTTTCTACGAGATTCCGTTCGGAAGAGGCAGACAATTCCTAAGCAGTGTCAATAGATGGGCGGACGTGTTTGTCGGTGGGTGGCAAATTGAAGGTGCTTACACCTATCAATCCGGTTTTCCGATTCGATTCGCCAGCGACGCGTTCTATTTGGGCGGCAAGATCGCGATTCCGAGAAGCCAACAAACCGTGGCTCGTTGGTTCAATACCCAGGCCTTTATTTCTGTCGTGGGCGGGAATCCGACTTGTCAGAACAGCACTGGCGGCACCGTGACGGCAGCGAGTTGTGCAACCCCGGTTGACCACCTGCGCACCTTGCCGTTCTACTTTGCTGACGTGCGAAGTGATCCAACCAACAACGCTGACCTCGGTCTGGCCAAGAACATCCGCGTCGGTGAAACCATGAGGATTCAGTTACGACTGGAATTCATTAACGCATTCAACCATCCGCTACTGAACACCGGCGGCCTGAGTAACTCGCAGGTCGTAGTTAACCCGGGTTCTGCGACGTTCGGGCAGACCGTTACGTCTAATCAACTGAACTATGCGCGACGCGCCCAGTTCATGGCTAAGTTCATTTTCTAAACGAAGGTCTGCACTTTCGTTTTTCCCCGCGGGGAGTTTGCGAACACGCAGACTCCCCGTTTTCCGTTTCGATGTGCGATAAGTTTCGTTTCCGTCGTCAATCCAATGCCCATGAAACGCCAAGATGAAGCATCCCACAGCGCAATGCTGACGCGGCGCGAATTCATTGGCGGCGCGGTGGGAACAGTTGGCTTGGTAGCCACCTCGCAACTGCGCTCACCAGTTGCAGGACAACCGACGCCCGGCGTCGCATCGATCGATCGCAAGGCTTTGGTCATTCGCCATAATCCGGTACTTGAAAAACTCGATCCACTTTCACCGCTGTCCGTGGGAAACGGTGAATTTGCATTCACGGCGGACATTACCGGGCTTCAGACATTTCCGCGCGAGTACGAGAAGGCGATGCCGCTCTGCACAATGTCGCAGTGGGGCTGGCACACCACTCCTCTTCCCGCTGGTCTCGATCCAAAACAGTTGCGGCTAACTCAGTACGAGACGCATGGTCGCAAGGTTGGTTACCACACCAGTGCTGAAGGGCAGGCCGAACTCTTCAATTGGCTGCGCGAGAACCCGCATCGTTTGAATCTCGCGCGGATTGGACTATTGCTGTCGAAAGGCGATCTCGGAGGATCAGCATCTGATATTTCCGAAATCAATCAGAAACTCGATCTGTGGACGGGAACACTTGAAAGCAGCTACCGGTTCGATGATCAGCCAATTTCTGTTCGCACTGCCGTCCACCCTGTTTTAGATATGCTGGCGGTTGAGATTAGATCCCCCCTGGTGCAAAACAAGAACCTGGCCCACGGTCTCTCGGTACGCTTTGGTTTTCCCTACGGGTCTCCGGAGATGAGTGCTTCGGATTGGCCACATCCCAGGAAGCACAAGTCAAGGCTCACTAAGGTGAGCAACGCCGTTCGAATTCATCGTCAATTGGATAACGACGAGTACTACGTGGCGATTGAATGGGCCGGCGAAGCGTCATTCGATGAAGAAGAGGCTCACCAGTTCCTTTTGTTTCCGCAGAGCACACCGGAGCGGCTCTCATTCGTGGTAGCCTTCTCTCCGCGACCGATCGGCGGACAGCTTCCCAACGCCCCGACGACGTTTGCGGCTTCAGCTGATCACTGGCGAGAATTTTGGAGTACGGGCGGCGCTATAGAGCTGTCGGACAGCAAAGATAGCCGCGCCCCGGAACTCGAACGTCGCGTAGTGCTCTCGCAATATCTGACTGCGATTCAATGTTCCGGTTCGACGCCGCCGCAGGAAACCGGACTGACCTGCAACAGTTGGTATGGCAAGTTTCATTTAGAGATGCACTGGTGGCACGCGGCGCATTTCGCTTTGTGGAATCGTCTGCCGCTGTTGGAGCGAAGCCTCGACTGGTACAACTCGATCCTCCCAAGCGCTCGCGAACTTGCGCGGTCGCAAGGCTATCGCGGCGCGCGTTGGCCCAAGATGGTTGGGCCTGAAGGCCGCGACAGTCCGTCGTCAGTTGGACCGTTGTTGATTTGGCAACAGCCGCATCCGATCAACTACGCAGAACTCTGTTATCGATCGCATCCTAATCGCGCGACGCTGATGCGCTATTTGGATATCGTGTTCGAGTCAGCGGAGTTCATGGCGTCGTACGCTTACTTTGAGTCCGCGAAGCAGCGATACGTGCTTGGCCCGCCGGTGATGCCGGCGCAGGAAAATCATCCGGCGCGCGAGACCTGGAACCCCACTTTTGAATTAGCTTACTGGCGATTTGGTTTACAGGTTGCGCAGCATTGGCGCGAGCGACTCGGAATGAAGCGAAGCGCTGAGTGGGATCGAATCATCGCGCGGCTTTCGCCTTTGCCTATTGGTGACGGCGTCTATCTTGCGCACGAAAACTGTCCGCAAACTTTCACGCAGCGAAATTACGATCATCCGTCGATGCTGGGGGCGCTCGGCATGTTGCCGGGCGACGATATCGATCGCGAAACGATGCGTCGCACGCTCAAGAAGGTCATGATTGATTGGCAGTGGGACAAAACGGGGGGTTGGGATTATCCTTTGGCCGCAATGACGGCGGCTCGCCTGGGCCAGACTAAGATCGCTGTGGACGCGCTGCTAATGCAAACTGAAAAGAACCGCTATTTGCCGAACGGTCATAACTGGCAGCGTGCGAATTTGCCTTGTTATCTTCCCGGGAACGGTGGATTGCTTTATGCAATTGCCATGATGGCCCGCGGCTGGCGCGGCGCGCCGCAGAAGCATGCGCCCGGATTTCCCGATGATGGGTCATGGAATGTGCAGGCGGAAGGATTCAACCGAAGCCCCTTGTCGGCGTTTTGAAGCTCGCAAATTGCCGATGATGGTTTTTCGACGAGTTAACGAAAGAGGATTGTGATGAAGCGGAAGAAACTTGATCGCCGCCGTTTTCTGGAGGCGGGTAGCGCTGGGTTGATTGGCTTGGCTTCCCTTCCTAAACTTTCGTCGTTGACGTTCGCACCGAGCGCCGCGGCATCGTCGCGCCGCGCCTATTCACAGAATCACAATTGGCTATTCAGCGAAAAGGATCTGCCGAACGCAACGCAGCCTGGCTTCAACGATACCGCCTTCAAGCGCGTCACGATCCCACACGCGAACAAGATGCTGCCGTGGCATGGGTTCGACGACAAGGAGTACGAGTTCGTCTCTGTGTATCGCCGCCATTTTCGATTGCCCATCGATATGCAAGGCCGCCGAGTCTTCGTTGATTTTGGCGGCGTGATGACCGCGTCAACGGTTTGGATCAACGGAAAGAATCTGGGCGAGTATCGCGGCGGCTACACACCGTTCTCGTTCGAACTGACGCAGCATTTGAATTGGAGAAGCAACAACGTACTCGCGGTGGAAGTTGATTCAACCGAACGCAAAGACATTCCGCCCTTCGGACGCATCGTCGATTACCTAACGTTCGGTGGCATTTATCGCGACGTCCAACTTCGTTTCGTGCCGAACGTATTCCTCGAAAACGTTTTCGCGAAGCCGATCGACGTTCTGAATTCGGATCGAAAGTTGGAAGTGCGCTGCTATCTCGATGAGACTAAATCGAATCGCGCGCCGCTGATGCTAACCGCATCGTTACTTGACGGCAATCGCGTGATTGCGGCGCAAACGCGCGAGATCACGCCCAACGGGCAAGCACACTACGACCTGACGCTGACTAATATTCGCGACATTGAGCTTTGGAATATTGATCGACCGAAGCTCTATCAGGTCATCGTCGGTCTGTCGGAAAGAGAACGCGTCATCGATCAGTTCGAAACGCGCATCGGTTTTCGGGACGCAAAGTTCACGCCCGAAGGGTTCTATCTGAACGGCAAGCATCTGAAGCTGCGCGGCCTCAATCGTCATCAAACGTTTCCTTACGTCGGCCAGGCCATGCCTGCGCGCGTGCAGAAGCGCGATGCGTGGATTCTGCGCAAGGAACTCAAGTGCAACATCGTGCGCACGTCGCACTATCCGCAGTCGCCGCATTTTCTCGACGCATGCGACGAATACGGCCTACTGGTGTTTGAATAGATTCCCGGCTGGCAACACATCGGCAATGATGATTGGCAGAATCTCGCGGTGCAGAATGTCGAGAAGATGGTTCGGCGCGACTGGAATCATCCTTCGATAATTTTGTGGGGCGTGCGTATCAACGAATCGGGAGACAACCACGACTTCTATATGAAGACGAACGCGTTGGCGCATTCGCTTGACGATTCGCGTCCGACCGGCGGCGTGCGGAACCGGTATGGCTCGGAAAGACTCGAAGATGTTTTCACGATGAATGATTTCGGATTTCCGCTGCGGCCGCCGAATCATCCGCTTTATCTCAACACTGAATTCAACGGGCACATGTATCCGACGAAGCGCAACGACAACGTCGAACGGCTCCGCGAACATACCCATCGTCATGCGCGGGTTCACAATCAACTAGCTTCGGATGACAAGTACGCGGGAGGGCTCGGCTGGTGCGCGTTTGATTACAACACCCACGACTATTTCGGTTCTGGCGATCGCATTTGCTATCACGGTGTCTCAGATATTTTCCGCATTCCCAAACCGGCCGCAGGTTTCTACAAATCGCAATGTGATCCATCTGAAGAGATCGTGCTCGAACCCGCGTTCGATTGGGCGCGCGGTGACGAGAACCAGACTTTTACTGACGCTTTGGTCTGTTCGAATTGCGAGAAACTGAAGTTCTACATCGGTGAAAGATTCATCGCTGAAGTCGAACCCGATCGCAAAACTTACGACCATTTGAAGTACGCGCCGTTCGTGACGAATCTACGCGCCGGCATCGGCGGCGGCTGGGACGACTTGCGGATCGAAGGCTATATCGACGGCAAGAAAGTCATCGAGCGAAAGATGTCAGCGAAAGGCGTAGATCGACAGCTGCTGGTCGAGCCTGATGATCGCGAGCTGATCGGTGATGGCATCGACATGACGCGCGTGGTGTTGAAGGTTGTCGATGAATTTTGCAACGTCCGACCGTTTTCGAATGCCGCGATCGCACTTAGCGTGCAAGGGCAGGGCGAAATCGTCGGCGACAATCCCTTTGCGCTTTTTGGAGGAGTCGGTGCGGTTTGGATCAAAACGAAGATGGGCGCTGGTGTGATTAGACTGATGGCAACTCACGAAACACTCGGTTCGAAAACCGTCGCGATTGGAGTGAAGCCCGATCGCGCCGCGAATGTACTATAACGAGGAGGATTACTTTGCATCAATCCAACAAGAAATCGACTGCGCTGATTACGCTCGCGCTGTTGCTCTTAACTGCAGGTTCGGTCAACGCGCAATCCTATTTCCGCAACTGGCCGGCGGGCACCTCTCCACAGGAAGTAGGCAAACGCGTCGCGGAGAACTTTGTCGCGCGCAAGCTCGAAGTCGAAGAGGGCAAACGAAAGTCAGTCATCTATCCGGAAGTTTGTGCCTGGTATGGCTCGTTGACGGTGGCGCAACTAACTAACGATCAGGATTTGAAGAAGCGACTAATCGCGAAGTTCGATCCGCTGCTCGGCGAGAACGCAAGTTGGATCTCACCCGATGCGCACGTCGATATGCGCGTGTTCGGCGTAGTCCCTTTCGAGATCTATTTGCAGACAAAGGAACAGCGGTATCTCGATTTGGGTCGCGGCCTCGCGGACAAGCAATGGGACAAAACGACGCCAGACGGCATCACGGCTGAGGCGCGCTACTGGATCGACGACATGTACATGATCACCGCCGTCCAGGTGCAGGCCTATCGCGCAACGAAGGATCCGAAGTATCTCGATCGAGCCGCGCTCACGATGGCCGCGTATCTCGACAAGCTGCAGCAGCCGAATGGACTCTTCTTTCATGCGGCCGACTCACCGTTTTATTGGGGCCGGGGCAATGGCTGGGTGGCGGCCGGAATGGCGGAGTTACTCCGCTCGCTCCCGAAAAACCATCCGAAGCGCGCGCGGATTCTCGAGGGTTATCGAAAGATGATGGCGTCGCTGCTGAAGTACCAAGCTGAAGATGGACTTTGGCGGCAACTAATCGATCATCCAGACGTGTGGGCTGAGACTTCGAGTACCGGCATGTTCACATTCGCGATGGTTACCGGCGTGAAGAACGGCTGGCTGCCGGCTAAAACGTACGGGCCGGCAGCACGCAAGGCTTGGCTGGGATTGGTCAAGCACATCGACGCGCAAGCGAATGTCACCGATGTCTGTGTGGGAACGAATAAGGCTTATGCGGAAGTGGGCGCTGATCGGGACACGCAGTTGAAGTACTACCTGGCTCGACAGCGCCGCACGGGAGATCTTCACGGGCAGTCGCCGATTTTGTGGTCGGCGAGCGCGTTGATGCGCTAGCCGGACAGACTATGGTCGTTTCTTCAGCGGCTCGGCGTAGATTTTTATGAGCAGCATCGTGAAGTCTTTATTCTCGGTGCTTCGTTGATGCGGAGTGCCGCGCGGAACGATTATTACGTCGCCCTTTTTGATTTCGATCGTCTTGCCATCGACGATGCGCGGGCTGCGCCACTCACCCGGATCGGTTTCCTTCGGCGCATCCAATTTTCCCCCCAGGACCAAAGTCGCCGATCCGTTCAGCACGTAATAGACATCGTCCGAAGCATCGTGCAGTTCAGCGGCGGCCCCGGTCTTGTTCTTCTCGTGCTGCACCGCCACGCGCAGTTGCATGCCACCGCTGTCGATCAATTCTGACGTCTTGTTCTCGGCTTGCAGACTCTTCTGCAAATCATCCAGCGATTGCGCGGACATGACCACGAACGGCTTGGTTGCCTCGCTTGGTTTCCGTTGGGCGAAGACGATTCCACTCGCGCCAAGCAACAGTGCCGCAGCGGTGATTAATCTGAAGTTGATCATTGATCTCGCTCCTACCTTCTACTTGCTTCCAATCCGCTGCCGCCCTGATCGAAACCGGGTTGCACCGTGACGACGCCGAACTGGCGATCTTCAACTTCGCGATGCGCGGCCATCATCCAGACGAAATTTATCGGATGTCCGGGCACGGACACATTCGGATGAAAACCCTTCGGCATGGTCACCGCGTCTCCATCGCGCACAACGCCAATGAATTCCGGTTCGTCAGGATTTGTGTAAACGAACTGTACGCCAAACGCCGGCGCGGGCATGTCATAGTAAACGTAAAGCTCTTCGAGCATCGACGCGTGCTCATGCGGCGGCCAACTGGTCCAATGGCCGGGCTCTGACGTGGTAAAGCCCGCAAGAATGCGTCCCGCTTCAACATTCTTTCCGAGCGTTATGTTGACGGTTCGCGAATTCGACGCGCCACCAGTCTGGAATCTGAGCGAGCCATCCTTCTCGACATCGGCGTAACGAACGATTTGGAGCGGGTACTTGTTTTCGACATCCGCCAAGCACTCGGCCAAGTCCACTTCGCTGTCAGTCGTGATTTCAATCTGACTATCGCGCGGCAGGTAGATCGAATCGTGCAAACCAATCTCATTCGTGACGCCATCGCACGTGATTGTGCACTTGCCGTGCAGGCAAATCAGACCCGATTCCTGGTTACCGGTCGCGAACTTCACCGTCGGCACTTCCTTATCCAGAATGATGCGGCCGTAAGACAGGTGCTTCATCGTGCTGTTCTCCGGCGTGATCGAAATCGTTCGACCTTTCTGCGCGTTCGTCTTGCGAAAGATAAGTTGTTCAGTTTGTTGTTGCGTTTGTGCGCTCATATCGTCCTCTGCTTTCTGCTTACCGCTTCCCATGCTCCTCCAACCACAAAAGATCTTCGAGCAGATAATAATTGCCGTAAACCAAACTCACGTCGCTGGGGCGCGTACTCGATCCGTGACGCAGAACTCCCGCGGGCGTCTTATCGTCGGCAGCGACCGGCGTCAAGTAGCGATCGATTAACGATTGCACGATGCGTTCACCTTCACGCCGATAATTCGTCGCGCGCGTTTTGTCTGGCGTCAATTCCGAGAGTCTCAATAATCCTCCGGCTATTATCGCACCTGCCGAACTATCTCGATTGCGAAAGTGTACTCCTTCGTCGCCAAAGTCGTACCACGGCACGCCGTCTTCTGGCAGGTGATCCAAGACGTAGCCGGCGACTTTCTCCGCGGTCGTCAACAAACGCGGATTTTTTGTCTCGCTGTAAGCAACCGTGAATCCGTACAACGCCCACGCTGCACCGCGCGACCAGGTCGTGTCAGCCGCAAAGCCCTGGTGCGTATGCGTGAAAACCTTTTCACCGGGCTTGGCGTTGTTCTGATACTTGATCGTGTTGCTCGTACCTTGCGACGAAGTGAACTCCTGTCGATTGTCGCCGGGGTTGTAGTGCACCGACTGCGCCACTGAGCCATCGCGACGAATCAACCAGTCCGCGGACTTTAGCGCGTGCTTCAATCCGGTATCACGCCATGAAGGATCGTTTGTTTCGCGCGTAGCCCACCACCAGATTTGCAAATTCATCATCGTGTCGATGATGGTGTCGTCACCATTGACGCTCCACGAAGCGGCCAGCTCGGTCGTGGGATTGTAGAGTTGTTTCAGACGCGCCGCCGCACGCAAAGCGCCTTCGCGATACTTGGGATCCTTCGTGGCCCGATAGGCGAGCACAGACGAATAGAAGTTGAGAAATCCCGTGTCGTGATTCTCGTTCCCTTCCTTGCCCAACAGGCGCTCGTTCCAAAGTTCAGCCCATTTGCGAAATCGCTCGTCCTTTGTTTTTCCGTACAACTGCCACAGTTCGCCGACCCAGAAGCTACCAGTCCAAAAGAAACCTTTCTGCGCTTTCCATTCTCCGGTTTGATTGTCGCCTTCGGTGAAGAATCCTTCGCCAGTGTCGCGGGCCGCATCGCCCGCCGCGGTTCTGGAAATTGCCGGCTCAAGCTTCAGCGCGGTGCGTTCCGCAGATTGCTTCAACAACTCAATTGCTTCTGCATAGGTTTTCGTCTGCGCTGGTTTCAACGTGTCCGCGGGCGCAGATTCAGGTGAGGCAGCCATTGATACGATTGATACGCGTGCCGGCTGATTGAGTCGCGCGCTAGTCTCGCGAACGAACGAGACGAACTCGTCGAACGTGCGCGGTGTCGCGCGCGGCGCGGCCATAGTTCCATAACGGATTCTGGCATCAGCCGATGTCGCCGTGACCGTCAGATTGTCCGTGTTCTCCTGATCCCAGACGCCCGTCACGTACCATTCGGCTTTTCCATTTTCGAATTGTGGTTGGACCAGAAGATTCAGTGGGTCGTCAGCGCTCGGTTTGCTGTTCTTGCCCAATGCAATGATCGCCAATCCAAGACTCTGATCCGGCAACATGTGAACCGCGGTTGCTGGCGGCCCTTCTTCTTCAACCTGATGTCCCCACCAAGCGCGCGTGAACGCAGGCTGATCAGAACTCGGCGTGAAAACTTTCTCCTGCAAATCCGGCTGTCGCACAATTCCTGTAACCAAAGTTAATCCGTCGGCGCCTTCCGCAACGATTCGATGATCGAATCCGCGCTCGCCGGCCCATTGGGTCAGGCGGCTGGTTAGGTTCACTTCCTTGCCGCCAATCTTCCAACCTTTGTAAGCCAACTCAACGATGACACGCACAGGACCCGCGCTAATGATGCGCCATTTCCTCTCAGCGACATCAGAAACTCTCGCAGCCTTGCCATCAACGAGCGCGGCGACCGCGCCGATTCCAATCGCGTCGCCAATGCGATAGATGTCGCGGCCCAGCGGCGAGTCCCAGTGATAGACATACTCAGGCGCGCCGAACATTTCCAAATACAAACCCGGCCGCCGCTTGCCCCAGACGTCGATCGCGTTGCGCTTATCAAAGTAGATTCGCCAGGCGGTCGCTTCCGATTCCCAGCCCAAGCCGTCGAACTTCATCGTGAACTTCGCGGCGGTGCGCTTCGGATAATCGCTTCGTAACCGTTGCATCGTTGCGGTCTCGCCATAGGCGATGGTGACGATTCGCGTCTGCCTGGGCTTCAAGTCGATTTGGAAAGCGATCTCGTCGTACTTGCCGTCGCCATCGAGATCGTCTGCTTGCGAAGGCAGCTCGATCGTTTGCAGCGTACGCGCATCTTCTGCGGGCGTGGCGGCATCGCTGGTGGTAACGATCGCGTCGCCTGCCTTGAAGTCCGGCGCGATGCGTTTTATTTCCGCGACACCGATAACAATGTCTTCGGCGAGACGAAGTTCGTCCGAGGGATTCGTCACCGATACTTTTACGACCTTAATCGGCGAAGCCGCATTTACCCGACCGACAGCGATCAGCGCACTTAGTATTAAGATTGTACAAAAGAAGCGTTTCATTTTGCTTTTCCCAACAAATATGACCCCTATACAAATGCTGCTTGGGTCGCGCCGCAGGACGCGCGCACGACCAGTTCAGGTTCAACAATAACGTGTTGCTCGCGCGTTCCTCGTTTTCCTTCAACCAGATCGATCACGAGGCGCGCCGCCGCCTGTCCCATTTCCGAGGTTGACCACGCGACAGTCGTCAAGGGAACCCGCAACATGTCTCCATAGTGAATATTTCCGCCGCCAACAATCGCGATGTCTTCGGGTATTTTCAAACCGGCTTCATCGATGGCGCTCATGGCGCCGATGGCGGCAGGATCGTTTGCGGCAAAAATCGCCGAGGGCACGTCACGTTCGCGCAACCATTCGCTCATGGCGCGATAGCCGTCTTGTTCCGTAAAGCCGCAATCACGAACCAAAGACGCATCGAAAGAAACGCGGTGCTTTGTCAGCGCTTTCTTGTATCCTTCAAAACGTAACGCTGCGGTCGAAGCAACGGTGCCTTTCAAATGGCCGACACGCCGATGTCCCAGGTTCAGCAAGTGTTCAGTGGCTAACTGTCCAACTTTCACATCATCCGTGGTCACCGACGGGCACTTTATTCCTTCCAGTTGACGATCAATCAAAACGATCTTCGCCCGCTCGCGAACCAGCCGCTTGTAAAATCTGGCGTCTTCCGGTGAAACGGACGAAGCGAGAATCAAACCATCGGTTCGCGGCAGCAGCGCTTCAACTTCAGATTCCTCATTCGCAGAATCTTCATCGGTGCTGCAAATCAGGTTCTGATAGCCCAGCGGTTTCGCAACGGTTTCTACGCCGCGACAAATCTCGGCGAAGTAAGAGTGCATCAGATCGGGAACAACCACACCCAGCAGATATGAGCGGTTTGTCGTCAGCGCACGGGCGAACTGGTTCGGCCGATAGTTCATGCGATGCGCCGCGTCCAGAATGCGCGCCCGCGTCTCCGGACTGATTTCCGGATGGTGTTGATGGCGCGCGAGACCGTCATCTTTGAAACGCCCAGCGCGCGCGCAATGTCAGCTAGAGTTGTCGGCATTTACTTGCTCTTCAGCACTTTCACGATCGCCGCTTCGGCCAGTGGCGCCATGATCGCATAACCCTTCGCGTTTGGGTGCAATCCGTCCTCGCTCAACTCCTCTTTCAGAAAACCCTGGTTGTCTATCATAGCCGAATAATAGTCGAGGTAAACCAACTTATTCTTTGCAGTGTAGGCCTTCATCCACTCGTTGAGCGCTTTGATTTTTTCGGGCGGTCGCTGCGTCGAACGAATTATTGGTTTGCCGTTGCGCTGTTCGTAATCGCTGATTGGAAGCAACGACGCCAGGACAACCTTGATCGAATTCGCTCTCGCCAGTTCCGCCATCGAAATCAGATTGGCTTCGATCTGTTCAAGCGTCATTGGCCCCGTGTTCCCGGCGATATCATTCGTGCCGGCGAGGATCACCACAACCTTTGGATGCAGATCGATCACATCGGCCCGGAAGCGAATCAACATCTGCGGAGTCGTCTGGCCGCTGATGCCGCGATCGACATAAGGTTTGCCGGGAAAGAAGCCACCGTACTTCGGATCGTCCCACGAATCTGTGATCGAGTCTCCCATGAACACGACTCGCGCTTCGTTTTTCACCGGGGCTGCGAGTTTCGCATTGTCGTCGCGATATCGCGCGAGTTGTGGCCAGTCG
>JAJPKD010000061.1 GCA_021323895.1 Acidobacteriota bacterium | reverse complement strand
GCGAATATCGATCAGCAGGTCGCGTTTGGGCCAGCCACTTCTTATAGACCTCGTGCGACTTTTCTGTATCGACGTGAATGTCTGCGTACTTGTCGGTCGGTTCGGCTCTGCGCACGCGCACGACTTGATGCCAGCAATGCATTCCCGAAATCGGATCGGGATGAACGGGAAAAGTTAGATTCTGATGCACGCCTACGTCGTTCCACCAAATGTGTCGCGTGTCGCGGTCGCTTGATTCGAAAGCGGAGACGCCGCGTTCGCGTTGCAAACTCCAATTCGATCCGTTCTGATCGAGCTTAACAGTTGCCATCATCTGTCGCTCGCCGCTCTCATGAGTTTTCCAACGGCCCATGTGATGGCTGCACGCAACGATGCCCGGCTTAATTCCTTCAGTCACCCACGCGCGCACCACGAAATAACCAATTTCAGTTTCGACGCGGACGAGGTCTCCGGTACGCACGCCGAGTTTCGCCGCGTGACTCGTGTGCAGCCTGAGCGGATTGGTGTGCGCGATTTCATTCAGCCACTTTGCATTCGCACTGCGCGTGTGAATCTGAATCGGCAAACGGAATGTCGAGATCAGAATCGTCTGATCCGGCTCGAGATTTTCCGGATGAGCGTGTCCTCGGATGTAAGTAGGGATTGCGTACTCATACCAACCCCAATCAGCGAGCGTCTTCGAAAAGAATTCCAGCTTCCCGCTGGGCGTGGGAAAGCCGCGTTTGACTTCGCCGTCAACGCGAACGCCGACGAGGCGGCGTCCTTCGCTGTCACCATCCGGACTGGGAACGGGGACAACATTTGGCGACGCCGGTTTGGCTGTGCGCGTGAACACGCGACCACATCTATCTTCACGAACGTCGTCCAGTTCTTCGCTGGGAACGGCCTGCTCGTAAAGCGCGCCGGTCTTTCTGCTGATTTCAAATGCGCCGTTGCGTCGCATGAAATCGAGCGGGGTCAAATTTTCCGCGGCCGCTTTCTCAGGCAAGCCGGGAACTGAATTCTCAAAAATCCAGCCGTAGTACTCATCGACACTGAGTCGCGTGCCGGGATTCTTCTTCGATTCGACGAACTGGCGAATTCCCAAACTGCCATCTGCGTCGATGCGCCAAGTCAACTCCATCCAGAATTCGTTTTCTTCCCACACGTCACCCGGGTTGACCTCGCGCGTGTCGCCGACATCATCGCCATTGCGCTGTCGCGCCGCACGCATCACCGGCTGGCGAAAACCAAGCCACTGCGCATCGTGCGTTTCATATGAATGAATGTCATGACGCTCTGGCCCAAGTCCCATCGGTAAAACGTAATCGGCGAAGTAAGCCGTTTCGTTCCACACCGGCGTCAGCGCGGCGTGACAGCCGACGAGATTTTCATCAGTCAGCATTTCAATCCAGGAAAAGCCGTCCGGATTGGTCCACACCGGATTGTAAACTCGCGTGAAGTACGTATCGAGCTTGCCGCGTCCTTCCTTGAGCAGATGCGGCAGGAGAAAAGACATCTCGTGCATCGACAGCGGAAACTCCTGCGGCCAATTGATCTCGCCCCACATCTTCGGATGCGGTGGCGTGTGAATCGGCTTCGGCACGAACTTGTTCCACGCGTTGGGAAACACACCGCCTTCAGTGGCCACCGCGCCGAGCAGCGCATTGAGCATGAAGAGGCAACGCGCCACCGACCAGCCGTGACTGACGCCTGAAGTTACGCTGCGCCAGTTGTGACTGCTGAGTCTTGTCCCGGCAGTTGAGACGAGTTTGGCGATCTCCTCGATCGTTTTCGCGTCAACCCCGGATTCCTGCGCAGCAAATTCGAAGGTGTATTCGGCGTAAAGATTCTTCAATACGTGTTCGAATTCTCCGAACGCAGGGTTTTGCTTTTCCCCGGCTCCCGATACCTGACTCCCGACTCCTGCTTTTAGATATTCTTCCCAGTTCCACCACTTCCTGACGAACTCGCGATTGTAGAGGTCGTTCTGAATCAAATAGTTCGCAATCGCGAGTAGGATCGCAGCTTCCGATCCCGGATAAGGCGCGATGTAGTAATCCGCATGCGTCGCCGTGTTCGACAGCCGCGTGTCCATCACAATCAACTTCGCGCCATTCGCCTTACCGTCCATGACGCGCTGCGCGTGCGGATTGAAGTAGTGACCTGATTCGAGGTGCGCGCTGATCAGCAAAATGACTTTTGCGTTTGCGTGATCCGGGCTCGGGCGATCGAGTCCCATCCACAGTTGATAACCCTCGCGCGCGCCGGACGAACAAATGTTTGTGTGCGAGGTGTGGCCGTCGACACCCCACGCAGCCAGAATTCTTTCGGTGAATCCATCTTCGCCCGGACGGCCGACGTGATACATGATCTCGTCTTTGCGATCTTCGACGATAGCTTTGCGGATGCGTGAGGCGAGATCATTCAGTACGTCATCCCAACTAACTCGCTCCCAATTTCCGGCGCCGCGTTTGCCGACACGCTTCAACGGATAAAGAATTCGGTCCGGATCGTTTATCTGATTGAGCGTTGCCGGGCCTTTTGCGCAGTTGCGTCCCCGCGAGCCCGGATTCTCTGGATTCCCTTCGAACTTCTGAATCTGATGGGTGTCTTTGTCGATGTAGGCGAGCAGGCCGCACGCCGACTCACAGTTAAAGCAAGTCGTCGGCACCAGTTGATAGTGCCGCTCCTTGCGTCGCGGCCACGCCTGCGAATCCAGCTCAGTCCAATCATCCCAGCGCTCCTTTGGGGGGAACGCTGAGAGATGGATGCGTGATGGGCCGGGATAGTGGGTTCTGCTCATTGTAGAAAATCGCTTGTTACACGGCTGGTCAATGGCACCTTTACGGGGCAGCCCAATTACGGTTGCCTCGCCATGATGGTGCGACCAACCAAGCCGCAGTTCTTACTTAAAAATATCCGGGTTGTCTTTTTGGATCTTGTCGGCCTGCGTGGCGAAGTCGTCAGCTTCCTGGCGCAGCTTATCGACTTTCTCGTTAACGTCGTTCGCCTTCTTGATCCAGCCTTCGCGGCTCTCGCTGTCGATTAATGCTTGCGGCACGCCTTTGGCCATGGCGACCATTTCGCCGCGTTTGTTGTACTCCTTCACTTTCAGTGCCAGGTATTCTTTGAACTTATCGTTCAGTTTCATGCGGCTGGCTTCATCATACTTCGAAGCAGCTTCCTTGCACTTAGTTTCCGCCTTCTCATACGCGGCGATCGCTTCTTTCGCCGTCGCGCGTGCGTCCGCAAGTTCTGACACGTCCGTTTTCAGCATTTTCTGCTTCAAGCTTTCGGCTTCAGTGATGCTCTTCTTCGCATCCTGGACCGCGGCATTTCCTTCATCGACGACCTTGTTTGCTTTTTCGGTTTCGTTCCCGCCGCTGCTGCATGCGAGCACTGCGGCGATGAGAAGTAGAAAAGCTAAACCTGCACTCAAATTTTTTCGGATCATTTTGGGTTCTCCTTTTTCAGGTTTCGGTAAACTTAGTTAGGACTTGAATTCTTCAAAGCTCGTTTCAGGCCAGCGGCACCGATTGTCCCGCCTGCACGTAAGCGTGCTCGTAAAGCATCATGCCGGCCAGCGCCAGCGGCACACGCAATATTCCGATCGGCAACAGACCGAAGAGAATAGCGAATGGCAGCACGCCGCCCAAGATCGACAGCAACAGGCCCAGCCAAAAATGGTTCTTATATCGCCCGTGCATCATTTCCCAAATTGCGACGCGCGCGTGAGCTGTCGCATGGGTCAGCGAAACTTCGCCGGCTATGATCAGGACGTGCAACAAAGTCGTTGCCGCTACAATCCAAATCAATGCGATGAAAGCAGGCGAAAAGAAATCAGGAATGGGTGAATCGAGTCTGTCGATCATCGCAAAAGGCGTCAGTACAACTGATCCGAGCAGAATCGATTGCACAAAAAGATGTGGTGGCAACAACGGATTCTGCCAAAGGTCGCGCGCCTTCGCTTGCGCGAAAAGATATGCCGTGTAGATGGCCGTCAGTAACGCTAACGGAATTCCCGCGATCATCAACCATCTCTGTATCGAAGTTGTGCCGGCGATGCTTCCCACGAAGTGCAAAGCCAGCACGACAGTGTATCCCGCGATGATGAAAGCGCCCTTAACCAGCCAACTTCGCCACTGCGCTCGGGTAAAGATCATGTAGAACCGCGCAGGGTGTTCGAGATCCCAAATCAAAAGCAGGCCCGTGATCCCCAGGAACGCACCCGACACGACCGGCGTCACCCAGAGCCATAGCGGACTCTCGGGTTGAATGAATCCGAACAGCACCAGCAGCGCTGCGACCAAATAGACACCACTCGCTATTCCCTTGGTCCAGGTGTACAGACTCACGCGCCAGTCCCACGGAATCGAATGGGCCACGTCGTAAGTCAACAAAGCTGCCGCTGAACTGTTGTTGTAAGTTGGATTGCCGGAGACGACATGCTCGCTCGATTCGCGCTGCTCGCTCCACATGAAGAGGCCTGCTTCGGGACGCCGCGCCGCGAGCGGATCGAGCGTCGCCTGATGCGCGCCTTTATAAAAAAGTTTCGGCAGCGTTTCTTTCTCGGGCCTGCGCACATTCACCGCTTCGCGATTGACGATCTGCGCGACGTACGAAGTCTGATCGTTCATGTCGCCGATCAGAATCGCCTGCGTGGGGCAGACCACCACGCACGCCGGCTCAAGTCCAACATCGATACGGTGCGCGCAGAAGTTACATTTCTCGGCCGAATGATCGTCAGGATTGATGAAGATGGCGTCATAAGGGCACGCGGCCATGCAGGCTTTGCAGCCGATGCAGATCGATTTATCGAAATCGACGATGCCGTCGGAGTGCTTGAACATCGCCGCCGTCGGACACGCGACGACACATGGCGCATGCGCACACTGGTTGCAGCGCGTCACCTGATGCGCGCGTCGGGTTTGCGGAAAAACGCCGACATCGACGTGCTTGACGTACGTGCGCGTGACGCCGATGGGCACAACGTTTTCAGACTTGCACGCCGTCGTGCACGCATGACATCCGATACAGCGGGTGTGATCGATGACCTTGGCCCACTGCACTGGGTTGGATGCGGCTAATGTTTGTTCAATCATATGAGAGCGCCGGCTCGGAAGCCGGCGACCCGCACGCAGGATGCGTGCGCTCCGATGCGTGCGCTCCAATGCGCCGCGCAATATAACATGAAGAGTGAAAGAATCATGAGTAATCTCCTTTACTGTCTCGTTCGCGATTTGTGCGATAGATGAGTAATCTGCGTTACTGTCTCGTTCGCGATTTGTGCGATAGTACACAGCTTTGAAAGAGGAACTGCTTCAGTATCTCTCATGTCCCGCGTGTCGCGGCGCGCTTACCCTCGCCTCCGTTGCCGAACGAGAAGCCGGCGAAATTATCGAGGGCGAACTCTCGTGCCGCTCGTGCGGAAAATCCTGGCCGATCACGCGCGGCGTGCCGCGGTTTGCTTCGCTAGACGCGGTCGAAGCAGAGAAGGCCGCAACCGCGGCGAACTTCGGCTGGCAGTGGACGCATTTCACCCAAGCGGATGAAAAGTACGAGCAGCAATTCCTCGGTTGGATTGCGCCGGTAAAACCCGAATTCTTCAAAGGCAAAGTCGTCCTGGAAGGCGGCTGCGGCAAGGGTCGCCACACGCAACTCGCGGCAGAGTGGGGCGCGCGCGACGTGATCGGCATCGATCTGAGCGCCGCGGTGGAAACTGCTTTCGCGGCGACGCGCGATTTGCCGAATGCGCACATCGTGCAAGCTGATATTTATAACTTACCGTTCAGACGCGAGTTTGATTACGCATTTTCAGTAGGCGTGCTGCATCACTTGCCCGATCCGCGCGATGGCTTTAAATCACTCGCGTCGAAAGTGAAACCGGGCGGAGCGATTTCGGCGTGGGTTTACGGCGCGGAGAACAACGAATGGATCACACGTTTCGTAAATCCGGTCCGCGAACGTTTGACGTCACGCCTGAATCCGCGCTTGATGCTCCAACTTTCGAAGATTCCCACAGCGCTTTTGTTTGCCGCGACGAAGATGGTTTATGGCCCGCTGAATCGATCACAGAAAGGCGCGGCGTTGGCGGGCCACCTTTTCTACAACGATTACCTAAACGCGATTTCCTCGTTTGGGTGGCGCGAGCAGCACACCATCGTCTTCGATCATCTGGTGGCGCCGACTGCGTTCTACATTTCACGTGAGGACTTTGCTGACTGGTGGCGCGAGATTGGCGGGAATGAAGCCGAGATCACGTGGCACAACCGGAATAGTTGGGCCGGGTTTGGGAAGATACCTTAACCCAGCGCGGGCATCCTTGCCGCATCGTAGCGGCGCGTGAGTAAATGAGCGTGGCGCCTGTGGGCAAGATGCCGGCGCTCTATTCACGCTAATCCTTCTTCTTCGCCTCCTGCCAGAGTTCCTCCAAAACGTCTATCGTCGTATCTTCGAATTTTAGGTTCTGCTCGTGCAGCCTCTTCTCGATGTGGTTGAAGCGGCGCCGGAACTTGCGATTGCTAAGCTTCAACGCAGCTTCGGGCTCGACATTCAAACGCCGCGCGATGTTGGTGATCACGAACAGCAGATCGCCGATCTCTTCGCGAACGTGTGCGTGATCTTCCTCGTCATTCGTGTCGGCATGAATGCTGATGGCATCGCGCAACTCATCCAGCTCCTCGTGAAGCTTGTCAAAAATCTCTTCGACGTTTTTCCAATCAAACCCGACGCGCGCAACTTTGGTTGAGATCTGGTGCGCTTCCATCAGCGCTGGGGCTTTCGTAGAAACGCCGTCGAGAATCGATATAAGCTCTGATTCGTCTTTAGCTTTGGCGCGTTTTTCTTCCGCTTTGATGGCTTCCCAATTCTTGAGAACTTCGGCCGAGTCGCCCGCTTCGACATCGCCGAAGACGTGCGGATGCCGGCGCACCATCTTCTCGTGCACCTGATCGATCACGTCATCGATCGTGAACGCCCCTTTCTCTTTCGCCACGCGCGCAAAAAAGGTTATTTGAAAGAGCAGATCGCCAAGCTCTTCGCGCAGATTCTCGAAGCGCCCGTGTTGCGCTTCTTCCATCGCGTCGAACGCTTCGTAAGCTTCTTCGAGCAGCATCGGCGCCAACGTCTCATAAGTCTGCTCGCGATCCCACGGACATCCGCCCGGCGAGCGCAGTCGATCCATCAACTCAACAAGATCAGAAAAAGTTTTCGACATGGTGTTGGTTTTTAGAGTAGCGCAAGTTGGTGACTTGCGCACACGCGCAAATTAACAATTTGCGCTACATTCTGCTAACATCGCTTTGTCATTAATTCTAAATTAATCGGTGCGCTGGCGGATTGAAACACCGCGGGCGCACCGCTTTCTGAAAAGTCATGAGCGAAGAACAACCCACATTAAAAGTAGTCGATCGTCGCCCTTTCAATCCTGACGGCACGCCGCGCGAATTATCCCCGGAAGAAAAAGCAGCAGCGGAGAGCGCGAAGACAACCGCAGCCGTTGAAGATGCAGCCACTCAAGCGCCAGCCGCCGAGCCTCCACCAGTTCCAAAGCCGCAGGAGGCCCCGCGATCGCAGGCCTCATCACGGCCGCGCCCGGCGGCACGCGGAGGCGATCCGCTTGACGATCCGGCGAGTTTTCTCAGCCTGATCATGTCGTTGGCGTCGAATGCTGCGGCGACTCTGGGCATGATGCCGCATCCGGTAACGGGCGAAACCGGAGTCGATCTGCAAACGGCCAAGCATTGGATCGACGTGCTGGGAATGCTCGAGCAGAAGACCCAAGGCAATCTCGATCAGCAGGGAGCGCTGATGCTCGAAAATCTTCTGGCCGATTTGCGCATGCAGTACGTTTCGTTCGCGCAATCGCCGACTCCGCCGCCGTCGAAATTCAGCGCGACCGATATCACGGGTGGGAAATAAAGTTCTGAGTCTGGAGTGCGGAGTCTGGAGTTAATGACTTTTGGACTCCAGACTCCAGACTATGAGACTCACTTTTCTCGGCACCGGCACCTCGACTGGCGTGCCATCGATCGCCTGCGAATGCGAGACATGCACATCTGACGATCCACGTGACAAGCGCTTGCGTGTCTCGGTTCTGATTGAACACGCGGGGCAAACAATCATCGTCGATACTTCGAGCGACTTTCGCCAACAGGCGTTGAAGATCGGATTAAAGCACCTCGACGCGGTGCTGATCACGCATTGTCATGCTGATCATATCTTTGGCCTTGATGACATTCGCCCGCTAAATTTTCGTCACGGGGCGCTGGGGCTTTACGCGAACGAACGCGCCTGGAAAGACATTCGCCGCATTTTTCAGTACGTGTTCGAGCCCTCGCATTTTGGCGGCGGGCTACCGCAGATCGTTCCGCACACCGTCATCAATGGCGCACCGTTCTGCATCGGACGCGATTTGCAGATCACGCCGCTGGAAGTAATACACGGACGTCTGCCAGTGATCGCGTACCGCTTCAACGACTTCGCGTATGCGACCGACCTCAGCGAGATTCCACCAGCAACAATCGAAGGCCTGCGCGATTTGAATGTGCTAGTGCTGGACTGCCTGCGGATTCGTCCGCACGCAACGCATCTGTGGCTTGAACGCGCGCTTGAATACGTCGAAGAGCTAAAGCCGAAGCAAACATATCTCACGCATATCACGCATGAGGTGAAGCATGCGCGCGATTCGAAGCTGCTGCCGGATAATGTTGAATGGGCGTGGGATGGATTGGTAGTAAGTGACTAGTCAGTTGTCCGTTGTCAGTAGCACGCTTTTGCAACTGACCACTGACAACTGACTACTGACCAATGAGGTTATTTCACGGAACCGAAAACGCCGAGATTCAGCGCCCGACGGTGCTGACCCTCGGTGTGTTTGATGGGCTGCATCTTGGCCATCAGCTCATCATGAAGACCGTCGTCGAACGCGCGCGCGCGACGAACGCGGTGCCAACTGTGATTACGTTTGAACCGCATCCTCGCGCCGTGTTGCATCCGCAGTCCGCCCCGCCGCTTTTGCAAACGCTCGATCAAAAGATCGAAGCGATGGGCGCGTTTGGCATCGAGCAGACGATCGTCATCCACTTCGATCAAGCTTTTTCGCAGATTCGCGCCGAAGACTTTCTCCGTGATGTCGTCGTCGATCGCTTGCAGGCAAAGGAGGTTTATCTCGGCCGCGGTTTCTTTGTTGGCCACAATCGTGAAGGGAATATCGATCTGCTGCGACGCGTCAGCGAACGACTCGGTTTCTTCGCCGACGAAGTTCCCGAAGTGCGTTTGCGCGGGAGGCGCATTGGCTCAACGCGAATTCGCGAGCTGTTGTTAGAAGGACGCGTGAACCTCGCGCGTCGCATGTTGGGCCGGCCGTACGGCGTCGAAGGTCCGGTGGTGCGCGGCGCTGCGCGGGGGCAGGGAATCGGCTTTCCGACCGCGAACCTTCATCCACACAATCGCGTCATTCCAAAGCGTGGTGTTTACGTCACGGCAACCCTACTCGAAGGACAGTGGCGTCGCAGCGTGACGAACATTGGGATGCGGCCTACGTTCGGCGATGCGACCGAACCGTCAGTCGAAACATTTGTGATGAACTGGTCGGGAGATTTGTATGGCGACGTCGTGCGCGTGCGCTTTCTTCACCGATTGCGTGATGAAAAGAAATTCGCTTCCGTCGATGAGCTAAAGGATCAAATCAATAGCGATGTGGCGTGTGCTGAACGCTTCTTTGAGCGAGCGGGAGTGAAACATTCGCTGGCTATCGCGTGAGGAAGTAGTTAGCCGACGGATGCTGCGGCTAGTTTATACTCCATAAATCCGCAAACGAAACTCGTCATTAAAAGAAACGATCTCAGGCAATTTGTTTGAAAAAGACTTCGCCTAGCGCAGAAGCATGGGCAGACCGCCGCTCGCGAGTTTCAAATCATAGGCTGAATTCGAAAAGATCGCGGCGGTTTGCGGGCTCAAGCGCTGCTGCACCCCAAAACGGATCGCCTTTAAAGCTTGCGGAGCAAAGTCCGCGCTGCGTCGCGGATTCACGACTTCAATGGCGCGATCGAAAACGTGCAGCCGAGTAGTTACGTCGCGCACCACCAGATCGCGATGAATCAAAGCGTTGGCAATTGCTTCCGAAACAACTACCCGATGATAATTCGCGCGCGCGACGACCGGTGCTTCCTCAGTCTCGTTCGCAAAGCGAGTTGGCCGCGCGTCCCACAGGTCGCAGTAACGTTGCACGAATCGCAGTGCTGATTCGTAGAGCGTTGCCAGATTGCCGCGCAGTTCAATCCGCTCGACCACGGGTGACTTCGTGGTGTCGCCGCTGAAGCGCGTGGCGATGAGACTTGCGCGCGGAAGCAGTGAAGCGACACTTTCGTCTCGCCCGAATAACAACAGACCGGCAATCGTCGGCACCGCGTCATCAGCAACTCGCGTGGCCAGCAGCAAGTGTTTCTCGAGAATCTCCGCCGTCGGATAATTTTTCAAAGCCGATTCATCGAAAGCGCCGCCTTGAAATCTGCGGATGAAACTCCACAGGTGGGCTTCGTCGATGTCGCGAATCGTGGCCCCGGTAGCAGGAATACTCTCGTACGAAAGTGGCCGCGCGTCATCGAGTAACTTGGAAAGCTCTTCCGGTGACGTTTCGCGTTTGTCCGCGCCGATGCGAATAAAGAAGCGCCCGTCACGCGTGCGATAAGGCCGTCTTTTGCCCTCGATCTCGATTGCCACTATTCTCCGGCCGTTGTCGAAAGCGATCCGATCAATGTACGGGATAATCGAAGGAATAATTTCTTCGCGACAGATCCGCACCAGTTCATCCTGCACTTCTTCGGGATGATCGATGCCTTCGACGCGCAGTTGATCGTTCACGCCGAAGACGATCACACCGCCGCCGGTATTCGCCAGCGCGACGATGCCTTGTGCGATGCGTTCGGGATTCGACAGCTTAACTTTTAGTTCGAGGTAGGTATCTTCGCCGCCACGCACCAGCCGCATCAGCTCAGTGCGCGTCGTCAACGGCGCGGCGGTTTGATAAAGGTATTCCTGAAAGGAACGATCAGTGACCGGTTCGTTGCGTTGGGAACTGCGGAATCGTTTGCGAGCCATTTGTGTAGTGGCGGGGCTCAGGAAACCCGCCCGGATGCACGCGCGCATCGCTGGAGTTTCAAGTTAGTACTTCACCGGGGTGCGTTGTCAGTGTAGCATAGCGCGGCTGTGAGGCTGCGCTGCCCATTGCATTAAGGGTTAAGGGTCTCTTTTTTCCATCCGCTGACGCGGATGTACCGACTTCATGTTCCATCGCAATCACGTCACCAAAGCCTACGTCGCACTCGGGTCGAATCTCGGCGATCGAGCGGGCAATCTCTTGCTGGCCGTACGCGGCATGATGGAGGCTGCGATGTGCGTGTGTCGCGTGTCATCGAGCTACGAGACTGAGCCAGTTAGCGAGGTCGAGCAGCCACCGTTTCTCAACATGGTCGCTGAAATCGGAAACCCTCTGCCCGCGCCGGAACAGATGATGGCGCGCCTGCTCAGAGTTGAATTTCTGCTGGGCCGCATTCGCGATGTGAAAGATGGGCCACGGACAATCGATCTGGATCTTTTGATGTACGGCGATCACGAAAGCAACACTGAATTCTTGATGCTGCCGCATCCACGTCTGCACTTGCGCCGCTTCGTGCTGGAACCGCTAGTCGAGATTGCGCCGCACCTCACGCACCCGACTTTTCAATGCACGTGCGAAGAGTTGTTGGAAAGAGTTGATGATAAGTCGGTGGTAAAGCGTTGGGTGCCCTGAGGGTTGGCGCGGACGCATCCGTGCGTGCGGGTCGCGAGCATCTTGCGTGTCGGTACCGCGAGCGATAGCGAGCGGATCGAAGGACTCCGCGGTTGATAAATGCTCGGGCCGACACGAAAACTAAGGGTCACTTGATCCGCTCGCTATCGCTCGCGGTGCTGACACG
>JAJPKD010000185.1 GCA_021323895.1 Acidobacteriota bacterium | reverse complement strand
AGTCGCGCAAGAAAGTGACTCCGACGCAAACGCGGCTGCTGGTTCCACCCGATAACGCGCTATTCAGAAAGCTGCCGATGCGGCTGTGGAAGCGAAAGTATCTCGAGACTCGCAGGCTGCCGCTGGTGTCACTGGGTTTGCTAATTCTGATCGTTGTCCTCGCGCTGCCGTTCTTTCTGATCGTGCCGCGCACCGCGTCGAGCGCGCTCAAGCGAGGTGGGAATGGTGTCTCGGGCTTCATCGGATTTTCCGACACGGTCACGCTCGGGCAGATCGGGCAGCTCAAGGGCAACGACGAAATCTTCATGCACGTGCGCATAGACAATCTCGGCGCGATGCCCCCGAGCGGTCTGCGTTGGCGCGGTGTCGCGCTCGATGAATTCACCGGCAAGGTTTGGAAGAAATCGCGCCTGGCTCAGCGATTCGACAGCAAGTTGAGCGAGACCGGATTCTTCAAACTTGGGACAACCGAAGAGCGAAGTTCGGTTACTGAGCAAACTTTTATTCTGGAGCCGGTCGATACGCCGGTATTGTTTGGAGCGCCGCGCGTGCTTGCGGTGCAAGCCAAGCTGCCCTTCGTGCGCGTCGATGCAGAAGGCGCAATGCAAACGCGATCTCACGATCAGGAACGCCTTGTCTATAAAATCTTTTCCGATACGACCGAGCCGAGCGCGGCGACGCTCCGCACAGACCGTTTGCAATACCTGGCCGAATCAGCGCGCTATCTGGATTTGCCTCCGAACCTCGACCCGCGCATCGGAACTCTGACGCGTGATGTGATTCAAAAGAGCGGCGCCAGAACCTGGTATGACGCGGCGCGCGCAGTCGAATCTCACCTGCGCGCCAACTACGGCTACACGCTTGAGCTGAAAGCAGGTGGCTCCGATCCGCTCTCAGATTTTCTCTTCAACGTTAAGCAAGGCCACTGCGAATATTTTGCGACCGCGATGGCCGTCATGCTGCGCACGCAAGGAATTGCGACGCGCATCGTCAATGGATTTCTTCCGGGTGAATACAACGAAGCTGCCGGCGCGTTCACCGTGCGACAGAGCGACGCGCATTCGTGGGTCGAAGTCTATTTTCCGCAAACGAATTCCTGGGTGACGTTCGATCCGACACCGCCTGCGGGACGAACGACACACGAACGCACGGGCCTGGCGGGATTGCTGAGCAAGTATTCGGAAGCTCTCGAACTAGTCTGGTTTCAATACGTCGTCGGTTACGACAAACAGGAGCAACACTCGCTCGTCAGTTCGGTCCGCAATCGCTTATCGGATTTTCAGCGACGATCAGTGAATGGATTGGATCGAGCGCGAGTCGCGTTTCCGACGTACGCCAAGCCAATGGTGATCGTGACGATAGCGATCGGCGGCGTGCTGCTCGCGATTCTTCTGGGCCGGCGTGTTCGGCGTTTTGGCTGGCGACGCGGGTTGAAGGTCTGGCAAAAGGTAGATGACGCCGAAACAACGCGAGTCGAATTCTACGAGCGATTACTAAGAGCCTTGGAGAAGCTGGGAATCAAGCGCGAGTTGTATCAAACGCCTTTGGAGTTTGCTTCCGTAGCCGGCATGGACGAAGCGCAGGCGATTACGAACGCGTACAATCGAGTGCGATTTGGGGAAGAGAACTTGTCGAATTTTGAGCGCTCGCAAATCGAGAGCCTGCTGTCGCAGTTGGAGCGTAATCGAAGAGAAAAGCCCCGCTAGGGCGAAATATTTGTAGCAAAGAGACATCTTTGTGGTTAGGGTAGTTATGCGGAACTATGAATACCCGCGCCTAGCGGTGCTTAGGAGAGAGTAGGCAAGCTCATCCATTTACGAAAACGAATTATTACGCAATGAATAAAGTTGGATTTATCAGTCTGAGCTGCCCGAAAAACCTCGTCGATAGCGAGGTAATGATGGGCCAGCTCAAGCAAAAAGGATTTCAAATCACCGCTAACGCGGAAGACGCAGACACAGTCGTCGTCAACACATGCGGCTTCATTGATTCCGCAAAAAAAGAATCCATCGAAGCGATTCTGGAAGCGGCGCGTTTGAAAACGGAAGGCAAGGCAACGCGTTTGGTAGTTGCCGGTTGCCTCGTGGAACGCTATCGCGATGAATTGAAAGCTGAGATGCCGGAAGTCGACGCGTTCATTGGCACGAGTCAGATCAACGACATCCTTAGCGTCTGTGATCCGCAAACAAACACGCGATCGCTCCCGGTGATCCCGCTCGGCAATCAGAGCGCGACTTATCTTTATGATGAATCGACACCGCGCGTGCTCGCGACGCCATCGCACTACGCTTTCATCAAGATCGCCGAAGGTTGCGATCGGCCGTGCGCGTTCTGCTTCATTCCGCAGATGCGTGGTCACTTTCGCAGTCGCCGCTTTGGATCGATCGTGGCTGAGGCTCATCAACTGGCGGAAGAAGGCGTCAAGGAATTGATTCTCGTAGCGCAGGATTCTTCGCGTTACGGCGAAGACCTTGGCAAACAGGACGCGTTGGCGCATTTGCTGCGCGAGTTGTCGCACACCGAAGGCATCGAGTGGGTGCGCGTGATGTACACGTATCCAACCCATATCAGCGATGAGTTTCTTAATGTGCTGGCCGAAGAACCGAACGCGGTGAAGTATCTCGACATGCCCTTGCAGCATGCTTCGCAAAACGTCTTGAAGCTGATGAAGCGCGGCGGGAATCGTGGCTCGCTTGAGCGGTTGATTGAACGAGTGCGCAAGCGCGTGCCGGGCATTGCGGTGCGCACAACCTTCATCACTGGCTTTCCCGGCGAGACGGAAGAAGACTTCGATGAATTGATGACGTTTGTGAAGAACGTCGAGTTCGATCGGGTCGGCGTGTTCACTTATTCGGACGAGGAAGGCACGCCGGCATTTGATCTGCCAAACAAAGTCGATCCGAAAATTGCCAAGCGTCGGCGTGACCAGTTGATGAAAGCGCAATCGACAATCGCGAAGAAAAAGCATCAGGCAATAATCGGACAGACCGTTCTCGTGATGTTCGAAGGAGAGGCGAACGAAAGCGACTTGCTTTGGCAGGGCCGCATGGAGACGCAGGCGCCGGACATCGATGGCTGTGTTTTGATCAATGATGCGCCGGAAGGCTTCGTGCCGGAGCCCGGACAATTGGTCGACGTGTTGATTGAGGAAGCGCACGAGTACGATCTAGTTGGACGGATCGTAGCAGTAGCATAGACTTCAGTCTGTGGTTACGGCTCGCATATTGTTCGTGGTGAATCGCAGACTAAAGTCTACGCTACAATGCCTATCAAACAATCCAGCGATGAACTGAATCCGTCGGTTGCAGTCTCTGCCGAGGAAATTCCGCGCGAGAAGCGAAGTCGAACCGCCGGTGATTATCTCGCGCTGGCGCTTGCAACGTGTGGCGTCGGATATTTTCCGATTGCTCCGGGAACAATGGGATCGCTTGTCGGTGTGGGTCTCTATCTGACAATCTGGGCTGGGTTGGATCAATTGCTCAGTTCAAACGCGCTGGCCAAGCGTCTAACCACTCTGTATGTGTTCACACCGCTGATGGCTCTTATGCTGCTCGTCATCTTCGCGGTGACGCTGATTGGAATTTGGGCGGCAACTCGATCAGAACGAGTGCAACAGAAGAAAGATCCCTCCATCGTAGTAATCGACGAAGTTGCCGGTCAGATGATTGCCCTTCTGTCCGGGCCATTCTGGATTCAAACGTGGTGGAGCATTATTTCGGCATTCATTCTGTTTCGACTGTTTGATATCTGGAAGCCTTATCCGATCCGACGCCTGGAAGCGTTGGAATCTGGTCTCGGAATCATGGCTGATGACGTGGTTGCCGGAATCTATGCGCTGATCGTGAACTCGCTTTTGATTTCCGGGTACTTGCTATTCGTTGGGGCGCGTCCGTGATGGGACGCGACACTATCTCTCACTAGCGGGCTACGATCCCGTTTCTATTTTTTCTTGTCGCCCCTGCCGATCCAGCCTGCTCGCCAAAACATGAAGAGCATCACGACGGTCACTGTGATCATCACACCCCAGACCGCGAAGTAGCCGTACTGCTTGTGCAGTTCGGGAATGTAATCGAAGTTCATGCCGTAAACCCCAGCAATAAAAGTTAGCGGCAGCATTACGGCGGAAAAAATCGTCAGCACCTTCATGATTTCGTTCATGCGATTGCCGACCACGGACATGTAAGCATCGAGCGCGCCGCTGAGCAGGTCGCGATAGCTTTCGGCCATGTCGGTCACGCGCATGATGTGATCGTAGATGTCGCGATAGAACGGCAACAATTGCGCGGGAATTAACGAGAACTCACCGCGGCTGGTCCGCAGAATTACTTCCCGTTGGCGGCCCGTGATGCGTCGCAGCCGCAACACGCCGCGCTTCAAATCCATGATTTCTTCAGGAATGGCTCTGTTTGGCCGGTTCAGCGTGAAGATGTCATCTTCGAGTTTCGCGATTCGTTCATCAAAATCGTCCAGCACCGGCGAATAGAAGTCAACGATCTGATCCAGGATTTGGTGAAGCAGAAAGGCAGCCCCACGCTGACAGATCACCGGACTGGTGCTCAGAAGCTTTTTCAAGTTGTTAATGCTGCGAAAGTTGTCGTGATGATAAGTGATGACGTAGTTCACTCCGAGAAAAGCGTCCAGCTCGATAGTGTTGAAATGATCGGGACTGGTATCCGCGCGCACGCCGTGAACGATGAAATAGAGGTAGCCGGGGAATTCTTCGACCTTCGGATAGTTACGCGTCTCGCGACAGTCCTCCACGGTCAATGGGTGAAAGTGAAAGAGGTTCAGCAGAAGGTACTCTTCAGCTTCTCCCGGCGATTCCATGTCGATCCAGATGACGGCCTTTTCGTCTTTCAATAGATCGGGAAGCTGTTCGGCGGTGAAACCTGATTCGATCTTTTCCGCGCCTTCGCGATAGACAATAATTTCCATAGTTTTCTGTCGGGCTGAACTTACCAGTTAGCAACGCCAGACTAATACCTTCTCAACCTCAAACTCGACTGATAATCCCGAGACTGTTACCATACGGTACTTTCGCAAGCAAGCCTGATCGACGTTTCCCTTATGCCAATCAAAATTCTGGTGTCCGATGATGTCAGTGAAAGCGGGCTCGAACCACTGCGGTCGCCTTCGTTTCAACTTGAAAAGCGCACCGGCTTAAAGGGCGATGATCTGAGTGCGGCGCTGCGCGATGCCGAAGGTCTGATCGTTCGGAGCGAGACAAAAGTTACCGCCGAACTGATTGACGGAGCAAAAAAGCTGCGCGTGATTGGCCGCGCCGGCGTTGGCGTCGATAACATCGATGTGCCAGCCGCGACCGCGCGTGGCATCGTGGTGATGAATGCGCCGGATGGCAATACGATCACGACCGCGGAACACACGATTGCTTTGCTGGTGGCGCTCGCACGGCGCGTCCCGCAGGCGAACACTAGTTTGAAATCCGGCAAATGGGAACGAAAGAGTTTCATCGGAACGGAACTGCAAGGCAAGACACTCGGCATCATCGGGCTCGGCCGTATTGGTCGGGTCGTTGCGAGTCGCGCTCGCGCGCTGGGCATGAAAATCGTCGCATACGATCCGTTCATCGCGCCGGAACAAACGCGCGATTTGGAAATCGAAACAGCTTCGTTCGATGACGTGTTGGCGCGGGCGGACTTCGTGACTGTGCACACGCCGCTGACGAATGAAACACATGGGCTGATCGACGCCAAGGCGATTGCCGGAATGAAGGACGGAGTGCGCGTGATTAACTGCGCGCGTGGCGGATTGATTGACGAGGCCGCGCTTTACGATGCGATCAAGACGGGGAAAATCGCTGGCGCCGCGCTCGACGTTTTTGAAAAGGAACCGCCGCCGGTGAATCATCCTCTGATATCGCTCGATCAAGTCATCGCCACACCGCATCTCGGCGCGTCAACGACCGAAGCGCAGGAGGGCGTAGCGTTCACCGTCGCCGAACAGATGCGTGACTATCTGTTGAGTGGCGCGTTGCGCGGCGCGGTGAATCTACCCCCGATCGATCAAAAGCAGTTGTCGACGCTGCAACCTTATCTTTCATTGGCGGAAAGCCTGGGCCGCTTTCACGCGCAACTCGCGACCAGCGCGATTCGTGAGGTCCGTTTGGAATTCGCAGGCGAGTTAGTCGATTTGGATGCGGCGCCCGTCACGCGTGCTTTTCTTTCGGGACTGCTGCGCGACATGAGCGCGCGGGTGAATGTCGTGAATTCGTTTCTCATCGCGGAAGAACGCGGCATGTCGGTAACAACTGCCTACGTGCGCGGATCGAACGCGGCATCTGCGATTCGGACTTCGGTCGTCTCAGCGACAGGCGAGCAGGCTGCTTCTGGCTCCGGGTTCACGACTGCCGAAGGCTACCGCGAAGGCCGGATCACGAAGATCAACGGATTCCGCATCGAAGCGATTCCGCGCGGCTTCATGCTGGTGATGCACAATCGCGACGTGCCCGGCGACATCGGGCGCGTGGGCACGATTCTGGGCGAGCACGGCATCAATATCAGCGCGTTTCATCTCGGCCGGCGCGAGCGGGGCGGGGAAGCGATGGCCGTGATTGAAGTAGATGGGCCACTCGATCAGCAAACGATCGAAGAGATGCGTTCATTCTCGCCGGTCATTTCCGCACAGCAGATCGAACTCTGATTCGCGGCTCGCACTTCACAACTTTTTACAATCTCAAGCTCGAATTTGGCTGATTAGTGGGTTAAACTCCCGCATCTTCCTTGGCTATGCCTGACTTGCACACGGCAAATCAGACCGCGCAGTCTGCACCGCAAGGCGCCGGTCCGCTGGACCCTGGCCCAGCGCAAACCCGCAAGCGAATCGATTCAATCGATTTGTTGCGCGGCATCGTGATGGTCGTCATGATGCTGGACCACACGCGCGACTTCATTCATTCGGGCGCGTTGCTGTTTGATCCACTAGATTTTTCGCAAACCACGGTCTGGGTATTTCTGACGCGATGGATCACGCACTATTGCGCGCCGGTTTTCGTTTTTCTCGCGGGGACCGGAGCCTATCTTCAGTTCACTCGCGGCAAGAGCAAGAGAGAGCTCTCACGATTTCTAATCACCCGTGGACTCTGGCTGGTCATTCTTGAAGTAACCGTCGTGCGATTGCTGGTGACTTTCAGCGTGGATCCGAAGCTGCTCTTCTTCCTCCAGGTGATCTGGGTGATTGGCGCTTCGATGATCGTACTGGCGGCGCTGATTCATCTTCCTTTGAAAGTCGTTGCGGGCTTCGGCCTCGTGATGATCGCCCTTCACAACTTGCTTGATCGCTTTCCCGCGCAACCTTGGCGCGGGCCAGGAACCCCGGTCCCCAGTTGGGGCGCGAAGTTCTGGATGCTGCTGCACCAACAGGCGTTCTTTCCGGCGGGCCCGAACTTTCCCAGCCCCATCGTCGCGGTGCTGTATCCGTTGATCCCGTGGATTGGCGTGATGGCAGTTGGCTACGCATTCGGCGCGCTTTACAAGATGGATCAAGAGCGCCGGCGGAAGTTGTTACTTTCGATTGGCGGCGCGAGCGTCGTGCTGTTCTGTCTGATTCGCGCATGGGACGTTTACGGCGAGCCGCAACACTGGCACAGACAAAAGAACACCGTCTTCACGATTCTCTCGTTCATCAATACGACCAAGTATCCGCCTTCGCTCGACTTTCTCCTGATGACACTGGGCCCGGCGATCGTTGCGCTCGCCTTGTTTGAAATGAGTGGCGGCTCGCAACGCGACGGATCGTGGATTAGAAAGTTCTTTGTCACATTCGGGCGCGTGCCGCTGTTCTTTTATATGCTGCAATGGTTCACCGCGCATACGATCGCGCTGATTCTATACATCTCTTTCAGCAAGCCATGGAAATGGCTGGTGAAGACGCCCGTGGATTGGCAATATCAGCCGGGCATGGGTTTCAATCTCATCGTGGTTTACGCCAGTTGGATCGGTGGCGTCCTGCTGCTTTATCCGCTGTGCAAATGGTTCGCTGGCGTGAAGGCGCGGCGCAAAGATTGGTGGCTGTCGTACTTGTAATTTATTTTGAAGAGGAAAAAGAAATGAGATTTCTAAGTCTGGTAGTCATGTCGGTTGCGATTTTGACGTGCGCCTGTGCGAATCCGGCGGCGAATAAGCCGAAGGCCACGGTCGGCAACGCCGCGCCTGAATCATCGTCGCAGGCTGGACCAGGCGAGAAGCTGCCGATCTCGCCGGCAAATTCCAAAGTAGAATTTGTTGCAGCGAAGGTCACCCGCAGTCACAACGGATCGTTCAAGCAATTCAGCGGCACGATCAATCTCGTGAACAGCGTCGCCGAACAAAGTCAGGTCACGATAGAGATTGATACGAACTCAGTCGTGACAGACGAACCGGACTTAACGAAGCATTTGCAAACGCCGGATTTCTTTGACGTGGCAAAGTTTCCAAAGGCGACATTTACGTCAACGAAAATCGAACCGAACACTTCGGGCGGCGCGACGCATATGATCACCGGCAACTTCGACTTGCACGGAATCAAGAAGGCCATCACCTTTCCCGCGACTATAAAAATTGCGCCGGATAACGTCGCGGTGAACGCCGAATTCTCGATCAATCGAAAGGATTGGGGATTGCTGTATCCGGGCAAGGCTGACGATCTAATTCGCGACGGCGTCGTGATTAAGCTGACCGTTAACGCACCGCGAAAGAAATAGGTGCATAGATCGTAGAACCCGGGCGAAACAATCCAACTAATCAAACCGCAGAGAACGCGGAGTTTTTTCGCAAAGCAACGCAGAGAGCCTTGGTTGGCTTGGTGTTCTGCGCGTGCTCTGCGATATCCTCTGTGTTCCTCTGCGGTTAAATCTTTTCATAGCAACTCAAGATGCTGCACGACGCTGTCAATTACTATCACGAACTGCTGAACGATCCGGACTTAGCGCAGTCGTCTTTGAAGCTTCTCGATGAAGGCCTCGATCGAGCGAAGTTGATTTTCGGCGGCCGTCGCTTGTCGCCTTATCTCCGCCCACACTTCGTCACCGAAGACGATTTCAATCAGGTCGTACGAGTCTGTGAGACAGTTTGGAGCGCGATTGAAAAAGTTAAAGACGCCGCGGTCGAAAACGATTCGTTGCTGGATGAATTGGGCCTAACTCCGATCGAGCGTGACCTGGTGAAGATCGATCCCGGGTATCGCGCGGTCTCGCCGACGGCCCGCCTCGATTCGTTTCTGACCGAAGAAGCGTACAGCTTTGTCGAATTAAACGGCGAGAGCCCCGCGGGAATCGCTTACGGCGATGCAGCTTTCGAAATCTTTCAGCAGTTGCCGGTGATGAAGCGCTTTGCCGAGCGATACAACGTGCGACGGTTTGAAGGCCGGCCGTTGATGCTGAAAGTTCTGCTTGATTGTTACGAAGAGTTTCTCGGTCGCCAACCAGATCACCCGCCGCATATCGCAATCGTAGATTTGAAGGGCATGCCGACGCAAAAAGAGTTCGAGCTGTTCCGCGAATACTTCGAATCCCAAGGGTGTCCTTCGATCATCGCGTCGCCCGACGAACTTGAATTCGCGAACGACCGCCTGCGTGTGAGAGATTTCGAAATCGACATTGTGTATAAGCGGTTGCTGGTAAACGAGTACCTGCCGATTATCAAGGCACAACCAGCTTTGCTCGACGCTTATCGCGCGGGTGCGATCTGCATGGTCAACAGCTTTCGCTCAAAAGTGATTCATAAGAAGGCTTTGTTCGCGGTGCTGACTGATGCGCGGTATGCGTCGTTGTTCACCTTGGACGAGCGCGAAGCTATCAGCGGCCACGTGCCGTGGACGCGGCGCGTGCGTCCCGGGCCGAGCGACTACTATGGTGAGCCGATTGACTTGCTCTCATTCATCGACGAGCGGCGCGATCGTCTGGTCTTAAAGCCGAACGATGACTACGGCGGTCACGGAATCTATATCGGATGGAACATCGATCATCTCGGTTGGGATGAAGCCATTCACAATGCGCTCGCGAATGGTGACTATCTGGTGCAGGAGCGGGTGCCGACTGCGCGCGAAGCTTTCCCAGCGCTAACACCGGATGACACGATTCGATTTGTCGAACAACTGGTCGATCTGGATCCTCTGCTCTTCAACGGCAAAGTCGGATCGGCATTCACGCGTTTGTCTTCGAATGAACTGGCCAACGTGACCGCCGGCGGCGGCATGGTGCCGACGTTTGTGATAAGTAAGAAGTAAGTCAATCCGCAGATGAACTCCGTGTCAGTACCGCGAGCGATAGCGAGCGGATCATAATCGTGTTCTTGCCATCTGCGACAGTAGGCCGCACCATGGGAGCGTATAAGTCACATGAGCCGGCCGTTATCACTCCCGGTACTGACACATCTGCGTAATCTGTGGATTCATTCTTTCAGCGTTGACACTCCCCGCGCGACACGCTACCTTGTAATCCCGTGATTCACACGGGTTCAAATTCCCAACCAAAAGCTGTCGCCGTAATCCCCGCTCGTTACAGTTCGACGCGTCTTCCGGGCAAGCCTTTGCTGGAAATCGCTGGAAAACCGCTAATCGTGTGGGTAGCTGAACGTGCGCGGGCAGCTTCAACGATTTCGCGCACGATCGTCGCGACCGACGATCCGCGGATCGTTGATGCGGTGAATGCTGCTGGTTTCGATGCGGTGATCACGCGCGCAGATCACGCGACCGGAACGGATCGCATCGCGGAGGTCGCGCACAATTTGCGAGCGGATATCATCGTGAATGTTCAGGGAGATGAGCCTTTGATTGATCCGGTGACGATCGATCGCGCAGTGAATGCGTTAATTGATGATCCGGACGCCCAGATTTCGACGACTTGGGAGCAAATCATGGATGCTGATGATGTTTCGAATCCGTCAGTCGTGAAAGTAACGTTTGATGACCACGGTTATGCAACCAACTTCGCGCGCAATCCGATTAAATTGAATAATCAGGCCGTCGAGAAGGACGGTTTGATAGAAGGCAGTCCCGATGCTTCGGGGCTGCTTTTTGATTTTAAGAAGCATACTGGTCTGTACGCATATCGCCGTGATTTCCTTTTGCAATTCGCGCGCTGGCCGCAAACTGAAAATGAGCAGCGCGAATCGCTCGAGCAACTGCGCGCGCTCGATCGTGGAGTGAAGATTAAGGTGGTCGAAGCTGCGTCACCGTCGATTGGTGTGGATACGATGGGAGACTTGGAGCGTGTCCGCGCAATCGTCGCGCGCGAGACAGAAGTAACCGCATGAACGCAAGTGACTGGATTGGAATCGGAGTCGTCGCGCTGGTAGTTATCGGCGGGCTGCTCCTTCTCAACCAAATCACGAAGCCGTATGGTGTGAAGACCGAAGAAGAGTTTCAGCAGCGTAAGCAGATGGGCGCGCGCACTGCGGGTTTGATGGGGTTGCAACAGATTCTGGATCCGCAAGCCAAGAAATCGGTCGAGGTCCAGCAGGACCTTCGTCGCGGAATTTATGATGACAAGGAAGAGGCGGATGACCCGCCGGAAGCGGGCCGACGGGGAACCGAACGATAAGTAAGCACGCGAGAAGCGTGCGTACTCAGGAGGAACAATGCCTAAATATATCTTCGTAACTGGCGGAGTGGTTTCCAGCCTCGGCAAAGGCCTGGCGGCATCTTCGATCGGCGCGTTGCTCGAAGCGCGCGGATTGCACGTCACGCTCATCAAACTTGATCCATACCTCAACGTCGATCCGGGCACGATGTCGCCATTTCAGCACGGCGAAGTGTTTGTCACCGACGACGGCGCTGAAACTGATCTCGACCTGGGGCACTACGAGCGCTTCACCCACGCGCACCTTTCGCAGGCGAACAACTGGACGTCGGGCCGCATCTATCGCGAAGTGATCGACAAAGAGCGCCGCGGCGATTACCTCGGCAAGACCATTCAGGTGATTCCCCACGTCACCAACGAAATCAAAGATGCGATTCGCAAAGTAACGGCGGACGGCGAAGCCGACGTCGTCATCGTGGAGATCGGCGGCACAGTCGGCGACATCGAGTCGTTGCCGTTCCTCGAAGCGATTCGCCAGATGGGCAACGAAGAGGGAAGGGAAAACGCGCTCTTCATTCACGTGACGCTGGTGCCGTACATCGCCGCGTCAGGCGAACTGAAAACGAAGCCGACGCAACACTCTGTGCGCGAGCTGCGCGAGATCGGTATCCAACCTGAGATTCTTCTCTGCCGATCTGATCGTCCGCTGTCGCATGATTTGCGATCGAAGATCGCTCTCTTCTGCAATGTCAAAGAGGAAGCCGTCGTCACCGCGCAGGACGTCGAGACGATTTACGAAGTGCCGCTCGCGTTTCACGATCAAGGTCTCGACGAGCTGATCGTATCCGCACTTCACTTGAAAGAGACAGCGGCGCATGCCGACCTGACAGCGTGGCGCAAACTAGTCGATACGATCCGCGAGCCGTCGGCCGGCGAAACTTCTATCGCGATCGTTGGCAAGTACGTTGAGCTGGAAGACTCTTACAAGTCTCTGCGCGAAGCGCTGACGCACGGCGGGGTCGCGAACAATCTGCGCGTGAACATCAAGTGGATTGAATCGGAAGAGTTAATGGACGATTCGAATTTCGAAGCGCGCCTGCGTGACTTTGACGCGATTCTGGTGCCGGGCGGCTTTGGCAAGCGCGGCGTCGAAGGCATGATTCGCGCGATCTCGTACGCTCGCCGAACGCGCACGCCGTACTTTGGAATTTGCCTTGGGATGCAGACCGCGTGCATCGAGTTTGCGCGCAACGCATGCGACTTGAAAGATGCCGACTCGACCGAATTCAACGTCGAGACGCCGCACCCGATCATCTTTAAGCTGCGCGATCTGGTGAACGTCGAAGAGATGGGCGGGACGATGCGCCTCGGCGCGTGGGTGTGTCGTTTGGCTGAAGGCTCTCTCGCGCGCGAAGTGTACAGAGGTGAAAGCGAGATCAGCGAACGCCATCGCCATCGTTACGAATTCAATCCGACCTATCGCGAAACGCTGGCGAAAGGCGGTCTGATTTTTAGCGGCATCTCCACCGACGGCAAGTTCGTCGAGATCGTGGAGCTTTTGCGCGACGAACATCCCTGGTTCCTCGGGTGCCAATTCCATCCCGAATTCAAATCGAAACCTCTCGCACCCCATCCGCTGTTCGCTTCATTCGTCCATGCTGCATTTCAAAATCGCTTGCAGACAGAGACGGCGGTGGAGCAGATGCCGGAGACAGAAACAACGCCAATCGATAGGGCAGCGTCAGTCAGTGAAAACTAGTTCGACCGCGCCGCGCTGGCGCTTCAATCCGAACTTTCATTCCCGTCAATTCGTACCTTCATTCAAATGAAAGCCATCGTGTATCACCGCTACGGTTCAGCTGAGGTGCTGAAGCTTGAAGACATTCCGAAGCCGATTCCGAAAGATGATCACGTCTTAATCAGAGTCCGCGCCGCGGCGCTCAATCCAATTGATTGGCGAATGTTGCAAGGTGTGCCATTCATCTTTCGCATGATGATGAAGATGAAACTGCCTTCCGATGCCCAGCCCGTCGGGATTGGCCGCGACGTGGCCGGCATCGTGGAAGCGATCGGCAAGGATGTAACTCAGTTCAAAGTTGGCGACGAGGTTTTTGGCAACTGCGAGGCGGCTGTTGCGGAATATGCACGCGCGAAAGAATCGGCAGTGGTAACAAAACCTGGAGCAGTCACTTTTGAGCAGGCGGCTTCAATTCCGGTGGCCGGACTCACTGCCTTGCAAGGTTTGCGCGACAAAGGAAAACTCCAGAGCGGGCAAAAGGCTTTGGTTAACGGCGCGGCGGGTGGCGTCGGCACGTTCGCGGTTCAAGTCGCGAAATCGTTGGGAGCTGAAGTGACCGGCGTGTGCAGCGGTGCGAACGTTGAGATGGTTCGATCGATCGGCGCGGACAAAGTGATTGATTACACAAAGGCGGATTTCACTAAGGGCAGCGAACGATATGATGTAATGCTCGACTGCGTTAGCAGCAAATCATTTTCGATGTGCCGTTCGGTAATGAAGCCCGAAGGCAGATACGTCATCGTCGGCGGAGGACACGATGCTGGGATCATGACGTTTTCGCTTTATGCTTTGAAAACTGTGGCGCAATCTTCATTCAGCAAGCAGAAGGCCGTCATGTTCGTGGCGAGATCGAACCAGCACGATCTCGCGTTGCTTGGTGATGTGATCGCGACTGGAAAGATGACGCCAGTCATCGACAGAATCTGCAAACTGGACGAGACTCCCGAAGCCCTCGCTTATCTGGAACGAGGGCACGCGCGCGGAAAGGTATTGATCGCGATCGGAGATTGACCAGAGAATTTCATGGCGTTACGATCGTACGGTATCTCTGCCATAGGATTAATGCTGGTGCGGTTGGCTTAATGTCGCCCAACGGCTGCCTGTCCTCGGGCGCTGTGCTAAAATTCCTTCACCGTGCTTTCCGGCAATAAGTTAGCCAGGGTAACCGCGAAGTTTCTCATCGCGCTATTTGTCTTGTCGTGTGTGGCGCGCGCCCATCCGTGGCGGTCGCACCAAAATAAGTCTCACTCACCAGAGAATAGCTCGGCCCTAAAAACGACCGGTGCCTATTACCTGGACCACGACCTGGTTGCCGACCGTGTGACGCTGGAATCGAGCGGCTCCGAAAAGACGATTCAAATTCGGTTTGGCAACTCTCGAAATCAACATCTCGGTTTTTCCACGGCCGGCAATGACGACGGCAAGTTAGTCGCAGGCGACATCGATCGCGATGGCGACGTTGACCTAGTCTGGTTAGGAAGCGCGCAAAGACAAGATGCCGTTGTCCTGCTAAATCAAGGCGAAGGAGAGTTCGCAGAAGCTCGCGACAACTCGCCGTATTCTTCCGAGCTCGATGAGCTATTCAACATCGGCGATCCGCCAGACAGGCGACTGGTCAAGCACCGCCGCAAAGCTTCGACGTTACCCTCATCGACTTTTTCAGACATCGCGCCGGCATTAGCGAGCGAGCTGCAGGTCCCCAGAACCAACAAGTTCTTGCCAAGCACGTTTGAGCGAGAGACCAACCGACTCGCCTTCCTGGCTAACGTTCCCAAACGCGGTCCTCCGTCATTCCTCTTCTAATACGATCGAACAATTTGCGCTGATTGACCGACGATTTGATCGCGGCGAACCATCGTTTGGATTCGCGGCGGTCGTCGTCGGCTTACCAGCATGCCCGTTTCTGTTTCGCCGATCGAAGGAGGATTGGTCTTGTCTCGAATAATTCTTGCTGATTTGAAAGGCCGCGGCGGCTATGTCAACAAGGACACAGTGGCTGGCGGTTATGGATCGCGCTTTTCAGGGCATTCGTTTGTCACGCGATTTGAAAAGAACGTCCGACGCGTGCTGCAAAATCTTCCCAGTATTCATATAGGCTATCTCGCGTCAATTTTCGCCAACGCCGGACACGAAGTCGTCGTCACGCGCAGTGATGCACTCGTCGATGGTGACTTAGCAATTGTTCTGACCTCATTGGTTGATTATCGCCACGAACGCGAATGGGCCGCCGCGGCCCGAAAGCGCGGCACCAAGGTGGGATTCGTGGGAACGCCGGCGACGCATCTTCCCGAGTTGTTTCAGATGTTTGGTGATTTCATCATCAGCGGCGAGCCGGAAGCTGCGGCCATCCGAATCGCACATGGTGAAGATCCCAACGGTTTCGTGTCGAGTGCCGCGATCGAAGAACTCGATTCACTGGCGTTCCCGCGCTGGGATTTGGTGAAGCCGCGCGGCTTTGGCTACACGAACCGCAAAACGTTCGGCCTGACGCGCGCACTGCCGATGCTCACCAGCCGCAGTTGTCCCGAAAAGTGCACTTACTGTCCGCACCGCATTACCGCCAAGTTCCGCGCGCGTTCAGATGAAAATGTGCTCGAGGAATTAGCTGAGTTATGCTCGCATTACGATCGTTTGCACGTCGTGATTCGCGATCCGTTGTACACGCTCGATCGCGAACGATGCCTGCGCATTTCCGAAGGCATTCAACGGCGGGGCTTGAAGTTGACTTACGAATGCGAAACTCGGATGGACGATCTTGATGAGGAGTTGATTCGAGCGATGCATGCCTCCGGGCTGCGCGCCATAAACTTCGGAGTCGAATCGCCCGATCCACTCGTGCTGCGCAGAGTGGCGCGCCGCTTCATTCCATACGAGCACATGCGGCGGATGATCAATCTCTGTTGGAAGCTGGGAATCACCACGACGGCTTTCTACGTAATCGGATTTCTTCAGGACACAGAAGAGAGCATCGAAGAGTTGATTCGCTTTGCAGTTGATTTAGATTCTACCTTTGCGAACTTCAAGATTCTGACGCCGTATCCGGGCACGCCACAGTTCAAGCAGCTACAGCCGCTTATTAACGACGACGACTGGCAGCATTTCGATGGGTACACATTGAACTTTCGGCATCCCGCCCTGACGCCGCGGCGCGCGCGCCTGATGCTCGGAATGTGTTATTCGCGTTTCTTTCTGCGGCCATCTAATATTCTGAATTTCGCCGGCATGCACCGATACGCACATCTACCCTGGTTGAAGAAGATCGACGAATGGTCCTGGCGTTGGCAGGAGCATTTCGAACGGCCGTGGCTGGTTGAGAGGAAGGTGACAACAGCATGATGCGCGCCATTGCTCGGTATGGAGTGCGGACGATTCCCGGCGACGAGAAAGAAATCGTCGCTGCGTTTCGACGCGGCGAGGCAGTCGAAGGTCCGGCGATAAACAAGTTCGAAGGGCGCTTCGCTGAGTTTCACTCGATGCAAAATGCGGTCAGCGCTTCATTCGGTCGCATGGCCTTTTACTACATTCTGCGCGCGCTGGAACTTCCACCCGAGAGCGAAATACTTTTTCCCGCGTTGACGTTTTGGGTCGTGCCCGAGATGGCTAGGCGCGCTGGATTGCGACCCGTGTTCGTCGATGTTGACGCGCACACATTCAATCTGGATCCGTCGCTGATCGAAACCACCATCACCGAACGTACACGCGTAATTGTGCCGACGCATCTCTACGGTCAGCCGTGCGACATGAATCAAATCATGCGCATTGCTGAGAGGCATAATCTGATCGTCGTCGAAGATTGTGCGCAGGCCGCCGGAGCGCGGTATCGCGGTCGACGAGTTGGAACGTTCGGACAGGCGGCATTCTTCAGCTTTCAAATGCTGAAGGGCATCAACACGTACGGCGGCGGCATGGCGGTGACCGACGATGCTGCAATTGCCGCGAGGGTGCGCGCGCAGTCTGAAGCCGAACCGCTGCAAACTACCACTGAACTTATCAAGCGATTCACGAGCAGCATCGCGGCAAGATCGCTAGTCAGCCCGAAAGGCTTTGCCTGGTGGGGATTTCCGATTGGTGCGGCTCTGTCGAATGTCAGCGATGCTGACCTCTCGAAATATTTTTGGGAGAAGATTCGACCGCTCGAGAAATTTCCGCCGAGCTATCGACGGCGGTTGTCAAACGTGCAGGCCATTCTGGGTCTGCGCGCGCTGAATAGGTTGGACGAATTCAACGAGCGATCGCAAAGTCACGCCGATGTTTACACTCGCGGACTCGCGAATTGCCCAGCGATTGAAACGCCGCACGCTATCGATCAAGCCGAACACGTTTACTATCAATACTGCATTTACGTTTCTAATCCGAAACTCGCGAAGCGGCGCGCGATTCGACGTGGCGTTGATTTCGAAACTACGCATGTCGACGTTTGCTCGTCGCTGCCGCTCTTCAAAGAATTCGCTGCGAATTGTCCCGGCGCGGAGAAAACTGCCGAAGCGTTGCAGCTTCCGGTGTATTCGCGTCTGCGCACTTCCGACGTCGAGCGCGTACTAAGAGTCGTCAAGGATGTGGTAGCGGATCTGCCCGCGCTCAACCGCCAGGTCGCTTCCGGCGCGGAAGCTGAAACAGTCCGCCCGACGGCAAACGCTCTGAGCACCAACTAAATCGTGCGAAGCCTGTTCAGTCTATTGTTGAATGTCTCGGTGATTGCCACGCTTGTCGTTACCGATCTTTCGGGCTCGTTCGACAAGAGCATGGCGGTGAAGTTTCTTTCGCGCTGGGGCTATCTCGCAATTCTCTTCGCGGCATTTTGGGAAGGCGAAGCGGTGCTGATCACTGCGGGAACGCTGTGCGGCGCGGGGCTGCTCGATTGGCGTTTGACGATTCTGGCAGCGGCAATCGGCGGTTCAGCCGGTGATCAGATCTACTTTTACGCCGCCCACGAACGGGCGGCGCGCGCGATCAAAAAATCAAAGCGGCTGAGCAGATGGTATCCGAAAGTCAGCAAGTTCGTGCTGCGTCACGGCACGATTGCCGTGTTGCTATCACGATTCGCGGCCGGACTGCGCATCACGATTCCGCTGGTGTGCGCGACTGCGGGAATGCCCGCGAAGAAATACAGCGTCCTTAATCTGGTGAGCGGATTTGCCTGGGCCTCGTTCTGGGTAGCCGTGACTTATCAGATCGGCGCGCGTCTGCCGGCTGGCTAAAAGGATTCCTCACACGCGCGGTACGCGCTACTTCACGTACTCCCAATGCCAAGGCTCGTAAAAGTAAGGACGGAAGCCGAAGCGCGCGGCGTTGCGCACGAGCCACTTGTAAGCGGGCGTGTTCACTTGGATCGCGCGGTTTGAATCGCGCGTATCGACCGGATCGCCGCCGACGTACAAATCCAGCGCGCGGCCAGTAAAGTGTGGACTGTTCACCGCAAGTCCGGCGCTGCCCGCGTTCGGAGCTTTGCGGCGCAACTCTTCCTGATACTCCTTCGAGCGATAAGACGAAACGATTTTGAAGAACTTTTCCGCCGGCGCGAGTTCGCCTTTCGAGGTGTGCGCCAATTTCAAACTCGGATCAGCCATGGCCGCGGCTACGAGGGCTTTGTAGGCTGCGTAGGTGCTCTTCTCAACTTGGCGCAGTTCGGGCAGCCGTTCGGGATCGTAGAAGTCCGACGAAGGCGCTAGCAGCAATTGATCGGGCGTCGCCGGCGTCTTGTCTTTCAAACGATTGTTCTGCCAGGCAGCGACGATGGTCATCCATGAGTTTTCATCGAGCACGCCGTTCGCGTTCAAGCCTTGCTGCCTTTGCCAATTGGCGATTGCGCTGGCGAAGTCGTTGGCAGACGCCTCCGGCTTGAGGTTCAGCGTCTGGCCAAGCAAAAGATCATAGAGATACCAGCCGTGCTGTTCCTTTTTTCCAAATGTCCAAATCAGATCGGTATGCAACGAAGAATTTTGCGAGGCGGCTTCGGCGAACAGCGGCGCAGGAGCGGCGGTGTTCGCGGACGCTCGATCGGTGGTCAGGATTGTCGGCTTAACGAGCTGTTCAGCTTTCGCAGGGGAGTTTGTCTCGCTCCTGGGCTGCTGCGCCTGGCCCCGGCTGCTGCGCTCGGCCAGCACGGCGACGCCCGCGATGACGACCAGCCCCGACAGAAGTTGCACAATTCGAAATCTGAGGGTTTTCATTGCCAAATCTCGCGTCACCTTTTCGTGAGGTATTGTCGGACAGAGTGTTGAGATGCGCAAATCAAAAGCTGGGTTCGATGGGAATTTAGCGACAGAAATACTGAGAAAAACCAGGGAAGAATGAGCCAGGTTTAGCGAGATTTCTTTGATTTACCCGTCGTGGCCGGCTGCTTTTTCGGAACAGACGCGTTTGTGATGGGCTGAGTTTTTCCGGCTTCGAGCGCCCGTCCCTCCTTGAGGTCCGCGATGCTAACGACGAATTCCTCTTTCGTGCTTACTCGCTCAAGCATTCGACGCAGCGTTTGGTCGTCGATCCTGGCGTCATCAACGCCAGCGTCCTTCAATTCAGCTCGCAGTTCATCGATCCCATTCGGCTTCTTGTTGTAAACGTCGGGATAAAGATGCAGCACGCCGCCTTCGACAACTTGGGTGTCGTAGTTGATATCGACGACCAGCGGCGCGTCGAGCTTGATGGCCAAACGGTCTTTGCTGTTCTTGGCGCGCTCGAGTTGCTGTCTCGAAACAGACAGCGACTGCGCGGCTACGATCTTGTCGATCAGATCGTAGAGTTCGTCCAACTGCAGCCTGACGCAGCCGTGCGACACGAGATGGCCAATATCACCTGGCTTGAACGCTTGGTGAATCAGGATTCCGCCGCCGCCAATAGGAATCTTAACTTTGCCGAGCGGGTTGCGCGGATCGTCGGCTTCCACGCGCTCTCCCGGCACAACGTCGTGCTCTTCAATCCATGAGCTGTCAGGCGGAACCCATTCCGGATTGAAGATAATTTGGGTCGCGCGGCGAAGACCGCTCGGCAGCGGAAACTCTTTCCGGCCAATGCCGATCTGATACGTCTTCACTTCTTTGTTGCCCTGCCACAGCGTCAGTTGAAACGCGGGAACGTTGACGGTGATATGAATGTCTCCGTTTCCCGGTTGGAGACTCGTCTTTTCAATGTGGCCGCCTGTGAGTTTGTCTGAGCGGGCCGATTCTTCAGTGTGCTTGTAGGAAGCACCGGCGAGTTCATCCGCAGAAATCGACTCGATCGTGAGCGAGATCGGTTTCGTCTCTTTCTTATCTCCATCGCGATAAGAAACTTCGGCCCAGACGTCGCCCGCAAAATCAGACGGCACTTTGAATTGCGTCGAGAATTTCCCATCTGCGGTGGAAGGCTGAGTCAATTGTTTCAGGACTAAGTGCCGGTCTTCGGCGAACGCAGGTCGATAGAGAATCTTGATTGACTTAGCGCCGGGCGCAGTGACATTCAAGGTGACGTTATCGGAGCTGATGACTTGCCACTGATCGTCGCTTTTCGACGTCGGCGTGGCCTCAATCGTGGGTTCGTTTGCCGTTACGGTTTGTCGATTGGCCGGCAGATTTTCGTTCGGGCCATTCGAGACCTGACATGAAACCATTAAGCTGGCAAACAAAATCGACAGTACTAACTTCGTCCTGCGCAAACACGGCAAAATCATCATTGTTGACACACTCGTCCGCAAATCGATCAGATTGGGGTTCGCTCAATAGAGTGGGCAAGAGCAATGCCAAAAACGAGAGTTTCAGTTTTAAGTTTTGAGTTGTGAGTTTTAGGTGGGCGCTATCGCCGTCGCTTTTGCGGTTTTCGCGGTTTGCGCGAGTTCTGCTCCGCTTTGACCTGGGTCTTTGATTTCTTTGCCTCGGGCACCGCGTCGTTCGCCTGATTTTCTTCCTTCAATGATGGATCGACGTCCACTACACAAGCCTTGATCAAGTCGTCGCTCGGACGCACGCCGTCCAGAAGGGCAAAGACGTGGAAGTTGGCGCCGCGCTCACGCAAAGCTTCAATGCGGCCGTCGCGCTTCAACTGGGCCAGGTAGTTCATCACAAAATTCTGTTCAGCGGTGCTCATGTAGCGATAATCAATATCGAACGCGAGGCCGGTTGAGTGCGGCGGCGTGTCAATAAGCACCGCGGCGCGATTGTATCGCCGCAGAGTGTGCTGATATTCCTCGGGCCGGACCAGCGAACTGATCGGCAGAGGCCGATTGAACTTATCGTGATAGGCAGCGGCGACTGCTTCGAGAATCTTCAAAGCGGCGGGTCTGATCGAGCGCAACAGGTTGAGCTTCATCGCTTCGCGATCAGCAGGCTGCTCCAAATCATAGGATCGTCCCGCGAAATTTTTTGCCAACGTTCGGAGCGATTGATATTCACTGAAGAGGCGTGCGCGAGCGTCTGCCTGACCGTATGACTGATCCAGCGACGCGCGCTCTTCATCCGCTGCTTTCAATTGCTGCTCGCGAGCTGAGATTTGCTTCTGAAGCTCAGCCCGTTTCGCGCGCTCGTTGCTCTTGAGCGAATTCAGTGTGCGGTTAAGCGTCGAGATCTCCGACCTCAGACTGTTTCGCGATGCATCGATCCGCGCGTACGCATCTTGCAACTGCGACTCGTCATAGAGGCCGATGCTGTGGTCGTCCTGATAACGCGTAAAGACATCCTGGTTGGCCTTCGCGCCGACGCCCAAAAGAACGTAATTTTCGGCCGCGGCCGGAACTGAAACCAATTCACCGTGTTCGACCATGGCCGCGAGATCGATGTAGTCCTGGCAGTTTTGCAAGTTAAGCTTGCGCACTTCAGCGACCTGCGTTGCCAGAAACCAGTGACGATCTTCGTAGTGACGCAACTCGGATGGAACCTCGAGCGCCACGTTCAGCGATGGATCGGTGCGATCCGCTTTGACTTTCTCGATACCTTCCGACCAAAGCTCATCAACGGTGCGCAGCGCCGCGAAACTCTTGACGTCGGCGCTCGAGCGATGAAAGCGTTGGAGGACCCCAAAGCGCACCATGGCCCAGGCAGCTGCAGCCAACGCCGCAACTGCGAGCGAGACCAAAATAATTTGTTTACGTCGCCGCCTTCGCAAGACTCAACAATAGCAGATGGTGCAACAAACCTGTGGCGGCTCGTTGTCGATTTCGTATAATCGTGCGCCATGACGACGGAGCAACTACTCGAAACCTGGGACATAAACAATCGAATCAATCTCTACCTGCTCGATGCGGTCGCGCCGGCGCACTTGAAAGATACGAACGCGACGAAGGGTCGCAACGTCGGGGAGCAATTTGCGCATCTTCACAACGTGCGCCTGATGTGGTTGAAGGTTTCGGCGCCGGACCTAATGAAGAAACTGGCGAAGATTGAAAAGGATGATGCGGCGAAAAAGGATTTGCTGCGCAAGTCGCTGGCCGCTTCAGCCGAAGCAATTCGATCGCTGCTACGGAAGAGTCTGGAATCGGACGGGAAAATCAAGGGCTTTAAGCCACACGCCGGCGCGTTCCTCGGCTATTTGATCTCACACGAGTCGCATCATCGCGGCCAGATCATGCTGGCGCTCAAACACTCGGGCCATGCCGGCGATAAGAAAATTCAATACGGAATGTGGGAATGGGGCGTCAGGTGAGAGATAAGGCCATGGGCCGGCTTAAGCTTGCTTCTTTCCGTAGCGTTGAATGATCAGCCGCACGTAGTTGCGCGTTTCATCGTACGGCGGAATCGTGTAGCCGTACTTGATGACCGCTCCTTCGCCTGCGTTGTAACCTGCCAGCGCCAAATCAATTCGCCCATTGAACATCTTCAGAAGATCTTTCAAGTAACGCGTACCGCCCATAATGCTCTGCGCGACATCGTAGCGATTGGTCACGCCATAACGAGCCGCCGTGTCCGGCATCAACTGCATCAAGCCACCGGCGCCTTTTGGGCTGGTGGCGCGCAGGCTGAACTTTGACTCCTGCGACATCAGGCAAAAAATCAGATAAGGATCGACGCCATATTGATTACCGTATGAACGAATCAAACCGTCGATGCGTGCGTTGCCGGTGGACCACGCCTGGTTTGATGGTGGCGCATCCAGAGCGATCGCGGGAGCAGTCGACGGTTTATTTGCCGCCGCGATTTGTTTCGCCACCTCTTCAATCTTCGCGCGGGCATCGGCAAGAGCTTGATCACTCTTCTCCATCTCAACGCGCGAGATCAATCCGTCCTTGAATAGTTGCTTCGCCTGCTCGTTCTGCTTTTCGAGTTTCGCGCCTTGATCCTGATGAAGAGCAGAGAGTTTGCCGAGACTCGCTTTCAAATCATCCGCAGATTTATCGGGCGTCGTCGCCTGAGCCGATGTTTGCAGGGAAGAACTGGACTCAGGCGCTGCAGAAGATGGTGCGGCAGATGGACTCTGGGCGGAGGCCGAACCCCGGAAAATCCAAATAACAGTCAATATTCCCAGCAAAATCGCTGGTTTTCCTAAGAACACAAGGATATTCATTGAGCGTGAGGACTTCAGCATAACCTTAGATAGACACGCGTGAGGCGTGGACGGTTACGATGGATTTCTGCGCGGTTCGGTTGCTACGATTTCGCGTTTTGGCGCGCGTGCCAAGCCGCTAAGACTTCCGCTTCGCGCTGCGCCTTGATGCCGGCGCGCATTTTCAATTGACGTTCGACGGGCTGCTTGCGAAACCATTCGAGCGTGGCGCGCACTGTCTCTGGCAAAGGCCGGAAGGTCAAGCCGTGACTAACCGCCTTGCTGATGTTCATGGTCGAATAGCCGATTTCCTGTCCGTGCGTTGAAGTCCAAATGGGAAATTCGTCGATCAGTTTTTGATCGGTGAGAAACTTGTCGTCGACCCAGGTAAAGCGAGCATCGGAGTTGGTCGTCTTCTTGATGTCGTCGAGCATTCGGCCGATTCCCAGCCTCGATTTCGGGCCGACCGCATTGAATGCGCCGGTGGTGCCCTGCTCAACCATGCGAATCGTCCACTCGGCCAAATCACGAGCATCGATGATCTGAACTGGATCGCTCGGCGTTCCCGGCGCCAGCACCTCGCCGCCGCGTTCGACGCGCACCGGCCAATAAGTAAATCGATCCGATTCGTCGCCCGGGCCGACGATGTAGCCGGGCCGAATGAGGAGGGTTTTCCCGGGAAACCACCTTTCCGCTTCAGCTTCGGAATAAGCTTTCAGTGGTCCATACAAAGCAAAGTTATTCGCCCGCATTGTCGCGTTGGTTTCTTTCATCGCATCCGCGCCTGTGTATTTCGCGAGCGGCGCGTTCTCGTCCATGCCTTGCTTGCTCGTGTCCGCATAGACGGAAATCGTCGAAATGAAGACATAGCGATCGACGTTGCCTTTCAAAATCTGCGCGGCGTCGCGCACCCAAACCGGCAGTGTCGTGGGATTGTCGATGACGACGTCCCAGGTCCGTCCCTTGAGCGCATCGAGCTTACCGTTGCGATCGCCGATCAGTTGCTCGACTTCTTTCGGAGTCTCGCCCGGGTGCGTGCGGCCGCGATTGAATGTAGTGATCTGATGACCACGGCTGAGCGCGTATCGAATCT
>JAJPKD010000274.1 GCA_021323895.1 Acidobacteriota bacterium | reverse complement strand
TCGACGAGATCGATCATGTCGCGCTTCTCGCCGCGTTGTGGCGCGAGAATATGCACGCGACGGCCGCGCCGCTCGCTCAAAACTTTTTCGAGCAGCTCGCGATCCTCAAAATCCACGGGCACGTGAATCTCGCGAGGCAAGAACGATGTGCGCACCTCGTGCGTCTGCAGATCTGCAGCCGGAACGGTTGGCGCATCTGAGCCACTGTAGTACTGCATCAAGACTTCACCGATGAAGTTCGCCGGATTGAAATCATCTTCTGGCAAGTCTTCCCAGAAGAATTCGCGGCGGCCGACGATGTCACCTTCACGCATGGTGAACAGTTGCAGCGCCAGACGCTTTCCCTCGCGGTAGTAACCGAAGATGTCGATGTCGCTTTCCGAAGTCGTCGCCATCTTCTGCTGCTCGGAAAGCTTGATGACGGTCTTCCGCAGATCGCGATACTTCGCGGCGATTTCGTAACGCGTCGCTTCCGACGCCTGCAGCATCCGCGTCTCCAGTTTGTCAGCCAGTTCAGTGTTGCGTCCTTCAAGCAGCATCCGCACATCGCGCACGGCTTCCTGATATTCTTCCGGCGTGCAAAGGCCTTTCACGCATGGGCCAAGGCAGCGCTTGATGTGATACTCGAGACACGGGCGCGGCGCTTTGCCGTCAATCTCGATGTCGCAAGTGCGCAACTGAAAGGTGCGATTGATCAAATCGATCGTCCGGCGCGCCATCGACGCCGGCAGAAACGGACCGAAGTAGAGCGCGCCGTCATTTTGTATGCGTCGCGTGATCACGCATTTCGGAAAAGGTTCGTTGACTGTCAGCTTCAGATGCGGGTAAGACTTGTCGTCTTTTAGCTTGTAATTGAAGAACGGCTGATGCTTCTTTACGAGCGACGCTTCGAGGATGAAAGCTTCCGCTTCATTATCGGTAACGATGACCTCAACGTCGGCGATTTGATTGACGAGTTCTTCGGTCTTGATGCCGTAACTGAATTCGCCGCGACGTCCCGATTGGAAGTATGAACGCACACGATTGCGCAAGTTCTTGGCCTTGCCGATGTAGATGATCTTCCCGCTCGCGTCTTTGTGCAGATAGACGCCGGGCGAGCGCGGAATTTCTTTGAGCTTCTCTTCGAGAGTCATTTTGTAGCGAGCAACCAAGATCCATCTCATTGTAAGGCTCAGCGATGAAAATCTCATGGTCAGGAAGGGCGCTTGCCCCGCCTGCTTGACCTATTTCGAAAGCGGGGGTAAACCCACTTTCCTGACCTTGAGTTGTGGACGGTGTTCTTGATGCGCTTGCCAGTTGAGTTGCCGGGAGAAAAAGATTTCGATGCTGTCGGCTTTGGCCTGAACGCGGTCGATCATCTGCTCGTCGTGCCGCATTATCCGGCGTTCGACACGAAAACTCGCTTCAGCGAATACGAGAAGTCCGCCGGCGGACAAACTGCAACGGCGATGGTCGCATTGCAGCGACTCGGATTGAGGACCGCTTATGCAGGCAGATTTGGATCAGATGAAGATGGGCAGTTTGGTTTGCTGTCGCTGGAATACGAGGGCGTGAATCTTAATTATGCAGAGACAATCGAAGGCGCCAACACTCAGGTGGCCTTCATTATCATCGATGCGCGTTCCGGCGAGCGCACGATCATCTGGGATCGTGACGAGCGATTGTCTTATCGTGCCGACGAAGTGCCGACCGAACTTGCGTCACGAGGTCGCATCCTTCACCTGGACGCGCACGATCCGCCGGCTTGTGTCGAATTGGCGCGCGCGGCTCATGCAGCGGGCGCGGCAGTTACGGCCGACATCGACAACGTTTACGAAGGACTTCCAGAACTGCTGCCTTTGATTGATGTCCTGATTACTTCTTCGGAATTTCCGCAGCGACTCACCGGAATCAGCGATCTGCGAACCGCGCTCGCTGAAATCAAATCTCGGTATGGCTGTGCGATTGTCGGCGCGACACTGGGCGCAAACGGAGCAATCCTTCTCTGTCAAGGTCAATTCATTGAATCACCGGCGTGCGAGGTTCCTGGCGGTTGTCGTGACACGACGGGCGCAGGCGATGCATTTCACGCGGGCTTTATCTTTGGCATGTTGCGCGAAGAAGATTTGGAAACGTGCATGAGATTAGGTAATGCCGTCGCAGCATTGAAATGTCGCGCGCTCGGCGGGCGCGCAGCGCTGCCAGAGTTGGATGAGCTAAAGGATTTTTGCGCGGCTGAGATTTCTATGCGGCGCGGTTAGCGCAATCCTCATAAGACATCTCGGCCTCTTGAATTGGTTACTGCGATACGTCTGTGATAACTTCTCTTTGCTGGTTCAATTTGAGTCGAAAAGAAGGCAAGTCAAAGGTTATTCACGGAACGCGTTGATTCATTAAGATCGCCGGCTTCAGTGATTCTCTTTTCCTGGCAATCCGCATCAGATAAATGAAAAAATCAAATCCCCTTAAGAGGCGCTCGGACCGCCGTGTGTCGGTCAGCGTTCTGCGCTTTGGCGCAATCATACTGTCAGTCGTGTCAATCGTAGCTTTGGGCGTGTTGCAAACGACCCGCGCCAAGCTCAGTGCGCAAGAGGCGGGAACTGCGGAGCAAAGATGGGCACAGGTATTTGCCACTCCGCGAACACTATCTGCCAGAACCGGATCGTCAAATACTTCGTCCGTGATTGGGGCGTCGGAAACGAATTTCGCTCGAGCCTTAACTGAGCAGGAGCCGAAAGCAGATGGCAGTTTCCAGCAAGAAATAACAGCGCAAAATCCTACCCAGCGTGACCAGGGGAGATCTAAACCGAAAGAAGAACGTCTCACCAGTGCGCGTCCGTTCAAGGGCGATCTCCGCAGTTTGCCCTATCGGACACCCATCAAGCGCGAGCGGCCCGAGCGTGAAGAGCCTGAGCCCAACCCGATCACTTTTCCGGGCAGAAGTTCTGTACAGCCGCAAGTAGATCTGGCCGCGCCCGGGCAACAGATTACGCCAAGCGCGCCCGCGCCCGCACCCACAGCAAGCTTTGATGGTCTGGATTTCGCCACGTGGGGCGCGGGGCATCCGCCAGATACTGTCGGTGATGTCGGTCCGACTTACTACATCCAATCGATTAACTCTTCAATCGGCATCTTCCGCAAATCAGACGGCGTGCGCGTTGCCGCGTTCACACTGAACACATTCATGAGCCAGGGGAGTTTTGGGAACCTGTGTGACACAAATAACTTCGGCGATCCTGTCATCCTCTACGATACTTTCGAAGACCGTTGGATTATTACCGACTTTGCTTTTCAACTTAGCAGCGGCAATGTCGTTAATCCGCCGGGGGCATTTCAGTGCATAGCTGCATCGCAGACCGGTGATCCAGTTTCAGGCGGATGGAACTTCTATTCGATAAACACCGCTTACGGTCTGGGCGACTATCCCAAGTTTGGTATCTGGCCGGATGGTCTGTACATGACCGCGAGTATCTTCGGCTTCCCGAGTGGCGCGCCGTTTCAGAACGCACGCGCCTATGCTTTTAACAAGCAACAGATGTATGCCGGCGTAGCGAACCCACAGGTCGTCTCATTCGATATTCTCGGCGGCGATTTCACCATTCTTCATTCGAACGCGCGGCTGCAAACAGGCACCCCGGCCCCAGGTACGCCGAACTACTATCTATCAACCTGGCTCTATCTTAATGCGGTGACGGTATACAAGTTTCACGTCGATTGGAATCACATTTCGCAATCGACTTTCACCGGGCCCGACGTACCGTCCGCTGCGACGAGCTGGCCGAACGCCGCGGTACCGAACGCACCATCGCTCGGCGGCAACGCGCTCGACGTGCTGCAGATCCGGGCAATGATGCAGAACCAGTACACAAACATTGGCGGCGTTGAATCGCTGTGGGCCACACACACCGTCCGCAGAGGCAATACATCCGGTTTCGCTGCGCCGCGCTGGTATCAGGTGGACGTTAGCGGCGGCACTGTGAATCCCAACATTTCGCAAGCAACGACATGGGATCCCGACGGGGCCAACGTAATGTATCGCTTCATGCCGAGTCTTGCAGTCGATCGCGCGGGCGACATGGCGCTCGGCTACAGCACTTCGAGCAGCACGACCAAGCCGGCGATCATGTACGCAGGCAGGCTGGCAACCGATCCGATTAACACTTTCAGCCAGACTGAGCAGCTTCTAATTCAGGGCACGGGAACGCAGACGGGAACCTGCGGCGGCTCAACATGTACCCGTTGGGGCGACTACAGCACTATGTCGCTCGATCCCAACGGCTGTACTTTCTGGTACACCAACATGTATTACGCCGTTGACGGGCTCAATCATCTGACGCGCATCGGCTCGTTTGGTCCATTTCCGGGTTGTACGCCGGTCGGCGCAGGCGGCACTCTCTCCGGCACCGTGACTGCCACAAACGGTGGCGCACCGATCGCGGGGAGCACCGTGCAGTTCGGCTCGCGATCTACCACGACAAACGGTGCCGGGTTCTATTCATTTTCCATTCCGGCTGGCACTTATCCCTCAGTCGGCGCGAGTAAGCCCGGTTTCATCGCTGCCTCGGCATCGGCGGTTTCGGTGACTGACGGCAATACCACCACGCAAAACTTTTCGTTGGCCGACGCCCCTACGACCGGTTGCCTCGTGGACACCACCCAGATCGACTTGCAGGGCGGCACACCCGCCGGCGTCGATCTCGTAACGACACCGGGTTCTGCGGTCCTTTCGACTGGTGATCCGCAGAACTCACTTATTACCACGTCGGGCGGCAGTGTCACGGCGACGACTTGGGGTGGCCAAACTTTCACTCCAATCAGCACGGGACAGGTCACGAAGATCGACATCAATCTCTTTTGCAGCAGTTGTTCTGGCTCGCCGCAAAACCTGACCGTCGGCATCCGCGCCACGAGCGGCGGCTTTCCGACAGGCGCGGATCTCGCTACCGCGACGATTCCCGGTTTTATTAGTGGCACCCAGCAGTATTACACCGCGACGTTTGCGTCTCCCGTGGCACTCACGGGCGGCACCATGTACGCCTTCATTATTCATCCTAATGTGAATCCTACTGGCACGTATGCTCTGACGCGCAGCGGCGCCGACGTCTATTCCGGAGGCATGCGCCTTTCTGGCAGCTCAAGCGGGACAGTCTGGTCGAGTCCGCTCACCTCGACTCAGACCACCGACGCGGGCTTCCGTGTGTGGATGGGTCAGAATCTCACCGCCGGTAACCTAATATCTTCAGTAAAGGATGCGAATCCTTCCGCCGGCAAGACTGCGATTTGGGGTACTCTCAGTTGGAACGCGACCACGCCGGCGAACACGGCCATCAATTTCCAGGTAGCCGGAAGTAATTCGCCGAACGGCCCATTCAATTTCGTCGGGCCTGATGGGACCGCCGGAACTTTCTTCACGACGAGTCCGGTCTCTCTCAGTCAGTTCTACAACTTCCGCTATCTTCGGTACAAAGCGTTTCTTTCTACGACCGACGCGAATGTCACACCGTCGCTGAACGATGCGACTATCTGCTTCAACGTCGTCGCTTGTAGTGGCACCACCGCCACAATTACGCCTACGCCCGCCGCCGTCTGTTCCAATTCGACCGGCAACACGGCATCGGGTCCAGCGGGCATGACGAGTTATGCGTGGGGTATTACCAATGGCACGATCACGTCGGCCACTAACACTCAGAGCGTAACCTACACTGCGGGCGCGTCGGGCAATGTGACGTTGAACCTGACGGTCAACGCGCCGAATGGTTGCGTGGTCTCGGGTTCGCAGCCTGTGACGATCAATCCAATTCCGGCGACGCCGACGATTAACCCAAGTGGTACCACAAGTCTCTGTCCCAGCGGCAGCGTCACGCTGACTTCGAGCAGCGCCACCGGAAATCAATGGTATCTAAATGGAAATCCAATTGGCGGGGCCAATAATCAGAATTACATCGCGAACCAGATCGGTAACTACACGGTAGTTGTAACCGGCGCTGGTTGCTCCAGCGCCCCATCGCTCGCAACTACGTTGGCCGCTGGCCAGAGCTCGATCACGGTAACGAATACCAACGATTCGGGCGCGGGCTCATTGCGTCAGGCGATCGCGGACATCTGTGATGGCGGTACGATCGATTTCAACATCCCCGGCGGCGGCCCAGACACGATCACTTTGACCACCGGCGAGTTGGCCATTGCCAAGAATCTGACGATTGCTGGATCAACTGCTAAGAGCCTGACGATCAGCGGGAATAGCGCCGGCCGCGTTTTCAATATCAGCGCGTCCAAGAATTTCGCTATCTCAAACCTGACCATCGCCAATGGGCAGTCAACAGCAGGCGGCGGAATCTATAGCCTCGGCAATCTGACGATCACCAATTGCACCTTCACGGGCAATAGTGCGGTTGGATCGCCGGGTGAGGGCGGCGCCATCAACACCGGAGGCGGCACGGTCAAGATCATCAACACGACGATCAGCGGCAATCAGGCAGACGGCAATGGTGGTGGGTTATTCAACTCGGGGACTTCGCAAACACTGCTGACGAATGTGACCATCGCAAGTAACACGTCGAATGGGCAGAATGGCGGCAACATTGCGCAGACCAGCAGCAACCCGATCACTCTCAACAACACGATCGTCGCGCTGGGCCAAAGTGCTGGTGACGCCGCTAATGATATTTTCTGCGCGCCGGCTGATTTCTTCTTTGCCGGCAGTCCGGAGAGCACGATCAACTCTTCCAGCTCGAACAATCTGATAGGCGACGGCACGGGCGCGATCGGAATCACCAACGACAATGGAAATCAGATCGGCACCACCGAAGCAACGGTCAACCCATTGCTGGGAGCACTGCAAGACAACGGCGGGCCGACGTTCACACGAGCGCTTGGGGATTTCAGTCCGGCAATCGACACCGGTAAGAATTCGGTGGCGGTTGATCAGAACAATAATGCGCTCACCACGGACCAACGTGGAACTGGCTTCCCGCGCGTCGTTCATGTGACCGTCGATATTGGCGCATTTGAAAAGCCGTTCACGCCGCCTCCGGCGAGTGCGGACATGGGCGTAACGAAGTCCGCGAACGCGGCTAATTCTCTGCCCGATCGCGACATTGTCTATTCGCTCACTGTCATCAATCCGGGTCCGGACGCGGCTGCGAGTGTAACCCTGACTGATCCGTTACCGGGCGACATGACGTTTGTTTCGTTGTCGAGTCCGGCCGGTTGGTCATGCACGACTCCGTCGGTGGGCGCCAACGGCACAGTCAGCTGTACAAACGCCAGCTTCGCGGTCGGCAGCAGCAATGTGTTCACTCTTACGGCTCACATCCCTTCGAGCGCTTCGCCGGGAACGTCTTACTTCAACACCCTCACGGTTAGCTCCAGCACAAACGATCCCAATCCGGACAACAACAACTCCTCGGCGAATACCGACGTGTTTGCGTGTTTGACCAATCCAGTCGTCACGACTAATGCCGACAGTGGAGCCGGAAGTCTGCGTCAGGCCATCGCTGACGCGTGTGATGGCGCAACCATCGTTTTTGACATGAGTCAGGTGGCGAGTCCGATTTCGCTGACGAGTGGCGAATTGCTGATCAATAAGAACCTGACCATTACGGGACCTGGCGCGAACCTGTTGACGGTGCAGCGCAGTACCGCGGGCGGAACTCCGAACTTCCGCATCTTCAACGTAGCCAGCACCTTTACGGTAAACATCTCTGGGCTGACAATCACCAATGGCAACCTCAATGGCGCGGTGATTCCAGCCGCAAGTGAGGACAAGACCGAGGGCATCAGTCCGAGCTTCATTGCCGTCAATCCGGGTGGCGGCATTCTCAATTCCGGGACGTTGGTCCTTAACAAGGTGACGATTACCCGCAACAGCGCGGACCGCGCCGGTGGAATTTCCAACGGCGGCACGCTAACCCTGCTGAACAGCACGGTGAGCGGCAACATTTCGGTGAGCTTCGGCGGCGGTTTCGTTAACACCAACGCGCTGACAATCATTAACGGCACCATCAGCGGAAATAGCTCGGCCGGACAAGGTGGCGGAGTTTACAACGATGGCGCTGGAACGCTGACCGCAACCAACGCGACCATTACCAACAACCGTTCCGATTCTGACAACAGCGGCGCCGAGCAAGGCGGAGGCATTTTCCGCAACGCCGGCACAGTGACCCTGAAGAACACGATCGTGGCCGGTAATTTCCGGGGCACTGGAACAACTCGTGATGATGTCAGTGGCGCAGTCGATGCGAGCAGTTCGTTCAATCTAATCGGTGACGGCACAAACATGACCGGCATCACGAACGGATCCAACGGCAATCAAGTTGGCTCAGCCGGCTCGCCCATTAACGCGCTGCTGGGGGCTTTGGCAGCCAATGGCGGACCGACGCAAACTCATTTGCCGCAGCCCGCAAGTTCGGCAATCAACGCCGGCAGCAATGCGAACTTGCCCGCGGACACCTTCGATCTAAACGGCAATAGCGATACCTCGGAACCGCTGCCGTTCGATCAGCGCGGACTCAATCGCGCAGTTGGAAGCGCCGTTGACATCGGCGCGGTCGAAACCAACTACGTGTTGACCGTAACCGCGGGCTCAGGACAAAACACAAACGTCAATTCGGCTCTCGGAACTGCTTTGAAGGCGACGTTGACCAATTCGGGGAATCCCATTTCCGGGATCGGGGTGACGTTCACGGCGCCAAACAGCGGCGCCAGCGGCACTTTCCCCGGCAGCTCGCTGACCGCCACGGTGAACACGGACGGGAGCGGAGTGGCGACTGCGCCAACCTTCACGGCGAATGCGATCGGCGGTTCATACAACGTCGTCGCGAGTGTTGGGCCGAACATTCCGACGGTGAGCTTCAGCCTGACGAATAACAAGTTGAACCAATCAATCACGTTTGGATCAATTTCCGGTAAGACGTTTGGCGACGCAGATTTCGTTGTTTCCCCGACTGCCTCGTCAAGTTTGGCAGTCACGCTCGGCGCGAGCGGCAACTGCACGGTTAGTACTCCAGCGCCCGGCACCGTCCACATCACGGGAGCCGGAAGCTGCACCATCCCGGCCTCTCAAGCAGGCAACGCAACTTACAACGCCGCGTCGGATCTCTCGCAAACCTTCAACATTGCGAAGGCCAGCCAGACGATCACGTTTGCATCGATTGCCGGCAAGACGTTTGGCGACGCTGACTTCGTTGTTTCGCCGACGGCATCCTCGAGCTTGGCAGTCACGCTCGGCGCGAGCGGCAATTGCACGGTGACGACACCGGCTCCGGGAACGGTTCACCTCACTGGCGCCGGCAGTTGCACGATCACCGCTTCACAGGCCGGTAACAGCAACTACAACGCCGCCACGAACGTGCCGCAGACTTTCAGCATTGCCAAGGCCGCAACGACTACCGCTTTGACCGCATTGCCCAATCCGTCGAATAACGGACAAAGCGTTACGTTTACGGCGACGGTGGCTTCGAGCGCCGGTACGCCCACAGGCACAGTCCAGTTCAAAGACGGCGGCACGAATCTCGGCTCGCCCCAGACTTTGAACGGCAGCGGAGTAGCGACCTTCTCGACGAGCGCCCTGACGCCAGGACTACACACCATCACGGCTGACTACAGCGGCGACGCCAACTTCAACACGAGCAGCGGCACGCTGTCGGGCGGTCAACAGGTTGGATCGATCATTCGGTTCAGCTCAGCGACCTACAACACCACAGAAGGCGCAGGCTTCACCACGATCACCGTGCAAAGAATTGGTGATTTATCTCAAGCCGTCACGGTGAACTACGCGACGCCCGATGACAGCACGGCCACGACGGTGCTGCCGTGTTCCACGGCGAGTGGTGTCGCGTCTTCCCGATGCGATTTTGAGACGGCGCTGGGAACGTTGAGTTGGGCATCAGGCGATGGCGCATCCAAGACGTTCACTGTCCTGATCAATCAGGACAACTTCGTCGAAGGTCCGGAATCGTTGACGCTGACGCTCTCGAATTTGACCGGAGCGGGAGTTGGCTTCCCCACACCCGGCGCGACGACGATGACGGCGACACTGACAATCGCGGATGATGTGACTGAGCCGGCTGGCAATCCGCTGGACGACACCGACACATTCGTGCGGCAACAGTATCGCGACTTCCTGAGTCGCGAACCCGACCCGTCGGGTCTCGCTTTCTGGAAGAACAACATCGACTCGTGCGGAGCGAACGCTCAATGTCGCGAAGTGAGACGCATCGATACTTCGGCGGCCTTCTTCCTGTCGATTGAATTCCAGAACACCGGCTATTTCGTCGAGCGAACGTACAAGGCAGGCTTCGGTGACATCAATCCGCCGACCATTCCGGTGCCCGTCCGATTCACCAATTTCCTGACGGACACGCAGCAGATCGGCAACGGAGTGATCGTGGGTGTCGGCAACTGGCAGGCGCAGCTCGACACCAACAAGACGGCGTTTGCTCAAGCCTTCGTGCAACGGCCCGCATTCCTGACGCGCTATCCCGCGGCGTTGAGCGCAACGGCTTTCGTTGACGCCCTGGATGCGAACGCGGGCAACGTGCTGTCGTTTAGCGAACGCGCGGCACTGATCAGCGAGTTGTCGCCGAACCCGTCGAACCCGACGTTGCGAGCCAGTGTCCTCAGGAAAGTTGCTGAGAACGCTACGCTCGCGCAACGCGAGTTCAATCGCGCGTTTGTGCTGTTGCAGTATTTCGGTTACCTGCGGAGAAACCCGGATGCAGCGCCTGAGCCGGGCCTGAACTTTGCGGGCTATAACTTCTGGCTCAGCAAGCTGAACCAATTCAACGGTAATTACATCGACGCTGAAATGGTCAAGGCGTTCCTCACCTCGACTGAGTATCGTCGCCGATTTGGACCCTGAACAGAGAATTAGCCGCGGATAGACGCAAATAAGCGCGGATAGAAAAGAAACTAGCTTTCTCTTCTATCCGCGCAATCCGCGTTCATCTGCGGCTAACTCTTACGCGCTCTCAGAAATTTCAGTCCCCGCAAATCGCTTTCCGTACGCGCGCGCGAAATACAAAGCCAGCAGCAGACCTGCGAACTGAATCGCTGCGGCAGTCCAGAACGTGTGCAGGATCGATGCATCGCTCATCTTCTGAAACAGACCGTCGAAGCCCTGGTGCAAAGCATCATGGATCAAAACGGCCGCCAGCAAGGGCCCAACCGCGCGCGCCAGGCTGGCCACTGATTGCATCGCGCCGAGTACGCCGCCCTGCTCGCCGGCGCCAACGCTTTTCGACGCCAGACTGCTAAGCGACGGCGCAGAGAGAGCTTGCCCAATCGCGGTCACCGCGCCAATCGTGAGAATTGCCAACAGCCCGGTGGTCGGCTTAACGAATGGAATTACGAATAGACTCGCGGTGAACAGGATCGCTCCGACGATCACTAGCAGCGGCTCGCCGAATTTCTTGACCAGCTTGCCGATCATCCCGCCCTGAATTGCCGCCGAAATGATCCCGACGAACGCGAATACCCAGCCGTTGTGAAACGCGTCATAGCCAAGCCGAAACATCAGGAAAAGCGAGAACGTCGCCGTCATGATCGAGAATGCGACAATCCCCAGAAAATAAATCGTCATCACATAGCCCAGGCGGGGATTCTTCAAAGCAGCGACTAGCTGATGCCAACCGCAGCCACTCGCGGCTGAGACTCGCGCGGGATGATCCTTCGTCACGGTTTCCGGCAACGCAAAGTACAGCAGGATCGCGTTCGCGAAAGCCAAACCGCCGGCAAACATAAACGGCACGTTGATTCCCCAACGGCTCAGCACGCCACCGATCGCCGGACCGAACACAAACCCAAGTCCGAACGCGGCGCCAATCGACCCCATGCCTTTCGCGCGATTCTCTTTAGTCGTGACGTCGGCGATGTAAGCTTGCGCGGTCGAAATATTTCCGCCAGAAATTCCGTCAATGATGCGACCGATGAACAGCATCGTCAGCGTTGTCGCAAATCCAAGGATCAAAAATCCCGCGCTGGTGCCCAAAAGGCTAATCAGCAAAATCGGCCGGCGACCATATTTGTCTGACAGCCGGCCCAACACGGGCGAGAAAATAAGCTGCATTACCGAATACGATGCGAACAGAAGACCAACCTGGCTGGGGGTGGCGCCGAACTTGGTGCCTTCGGCGTAGAAAGGCAGAACTGGAATCACGATCCCGAAGCCAACGAGATCGATGAAGACCGTGATGAAGATGACAAGGAGCGGCGAGCGTTTCATAGCAGTTTTGGGTTTTCAGTTTTCAGTTTTGATATCTCCTCGAATCCGCTCACGATCATCCAGCCGGTAGCGTAAACGATGCAACTCAGAACTCAAAACCGGTCTATCGCCTTCGACTGATCATTCGATCCACTGAAACCTGACCAGCACCGGAAATCAGCAGCGCCAGTGACATAGCGAGCATCGCCATCGCCAGTTCCATTCCCGCCGGCGGAAAAAAGGCCGGCCACTGAGTGCGCATCGCCGTGAGCATTACGCAAATTAGAAGAAAGGCCCCGACCCGCGTCAGCAAGCCGAGCATCACCAGGATTCCGCCGAGAAGTTCTGATATCGCCGCCGCACCCAGCCACAGCCAGGTCGGGCGCATGAAGGGAAACGGCACGGCCTGCGTCAAGGATGTCCACTTGGCCCAGCCTGGCCCATTGAACGAACCAAAGACTTTCTGAGCGCCATGACCGATGAACGCAATTGCCAAAGCCAGCCGCAAAGGAACCGGCGCCCAGGATGAGCCTGTTTGTGCGAGCCTGCGAAGCATGATCGTTACCTCTTGATCGAAATGTGTTTGGAACGGAGCAAATATAAATCTCTTCCGCCGGAATCGCGAGCAGCCAACGCAGAGGGTTCAGATAACTCGGTTTCTCGTAGTAACATCACTCAAAAATCGTCTTGGAAAATTTTGGAAATAGAATGCAGCGGATAATTTCTTTGCGTCTCTTTCATTTGCTTCTGCTGATCGGATGCGCGGCTTCGGGAATTTACGCGCAGTCGCCCAACGCTTCGGAGATTTCTTTCACGGTCTCCATGCCCAAGCCATGGACGCATCTGCTGGAAGTCGAAATGCGCCTTCAGATTCCGGCAAATTTGAACGTACCGAACGAAACCGATCTAGTAATGCCGGTGTGGACGCCGGGTTCGTACTTAATCCGCGAATACGAGCGGCACGTGCAGGACTTTGCGGCTGATGCCGGTGGCCGCGCGCTCGCTTGGCAGAAGGTAAACAAGAACACCTGGCGCGTGAAGACTAACGGCGCGCGACTGTGGCGTGCGACCTATCGCGTCTATGCAAACGAATTGACGGTGCGCACCAACGAACTGAATTCCGAGCATGCTTTCTGGAACAACGCGGCGCTGTTGATGTATCCCGACGGAAGAATAAATGCGCCATCAACTGTGCGCGTTAACGCGCCCGCAGGTTGGAAGGTGGCGACTGGCCTGCCTGCTGTCGCCGGCCAACCAAACACTTTTCAGGCCGAGAATTTCGACATTCTTTACGACTCACCCTTCGAAATCAGCAACTTCAAACAGATCGACTTCACGGTGCGCGGTGTGCCGCACCGCATCGTGATCGATGGCGAAGGCAACTACGATCCGAACCGCATGAAGGCCGATGTGCAGAAAATTGTCGAGGCCGAAGTCCAGATGTTTGGCGTCATTCCTTATCGCAATTACACGTTCATCCTGCACCTGCGCGCGAATACGGGCGGCGGGATCGAGCACTTGAATTCGACGGCGCTTGGATTTCGCCGCTTCAACTTTGCCACTGAACGTGGCTGGCAAAGCTTCTACGGCCTGGTCGCGCATGAGTTCTTTCATCTGTGGAACGTGAAGCGAATTCGCCCCGACGCGCTGGGACCATTCGATTACACCAAAGAAAACTACACGCGAAACCTCTGGGTCGCGGAAGGCATCACTGATTATTACGGCAACCTGATGACGCGCCGCGCTGGTTTGAATTCGGACAGCGATTATCTGGCTGGTTTGGCGCGACGCATCAAGGATTTTCAGAACACGCCCGGCCGTTTGGAGATGAGCGCGGAAGACGCGAGCTTCAACTCCTGGATCAAAGAGTACCGGCCCGATGAAAATTCGGTGAACTCGCAGATTTCTTATTACGACAAAGGCGAGATGCTGGGCCTACTCCTCGATCTCGACATTCGGCGGCGCACCAACAACGCGAAGTCGCTCGATGACGTGATGCGCTACCTCTACCATGAGTTTTATGAAAAGAATCGCAATTACTCGCCTGCGGATTTTCAGAAGGTTTGCGAGTTAATGGCCGGTGCGAGCCTCGAAGATTTCTTTGCGAAATACGTGCGCGGCGTTGAGGAGCTTCCTTACAACGAGTATCTTTCCGCGGCCGGTCTGCGTTTGGAAAGCGGCGAAGGCGCTTCATCGCTCAAGCCCTATTTTGGCGCGGACTTGGAAGAGACCGCGGGCGTAATTTCGGTAAAGAACGTGCGTGCCGGCTCGCCCGCTTATGAACAAGGAGTGAGTGCCAAGGATCAAATTATCGCTTTGGACGGCGCGCGCGTGAACAAGGAACTCTTCGAAACTTTGATCAGCGATAAGAAACCGGGGGATGTAGTACACCTCACGCTGTTCCGTGACGACAATCTCCGGACGCTGGAAATCAAGCTCGGCGGGCGCGTTGATGTGCCTTATCGAATCGTCCAGTTGCCCTCGCCGACAAATCAACAGAAACGAATCTATCGATCGTGGTTGGCCGAAAAATGACGCGCCCCAACGCCCTGAAAGCCGTTGTTCGCTTTTGCGTTCTACTCGCGCTGGTGAGCGCCGCCAGTCTGACTGCTAACGCGCAGCACACTTCCGTCGAAACGATTCAGTTTCAGAGCAAACTAATCAACGCAACTTTGCCTTACAACGTTATCTTGCCGCCGGGTTATCGCGCTGCGGCAACGACGCGTTATCCGGTTTTGTATCTGCTGCATGGTTGGGGCGGGCATTACACCGATTGGCTGACGCGCACGAATATCGCCGACTACGCCGCGCAATACCGGATGATCATCGTGATGCCGGAAGGCAACGACAGTTGGTACATCGATGGGGCGGCGGGAATTAACGACAAGTACGAGAGTTATATTTTGAAAGAGCTGATGCCTGACGTCGATAAGCGTTACCGCACCATTCAATCGCGCTACGGACGCGCGATTGCTGGTTTGTCGATGGGTGGTTACGGCGCGATCAAGTTTGGGTTGAAATATCCAGCGACGTTCGTCTTTGCGGGTTCGATGAGCGGCGCGTTCGGCGTCACGCGCTATGCCGAAAGGGAAATGGCCAGCCCGAATCTGGAACCATTCATGAAAACGTTTGGTCCGCTGGGAAGCGAAACACGCAAAGCGAACGACGTTTTTGAAATCACGCACAGCTTGTCACCGGCGCGGGTCGCTTCGCTTCCTTACTTTTATTTTGATTGCGGCACGGAAGACGCGGCGCAACACTTCGATCGCAATCGCGAACTTTCAGAATTGTTCCTGGAAAAGAAAATCCCGCACGAGTACCGCGAACTGCCCGGCAATCACAGTTGGCAATATTGGGATCAGCAAGTGCAGGAAGTTGTGCGTATTGCCGCCGAGAAGCTGAAGGGTGTAGGTGTTAGGGGTTTGGGTGTAGAGAAACGAAGACCATCCAAGTGAGCTGGTGGCCGGTAGTGTCCAAGTTTCGGTTAGAGCAGAGAGGCGGCCGCGAAATGAAGCGAACGTTGTCAAAGATTGGTTTGGTGCTCTTTCCGCTTCCTTCGCTGTACTGCTTGCTCGCCTTTGTCATCCTTAGCTTAGGGGGTAATAGTGTTGATTTCAGACCGAACAGAGCCATGCGGGCTGCTCAAATTTATGGCGCCGTCCTTCTTGTTTCGGTTGTTGGATTTGTTGGCTGTCTCGTGGTTGTGATTAGAGCCAGAAATCGACCTGGGGATTTCAAATTAAGAAACTGATCTAGCACGAATTTCCAGTAGTCCGCCATCCCGCATTGCGGCGCTGCTGCACCCTAACCCCCTACACCCTACACCCAATGCCCTAAGCCCTAAGAGTCATCTCATAAGAAACTGGAAATTATTACCACGCTGGCGATTGTTGAAGTTCGCCATTGGCTGTGTCCCCAGGATGCTCTGCACGATGTTGAGTCGCGCGTTCATGCGTGGTTCGGGTAGGAGAAATTTGTCCGCAGTCATGCGCGCGCCTTCGAAATCAACTTTCGCCAGTGCCGACAGTTCCTGGCCGTAACGCGCCACCATGCCGACGAGATCGCTGTCGCTGCGCAGTGACAGCTCGCCTTCCTTGAACATGTCAACTTCAAATCCGTTCAGCACCGTCGCGGCGTTGAGCAATTCGTTGAGCTGTCCGATGCCCATGTCCAAAATTTCGAAACTCGTCTTCGATTGCAGCGACGAGTAAGCGTCGGCAACTTTGATCTGATCTTCGAAATCTTTGTAGCTCGTCGCGCGTTTGGTCACGAGATTTCGCGCATCGTCCAAGAATTTCAGTGCCAGCTTCGGATTGTCCTTCTCGGTGGCTGTCGCGAGGTCGGTCAGGTACTTCACGCGATCGGAATCCGAAGGCAAAGCCGCCAGCTTTAGCTTGATCTCGCCGAGCTTTTCGGGCGATGCGTTGGTCGTCAGCTTCTTGAAATCGACCGCCTGCATGATCGAGTTGCGGCCCGACTCATCCAGATGATCGGTCGCGATCTGAATCGCCTTGTCCGTGTTGCCTTCATCGATCGCTTTCTGTGCAGCTTGTTGATAAAGACGCGACTGAACTTGCGGCGGCGCGGTTTTCGCGGCGGTCTCGAGGCTATCGCTGGTGCCCTGCTGCATCGCGACGCGCATCTGATTGCCGAAGTTGATCATCTGGTTGTTGTTGATGCCGAGGTCGGTAAGTTTCTGCCGCACCGACGACGCGCGCTCGGGAAGGTATTGGTCAATCTGCGGCAACATCGCCTGGAGCGAAAACAGGATCGTGCGCGCGTTGTTCTGGCGCGTCTGTTCGTCAGTCGGCGGAGTTTGCTGTTGCTGTTGTTGTTGCTGGGGGCCGCGATAGACTCGCGCGCCACCGCCACCGCGCGGATTGTTCACCATCGGCCCGGCCGAGGTGACGGACATTGCGGCAGTAATCGCATTGTCCATCAGATCGTGATAAGCGCTCTCGTTCAAAACTGGATTCGTCGCGCGCGCGCCCGCGTTCGCATCGGTCGTCGCAACGCCGGCAGTGTTGGTGGCGCGTGGTCCGGACATCAGCAAATTCACCGCGACACTTGTGGCTTCGCGACTTGAAAGCAAACTGTCGGAAGCCAAACGGCTCAGGGTTTTATCCGACAACTTCTTGAACAACTCGGCGTCTTTGGTTTGCAGTTGCGTGAGAATGCGATTGAGTGACGTCGGAAACTCGCCTTTGTCGAGCGACTCGACGGCCTTTTGATAAGCGAACTTGGGATCGGTTGTCGCGATGGTCGCCAGCAGATTCTGTTCGAGGTTGTTGGTCTGATCGAACATGAAGGCGCGGTTTCCGCGCGTCGCCACTGTCGTGTTCACTGGTGTCTGTTGCTGTTGTGTCGATCGCAGCAGTTGATAACCGAGTTCCGCACCGTGACGGCCCGCCGTCAGGACCAACTCCTGGCGCAACTGATTCACCATCTGCACTTCGTCTCGATCAGTGCGATCGACATCGAGCAGCATCTGGCCCAGCAGCGCTCCGGCATCAGCCAACAAACTTCGCGCGCGTGCCGGAGTCTTGTCCCAAAGCATGTCGCCCGCGGCAATCTGCACGCGAATGCGATTCTCAGGCAGCTTCATTCCCTGCGATTCGGTGACCACCTGCTCCAGCAGCGCGACGGCTTTCTTTTCCAGCTTCGCTTTCTCTTCCTGCTGCTGTTGCGTGTCCGGCGTCGCTTGCGCGAGCGCGGTTTGCGACGTGGCGTCCTGCGCCACGGCAACTGAAACAGCCGAAAGCAGAATCAGGAACGGAAGGAACTTTTTTATCAGCATTGATTGTTACCTCTGAGACCGAACGCGGGAAGATGGCTCGGTGCTTTCTGATCGATTAGACGATCAGGCAATCGGTTTGGTTACTAAACCTCAAGTCCGGGACGGCCAAATGATAGCACGTGGCACACTGAGCCCTTGAATCACTGCATCAGTTTCACGCCAATCGCCTGGATGGGGTTCCAAATTTACAGGAGGCGAGGTGATCGGGTAATTTGAATGGCCTTGTAGCGCAAATTGGCAATTTGCGTCACATCGAACAGGAGACGAACCAATGGCCCAACAATCTGTGACGCAGTATCGCTGGAAGGATATTCCCGAAGAACCGCTGACTGAATTACTCTCGCGCAAGCTGATCACCGGGGATCGCATGATGCTGGCGCATGTCTATCTGAAGAAGGGTTGCGTCGTGCCGCGGCACTCGCACGAGAACGAACAGATCACTTACATCCTCGAGGGCGGATTGCGCTTTTGGATTGGCGCTGATGAGGCGCAGGTGATCGATGTGATGGCCGGCGAAGTGCTGCACATTCCGTCGCACGTGCTGCATAAAGCCGAAGCGCTGGAAGACACGCTTGACGTCGATATCTTCAGCCCGCCGCGACAGGATTGGTTGGACAAGACGGATGATTATCTAAGGCAGAAATAGCGTGTCAGTACCGCGAGCGATAGCGAGCGGATCAAATGAATCTGGCGCATACGTTTCACGTTTTTTCTCAATGGAGCTTGTTATATCCGCTCGCTATCGCTCGCGGTACTGACACAGACGTCATGGACCTTGGTCTCAAAAACAAAGTCGCTCTCGTCACCGCGTCGAGTCGCGGGCTGGGGCGTGCCGTCGCGGAAGAACTCGCTGCCGAAGGCGCATCGCTTATCATCTGTTCCCGTAAACAGGAAGCAATCGATCGCGTCGCGCAAGAGATTCAAACCCCTACCGGCAGCAAGGTGTTCGGCGTGGGCGCGGACGTTTCGAACGCGGATGATGTTGCTCGACTCGTCAACGCGGGCATCGAGCAATTTGGCCGCATCGATATTCTGGTGACAAATGCCGGTGGTCCGCCCGCTGGGCCATTTGAAAGTTTCACGCTCGAGCAATGGGAGGCCGCGACGCGGTTGCTCCTGCACAGCGCGATCGAGTTAGCTCGTCACGTGTTGCCGGGGATGAAGGAACGACGCTGGGGACGGATTCTCAACATTACTTCCATCGCTGTGAAACAGCCGGTCGATAATTTGATCCTTTCGAATAGCTTGCGCGCGGCGGTGACGGGCTTCGCGCGGACGCTCGCGAACAAAGTTGCACAGAGCGGCATCACAGTCAATAACAGCATGCCCGGCTACACGCGCACCGAACGCGTCGAAGAATTGTCGCGCATGATGGCAGAGAAAGAAGGAATCACGCCGGAAGAGTTTGTCGCGCGCTGGGAGCAAGAGATTCCGATGCGACGCATTGGCACACCAAGCGAGTTCGCCGCGCTGGCGGCGTTTCTGGTTTCCGAGCGCGCCAGCTACATCACCGGAACGTCGGTGCCGGTTGATGGTGGTTGGATAAAGAGTTTGCTTTGAAGAAGCACCATCCGCAGATTACGCAGATTTCACAGATTAGGGCATGAGTATAGCTGACTCTTGATCTCCGGTTGCATTTCCTATCTGTGTAATCTGCGTAATCTGCGGACAACTAAACATTTATGAACTGCACCCATCTCGATCAAATCCGCGAAGTCACGCCGAGCGCTGAAGGCTGTGAAGACTGCCTGAAGATCGGTGACACTTGGGTCCATCTGCGTCTCTGCTTGACGTGCGGCCACGTTGGCTGTTGCGACTCGTCTAAGAACAAGCACGCCACGAAACATTTCCACGCAACGCAACACCCGATCATCAAGTCATTCCAGCCGGGCGAAGATTGGGGCTGGTGTTACATCGACGAAGAAATGTTCGATGAGTTATGAGCCAATCGCGAGGCAGAGAGATCTCGTCAGGAGTTAGATCGTTGTTATTTCGGAATCGGCGCGTTTGGATTTTGATGATCGTTATGGTTGCGCTGGCCGCTTTGATCGCGCCGCCGGCGTTGGCGCAAAAGAAATCGCGCCCGCAGAAACCGAAAACCACCGAGACTCAACCGCCGCCCACAGAGCTTTCGAAGCTGCGCGACTCGTACATCTCGGCAACAAAGGAGTACAAAGCAAGCCTCGAAAAATTGCTCGCGCTGTATCAGGAGAGCGTGAAGAAGACTGAGGCCCAACGCGACAAGATGGCGAAGCTCCTGGCGGAGGGCCTGATCGCGAAGAAGGATCTGGACCAAGCTGACGCGGCAGTGGCTGACGCCAAGTTGAAAGTTAGTGGCGTCGAAAATCAAATTAGTACCGCTGATGCGCAGATCGCGCAGACCCTGATCGAGGTCGAGGGCGAAAAGGAAATCGCAAAGCTCGGCCGCTTAGCCAAAGGAATAACGATTCGCGGCGCGTCATTCATTCGCTACACCGGCGCAGGCTCGTGGGTGCTTTCGCAGGCGGGCAAAGTCGAAGCTTTCTTTCAGCAAACCTTCAAACGGCCACTGCCGATCGCGGTCTTCGGCCAGGGCGCGATTCACAACCAGTGGCGTTTGGATCATCGCAATGCGATGGACATCTCGCTGAATCCCGACGGCGTCGAAGGCCAGGCGCTGATGGATTTTTTGCGGAAGAACGGCATTCCTTTTTCCGCATTTCGCGGCGCCATTCCCGGCGTGGCGACGGGTCCGCACATTCATATCGGCATGCCCTCGCATCGGTATTAGCACAAAGTGGTAAGTGCAAACAGCCAAGCATTCTGCCACTTAACTCTTAGCGCTTTGCCGTTTGCTCTTAGCCCTTAATCTCATCCAACTTCTCTTTCGCTTGCACGATCATCCAGCGCAGCTTGATAAGATCGTCGAGCGTCATCAACAGTCGGGACCGATCGAAAAAGCCGCCTTCAACTGCCGCCGCAATCGCATTGTTCGAGAGCTGCTTGAAGACCATCACCTCAAAATCGCCCTTTGTGCGATAGTGAACTTCGAAATGGGTCAACTTCGTAATCGTTTCGCCGGCTTTGGCTGCGGTGTCAACCGCTTTAACCAGCGCATCGATTTCGTCGTAATCAATTAGCGATCGAATTTCACCCGGCGGGCCGCCTTCGGCGTTGATCGTAACAACGACGCCGGTGGCCTGCGCCGCATTGGAAGTGTCGCGAATCTCGATCGCTTCCACTCTGGCCGATCCATTTTGCGCGCGCAGCGTGCCCGCCCAACTTCGGCCCTTGATCAGAAGCACTTCCATGCGGCCATCGAAATCTTCAAGCTTGTTCCGCGGCACGTAGAACTGGGGATCGCGCGGCGGCGGCAGACGCTCCCAACGTCTCTGAGCTTCAATGGCCGACGCCGACACGGCGATCACCACAACTAACAGAAGTAGCGAGCCAATCCTGTTCATCACACATCACTCCTTCGTAATCATTCGTTAGAACGCGGGCGAGTTCGGGAAGAGTATTGCTGCCGGATTGTAACTTACCGAAGAGATGTTTCGTTCCACAATTTCGCCGGTAAACTTGATAAATGTTTCCCGTCGTCAGCGTCGTTCACTAACCGCATCATTTCGGTTACCATACGCGCGCTTCGACCGATTCAACCTAACTCCGGAGACAAACCATGAAAGTCTGTCGCAGATCGATCTTGCTGGTGAGCTTGCTGAGTTGCGTGGTTGCAAGTGCCCTCGCGCAAACGCCGCGCGGAATCACGCCGGAAGATTACTTCGCCTTTGAGTTCATCAGCGATCCGAACATTTCTCCTGACGGCAACTTGGTCGCCTACGTTCTGACGAAAATCGATCGCGCGCAGAACCGGCGTAACTCTTCGATTTGGATGGTCGCGACCGATGGCAGCCGCGCGCCGTGGCAGTTCACGACATCTCCGCAATCCGCCAATTCGCCGCGCTGGAGTCCGGACGGAAAATCGCTGGCGTTCTTGTCTTCGCGGCCGGATTCGACAGCGGCTGGCGCGGCTCCGACAGGAAGTGCCGAACCACCGCGCAATCAGGTTTACGTTTTGTCGATGAATGGCGGCGAAGCTAGACGCGTTACGAATCTTAAGAACGGCGTGAGCCTGTTTCGCTGGTCACCTGATGGCAATCGTCTCGTCGTGGTGAGTCGAATCGGACCCAGCGATTCAAGAACCGGGGACGCGAAGGACCGCAGCGATGTGCGTCATTACAAGAATACTTCTTACAAATTCAACGACACGGGATGGTTCGACGATCGACGCACACATTTCTGGATCGTTGACATGAAGTCAGGCGAAGCGAAACAGATTACGCGCGGCGATGATTGGAATGACAGTGATCCGCAATGGTCACCGGACGGCAAGCGCATCGCGTTTGTCTCGAATCGCACCGGCAAAGAGTATGACGAGAACCGCAACACCGATGTTTGGGTGATCAATGCGGACGGCAGCGGCACGTTGACGAAGATTTCGAATCACGATGAATCAGACAATCAGCCGCGCTGGTCGCCGGACGGAAAGACAATTGCCTTCGCGGGCGAAGTCCACGATCGCGATCATCCGAAAATTTGGCTGGCGCCATCGAGTGGCGGCGCCGCGTCGACGTTAGCCGCGAACGGACTCGACCTGATTCCCGGGCAACTGGAATGGTCGGACGACGGGAAATCGATCTACTTCGAAACCGGCGTCAAAGGCGAGAATCATCTCTTTCGCGTTGATGTTCCCACGAAGTCGGTCACGCAGGTGACATCTGGCCCACGCGCCGTGCGCAACGTCGATTTCAATTTCACCGGCGGCAAGATGGTTTATCTCGCGAACGACTTCAAGCATCTCGACGATCTCTACGTGGCCGATCTAAACGGCAAGAACGAACGGAAACTGACCAGCCTGAACGAAGCGTTGTGGAAACAGCTCAAGCTCGCGGACGTCGAGCGCTTCACTTATAAGACCGCTGACGATTGGGACGTTGATGGCTTCTTCGTGAAGCCGATCGATTGGCAGGAAGGCAAAACATATCCGCTGGTTTTGAGCATTCACGGCGGACCGTCGGGCCAATACGGCGTCGATTGGTTTCACGAGTTTCAAGTTTATGCCGCAAAGGGTTATGCGGTTCTGTTCACGAATCCGCGCGGCTCGACCGGCTATGGCCAGAAATTCGAACGCGGCATCGTCAACGAATGGGGCGGTAAAGATTACCTCGACATCATGAACGGCCTGGACGCGGCGCTACGAAAATATCCCTGGATCGATCAGGAGCGAATGGGTGTTACCGGCGGAAGCTACGGCGGATACATGACCAATTGGATCGTCGGCCACACCGATCGCTTCAAAGCGGCGGTGACGTTACGCAGCGTCTCAAACTTCATTTCGGACGATGGCACGCGCGATGGCGCTTACGGACACTCAGCGGATTTCGGAGGCGATATTTTTCAGAAGATGGATCTTTACTGGGACCGCTCGCCTTTGAAGTATGCGAAGAATGTGAAGACTCCGACCTTGATTCTGCACTCAGACAACGACTATCGCGTGCCGATCGAGCAAGGCGAACAATGGTTTCGTGCGCTCAAGCACTTTGGCGTAACGACTGAGATCGTTTTCTTTCCGCGCGAGAACCACAACCTCACACGCACGGGCGAGCCGAAACATTTAGTTGAGAGTTTGAATTGGCAGCTCTACTGGTTCGATCGATTCTTGAATGGGAATGCGATTGCGGTGCCGCCTGATGCGAAGTAGGACGAGCTAGACGGAGCGTGAGAACTAAATGAATAGATCAGCCGAAACATGAAAATAATTAGCCAATGCTCTTGCCTGGGTCTTACTAATTCCTCTTTTCCCATTTAGCACTTCAGAGGCAATTCCTTTTGAGCCGAACACGTCTAAAAGGTGGGTCTGCTTGACCTCTCGAGACTCCATGAGATGGTGCAGCACCTCAAGTGGACTTGCATCTTTAGGGTGGTAATAACGCTCTTCAAAATCTTCGACCAGTCTGGTGAGTAGCTTGAGAAGTTTTTCCTCTTCAGGCGACAAGCTCTCACCTTTGTCCATTAACTTTTCTATAACGGCCAACATTCGTTCGTTCTCTGCTTCGGTCTCAATGATTACAGGCATGGTGCGAGACAAAAGCCTCTTGTAACGCGTTGGATCAATTCTGCGTACTGCTCGTTTCATTCTTTCCATTTTCCTAAGTCGTACTTTTCATGAGTCATAACGGCTACAATAAACAACGTCTGACTTCGATAAACTATTCGTGCGATCAAGCGGTACTTATTACCTTTGATATTGAATACCGTATACCTCCCAACCATATCAGCAGAGGGATAAACCCGCTTCAATTCAGCAAAGTTCTGCCAATTGGCTCTCTTAGCAGTCTTGTACCATGCGGTTAGCGCAACCTCCGCTTCGCGGTGATCCAAGGAAAATTCTCGGAGCCGCTTGAAGCTGATAACGTTCATTATTGTCTTCCTTTCGAATGAAACAAGCTTTGCGAGTTTCCATAGTGTTGTCTCCTTTGATCGTGAATAAGAAAGTATGCCTCTTACCTAAACGGGCACTCTGGTGGTTCACTGTTCGTTGATGTTCTCACAATGAGAACCATGAGTCAAGGGCCGGAAATTGACGGGATCTCACCGCTCTCTTGCAATCAGCGGCTGCGAGTCGGCCTCGCGATCGGGCGGCCGGCGCGTTAGTTCGGGTGGCACTGGCGGTGGCGGGTTCGCGACGAATTTCTCGAGCGCCACGTCGGCAATTTCATTGATGCGGGTGATTAGTTTGATGTTCAGTTCCGCGCGCACATCTTCAGGAATCTCCTCGAGGTCGGATTCGTTGCGCGCAGGCAGAATGATACGACGGATGCCCGCGCGGTGCGCGGCCAAAACCTTTTCTTTGATGCCGCCGACCGGAAACACTAATCCTGATAGAGTGATCTCTCCCGTCATCGAGGTGTCCGGCCGTACGCGGCGGCCGGTATAAAGCGAAGCCAACGCTGCGGTAATCGCGACACCGGCGCTTGGTCCATCTTTCGGAATCGCGCCCGCCGGCACGTGCAGGTGCACGCCGTAATCCCTGAACATTGACGGCTCGATGCTGAAGTCCTGCGCGTGCGACCAGAGATAGGATTGCGCGGCGCGCGCCGACTCTTGCATGACTTCACCGAGTTGTCCGGTGATCGTAAAGCCGCGACCGCCGGGCAACAGGTTCGCTTCGATGAACAGAATCTCGCCGCCCATCTCAGTCCAAGCCATGCCGGTCGCAACACCCGCGGGTAATTCTTTGCGCGCCTCTTCAGGATAGAATTTCGGCCCGCCGAGGAATCCCTTGATGTCGCTGGCATCAACGATGATTTTTCCGGTCTGCCCTTGGGCGATCTTCAGCGCGACTTTGCGCGCCACGCGGCCGATGTTCCGCTCGAGCTGGCGCACGCCGGCTTCTCGCGTATAGCGCGTTGCGATCTCTTTGATTCCATCGTCGGTGAGTTCGAGTTGGTCTGCCGACAATCCATTTTCGAGAATCTGCCGTGGCGCCAGATAGCGCTTAGCGATCTGCAGTTTCTCGCGATCGCTGTAACCCGCAGCTGGATCACTTCCATGCGATCGCGCAGCGGCGGTGGAATTGGGCCAAGTTGATTTGCCGTTGCGATAAAGAACACGCGCGACAGATCGAACGGCAAGTCCAGATAGTGATCCGTGAACGTGTTGTTCTGTTCGGGGTCGAGAATCTCGAGCAAAGCCGCCGCCGGATCACCCCGATAATCGGCGCCGAGCTTGTCGATCTCATCGAGCATCATCACCGGATTATTCACCGCCGCGCGCCGAATCGATTGCACGATGCGACCGGGCATCGCTCCAACGTACGTGCGCCGGTGCCCGCGCAACTCGGCTTCATCGCGCACGCCGCCCAGACTCAGTCGCTCGAACTTGCGCCCCATCGCGCGCGCGATCGAACGGCCCAGCGAAGTCTTGCCCACGCCGGGCGCGCCGACGAAACAGAGAATCGGGCTCTTCGCGTCAGGCCGTAACTTGATCACCGCGAGAAATTCGAGGATGCGTTCTTTGACGTCCTGAATGTCGTAGTGATCCTCGTCGAGAATATTTTGCGCTTCCTTCAGATCGAGTTTGTCTTCCGACGAAACTCGCCAGGGCAACTCCAGAATGAAATCCAGGTACGTGCGAATGACGTGGTAGTCGGGCGCCATCGCCGGCAGCTTCTCCATCCGGTTCAGCTCGCGTTCGGCTTCTTTGCGCACGTCGTCGGGCAGATCAGCTTTCGCCAGACGCTCGCGCAATTGCGCGGCCTCGGCAGCTTCGCCGCCTTCGTCCTCGCCCAGCTCCTTCTGAATCGCTTTCATCTGCTGGCGCAAGACGTAATCGCGCTGCGCCTTGTCCATTTCCGTCTGCGCTTCGCTGGCAATCTTCGAGCGCAGCCGGATGATTTCAACTTCATGCGCGAGAAAATCGTGCGCGAGGTGCATCAACTCATCGACGGTGTTCGCTTCGAGCATCTGCTGTTCTTTTTCGACACCCATGCTGAGAATCGATCCGAGGAAATAGGCGAGTCGCACCGGATCGTCCGCGCCCAGCACGATCAAACGAACCTCGGGCGGTACCTGCGGCAGGTACGCCAGCGCCTGTTGAATCAGCGATTGCACATTGCGCTTGGTCGCTTCGACGGTCTCTTTGTCCTTGAGTTCCAGATCAGGAAGGATGGAAACGCGCGCGCGCAGAAAAGGCTCCTGCTGCTCCCACGCGAGCAACTTAATGCGATCCGAACCCTGGACAATCAAATGCAGCGTGTCTTCGACGCGCTCCATGCGCTTGATCATGACCAGCGTGCCGACTTCGAACAGATCCTCGGGCTTGGCATCGCCTTCGGAAGTTCGATCGGGTTTCACGCTGATGCATGCGAGCAACTTCTCTTCACCCGCTAACGCGGCTTCGACTGCGGCCATCGAACCGGGCCGTCCCACCGATAGCGGCACCATCGTTTCCGGAAAGAGTGTCGTGTTCTGCAAAGGCAGCACCGGAATGACGAACGGCACGCCTTCCGGTTTTTTGGAAGTCTGCTGCGAAGGCGAATTGTTCAGGTTAGTTTCTGTTTGCGCCATGAAATTTTTATGAATGCGATTGCGTTAACGCTTCGCTGCCCGAGCCTGCTCCTGTTCTTCGCGGAGCCGCAAAATCAGTAAGCCGTCACGATAGTCACGATCGATCGAGGCATGTTCGATCGAACGGGGAAACTGAATCATCTTTTCAAACCGGCTGTAAGTAGTTTCGAGTTGATAGTGCGACACGCCTTCGCCGCAAATACCGTCGCGTCGCGATCCGCTGATGCGCAGGATGTCATCGTCTATCTTAATTTCCACGTCAGCAGGTTTGATGCCGGCCAGATCGACTTTCACGATCCAGCCATCCTGGGTCCGATACACATCGGCAGCGGGACACCACAAGCGGCCCGAAGGCCGGGTGCGGCGATCGTCACGAATCATGCGGAAGTAACGTTCAAGAGATTCGCCGGACATAGCAACACTTCCAAACTTGATCTGAATTAAACGGGGTTCGTTTGAATGAATTATAAGCTCTGGCGGGTGATTTGTCAGTTTGAGCGGGCTATCCGCAGATTACACAAATTGCACAGATTAAGAATCAATCAACAAGAAGACCGAGCATTACGAGTCCGCAGGTGTCAACTTCTTCGACCTGATCTAAAGCCTAACTTTCTATCTGTGCAATCGGCGTAATCTGCGGATGGCGTCAGGGATGCGTCATCTCTTCCGGTTTGACCCACTCATCGAATTGTTCGCCGGTGAGCAAACCTAATTCGACCGCCGATTCGCGCAGCGAGATTCCTTTCTTGTGCGCGTTCTTGGCAATCTTCGCCGCGTTGTCATAGCCGATGTGTTGATTGAGTGCGGTCACGAGCATCAGCGAATCGCGCAGATGTTCATCGATTTTCTCGCGATTGATCGTCATGCCCGAGATGCAGTACTCGACGAAGCCATAACACGCGTCATGTATCAGGCGAATTGAATGCAGCAGGTTGTGAATCATCACCGGCTTGAACACATTCAATTCAAAGTTGCCTTGCGAGCCCGCGAAACCAATCGCCGCGTCGTTGCCCATCACCTGCACGGCGACCATGGTCATCGCTTCGCTCTGCGTCGGATTAACTTTGCCGGGCATGATCGACGAGCCGGGTTCGTTTTCCGGAATCACCAACTCGCCGAGGCCGCAGCGTGGCCCGGAAGCCAGCCAGCGAATGTCGTTGGCGATCTTCATCAGCGAAGCTGCCAGAGTTTTTAACGCGCCGCTCGCGAAGACAATCTCGTCGTGCGCTGACAGCGCCGCAAATTTGTTCGGATGAGATTTGAAGGGAAGGCCGGTGAGTTCCGCGATCTTCTTCGCCGCGCGTTCTCCGAATTCAGGATGAGCATTCAGGCCGGTGCCGACAGCCGTGCCGCCAATCGCCAGATCGTATAACCCTTCGAGAGCATCCCACAGGCGATCGATATCTCGCTCAAGCAAGCTGACCCAACCGGACATCTCCTGGCCAACAGTCAAAGGCGTCGCGTCCTGCAAGTGCGTGCGGCCAATCTTGACGACGTCTTTGAACTCTTTCGCTTTGTCATCGATGGCATCGCGAACTTCCTTCACGCGCGGGATCAACTTGTTCATCTGCTCGGCCGCGGCAATGTGCATGGCCGCCGGGAACGTGTCATTCGAAGACTGTGACATGTTCACGTCGTCGTTGGGATGGATCGGATTCTTGCTGCCCATGACGCCGCCGGCGATCTCGATGGCGCGATTCGAGATGACTTCGTTCGCGTTCATGTTCGTCTGCGTGCCGCTGCCGGTTTGCCAGACGCGCAACGGAAATTGCGCATCGAGCTTGCCTTCGATCACTTCGTCGCAGGCCTGCACGATCAGCTTTGCTTTATCAGCCGGCAGCTTTCCGAGATCCTGATTCACCAGCGCGCAGGCCTTTTTCAAAGTGCCAAAGGCGCGAATCATTTCGCGCGGCATCACATCAAAGCCGATGTTGAAGTGATGCAGGCTGCGCTCAGTCTGCGCGCCCAAATAACGATCGGACGGCACCGCGATCTCGCCCATCGAATCGGACTCGATACGTTTGTTTGGTTTTTGAGTTGGAGATTCTTGAGACATGCGTTCGTCGCTGCATAGCAGCGAGATATTTATAGCCCAGGTGATTAAGAAATCCTAAGCTGGCAAGCCGCGATCGTCATTAAGGCTTAGCCGGTTTTCGTATCGGCGGCACGGCGCGCGGTATATCGTCGCTGCTGTCGAGATTCAACTGTTGGCTGTTTTCCTGGCCCTTCAGTTTTGGTAGACCCGTTGCGTTGCCGTTTCCTTTTGGTCCGGAGATTTTGATTGTCGCGACCTCCGCGGTGCGCCGCAAAATCGCCCCGCCGCGTCCGGCGACCCACGCGTTCGCACCACCCCGGTACACAACGGCGAAAAGCGGCGAGCTGGTTAGCGTCGGTTGGGCTTCCCAGGTTACGCCGCCATCGTTGGTGGCCAGCACGCGGCCTTGATCGCCGGCGAACAAAACATCGTCGCGCGACGCGACTGAAATTGCGAACAGGTTTGTTTTGACGTTCGTCTCCTGGTCCTTCCAGGTCTTGCCGCCATCGTCGGTGCGCAGGATGATTCCCTTTTCGCCGACGATGTATCCGCGCGCTCCATCCGCGAAAGCGATCGCGTGCAGCCACTCTTTCAAATTCGCAGAAACGTTGGTCCACGTTTCGCCACCGTCTTCAGTCCGCAGGATCGTCCCGCCTGAGCCGACTGCCAGCCCCCGCTTCGCATCAAAAAACTTAACGTCTTCGAGCCACGCGCGCGTTCCCGCCGGCTGCACAATCCAAATGTTGCCGCCATCTTCGGTCTTCAGCACGTAGCCCCGCGCGCCAACAGCCCAACCGATCTTCTCGTTGATGAAGCAAACGCCGAGCAACTGATCGCTGATGTTGCTTTGCTGCGGTTCCCACGATGCGCCACCGTTCGCTGTGTGCAGAATCGTTCCTTCGTCGCCGACGACCCAACCGTTCTTCTCATCGATGAAAGTAACCGCGTCGAGATGCGCCGTCGTGCGCGTAATTTGCGAAGTCCAGAACTTGCCACCGGAACGCGTGTACAAGATTTTTCCGCGACTGCCGACAGCCCAACCACGATTGCTATCGATGAATGTGATGTCGGCGACGTCGTCGCGGCCACCATCAGTGAGTCGTGACCAGCCAAGCCCGCTATCATCGCTGCGCAGAACTAAGCCATCACTGCCGGCGGTCCATCCCGTGTCGCAATCGGCAAAATAAATCGTTACCAGGCGCGGGTTCGTTCTCACGCTTGCGGGCAGCCAGATCTTTCCGCCGTTGACGGTGCTCAACACGACGCCGTTGTTGGTCGTGATCCATCCGTGCTGTTCGTCAACAAAATAAACCGACAGCAAGTCGTCGCTAATCAAACTGTCCGTTGGTTCCCAAATCGTGCCGCCATCTTCGCTAGCGATAATTCGTCCGCCATAGCCGACGGCCATCGCCCGCTTTTCGGAAATGAACGCCACACAAGTGAACGGCAAGCTGCCGAGACGCACTACTTCTTTCCAGTGCTTGCCGCCGTCGCCGGTGCGCAGGACCGTGCCGCGATCGCCACCCGCGACTCCGAGATTCTTGTTGATGAAGGAAACTGAATAGAGATGTGCACGCGTCGGTGTCTTCTGAGCGGTCCAGGTTAAGCCGCCGTTCGTCGTCGCCAGAATCGAACCATAAGTTCCGACTACCCAGCCGCGCTGCGGGTTGTCCTTTGCAAACGTAATCGCGTAGAGATGATCCTTTGAAGCCGTCGGGACTTCCGCCCATCTCTCGCCGCCGTTTTTTGTCTCGATGATTAGTCCGCGCGCGCCCACCGCGAACGCGTGTTGGCGATCAAAAACGTAGAGCCCATTCAAGGCATTGACGAGTCGCGTTGGCTGATACTCCCAACGGAACCCACCATCGTTCGTGTAGAGAATCACGCCGTCCGCGCCAACCGCCCAGCCGTGCAGTTTGTCGCTCGCGAAGCGAATCGCGCTGATCGCATTGCCTTGCGGCAGCGGATTCTGCCATTCCCAACCGCGCGCGGCAGTTTGCGCGCAAATCCAAGGCGCACACATAGCGATGACGACTAGCGCCATCAGGCAGAGAAACAGCGACTTGCCGCTTGATCCAGAATTTTGCGACTGAACTGACACGATATTCTCGATTGAGAAGGGCACTTAAGGTTTGCCGGTTGCCTGATTATAGATTCGTGGGAAAAAGAAAGCGAGAGTGAGGGCGAGTTATCAGAGCCAACTTCAGTTGGGGGTTGCGTGACAAAGGCCCGACTGAAGTCGGTACTATGACGCTAATTCTCAAAAAAGATCCGTATCTTCTTCCGGCTCGATCACGCCGATCTTGTCGACCGCATCTTGCAAAACTGCCGGCTCGACGTGGCCAAGCGCGGCGATCTTGCGCGCGGCTTTGTCCGCCGCTTCCTGAATCACGTGGCCGACATGACCCTGCGACCATTGCCAATCGATTTGGTGACGCGCAGCAGCTTCATCCAGACGCTTCCACCAATCGTGATTGGTCTTACGGCGCAAATTGCCCTTCATGGTTTCAATCACGTAACGCGAATCGGTGTGCACGGCTACCCGGCAAGGTTCTTTCAAAGCTTCGAGGCCCAGTGCCGCCGCGGCGATCTCAGCCTGCTGATTCGTGGCTTGCCCGAGATAAGTTCCAAACGCGCGCCAGATTCCCTGGTAGCCCAGCAGTGCGACTGAGGCTGCGCGCGCCGCATCGCGACCATTGCCAAGGCTCGAGCCGTCGCAATAGATAGTCACGAGTTTGGTGGGACGCCGGTTAGGATTTGGTTCGTTCAAGATTGCTTTAACGATCTACGATGCAATTTGCCGCGGGCGTTCGCGGAGTTTCTTAATCCTTTCAAACAATCATCAGTTGCGATTCATTTTCTCGAATAGTGCCTGGTAGTCCTTGTTTCGGAAACGCAGTTCAGTTTCCGATGCCGGCGTCGCGAATTGGTTGCCGATCATGATGAATAACATCGCCAGCACCGTGATCCCGAAGCCGACCGCCAACAACATGAGTCGATCGAGTGGATATGATGCGATCATCATGACGAGAGCCAACAACAAGAAAGGCAGGATGATCATCAGGAATCGGCGCTTCACGAGGCCGTAGTGTCTGTCGCAATTATGGCAAATCGGCAACGCGTATTTTGTCTTCGTACTAGTAGTCTTGACCCTGTGCCAATACACCGTCTCGGATCGCTTAAGACACCGGCAACATTGATCTGGGAATTTTGGACCCGTCGGATCGGGTCTAAAGTCGGGCATCGACTGCAGCTTATAACAACTTGAATTTGCCCAGTCAAAAAAGACTGTCGTGGCCACAAAAAGAAAACTACTCATTCACCTTCAACACCGCTAGAAACGCTTCCTGAGGAATCTCAACCCGACCGACTTTCTTCATGCGCTTCTTGCCTTCCTTCTGTTTCTCGAGCAGCTTGCGCTTGCGTGTGATGTCGCCGCCGTAGCACTTCGCGATCACGTTCTTGCCCATGGCTTTCACAGTTTCGCGCGCGATGATTTTTGCGCCGATGGCCGCCTGGATGGGGACTTCGAAGAGCTGCCGCGGGATTAGCTCTTTCATTTTCGCCGCGAGGGCCCGGCCTTTGGCGGCCGCAGTGTCGCGATGAAGAATCAGCGAAAGCGCATCGACGGGCTCGCCGGAAACCAGGATGTCCAGCTTCACCAGATCGCTTTCCCAATAACCGGCGAGGTGATAATCGAGCGAAGCGTATCCCCGCGAAGTTGACTTCAAGCGATCGTAAAAGTCGAGAACGATTTCGTTCAGCGGCAGTTCGTAGGTCAGCATCACTCGATTCGAGGTTATGTACTCAAAGCCTTTCTGCTCTCCGCGCTTTTCTTCCAGCAACGCCAGGATTCCGCCCAAGTGTTCTTCCGGAGTGAGGATCGTCGCGCGGATGGCGGGCTCTTCAATCTTCGCCAGCCGGCCAGGCTCGGGCATCTTTGCCGGCGAATCAATTTCCGTGACCTGGCCGTCAGTGGTAGTTACTTTATAGCGCACGCCGGGCGCCGTGGTGATCAGATCGAGATTGAACTCGCGCTCCAGACGCTCTGGCACAATCTCCATGTGCAGCAGTCCGAGGAAGCCACAACGAAAACCAAAACCGAGAGCGGTGGACGACTCGGGTTCGTAAAAGAACGACGCGTCATTCAAGCGCAGCTTGTCCATCGCATCGCGCAGCTCTTCGTATTGGTTTGTGTCCACAGGATAGAGTCCCGCACAAACCATGGGCTTGATTTCCTGATAGCCAGGAAAAGGTTCAGTCGTAGGTCGCGCAGTTTCGGTGATCGTGTCGCCGATTTGCACGTCGGCTACGGTCTTAATTGAAGCGGTCAGGAAGCCTACTTCACCAACACCGAGTTGATCGATCGGCGCCGGCCGCGGCCGATTCACTCCGAGCGTATCAACCTGATAATCGCGGCCCGCGCTCATAAAACGAATCTTCATGCCCGGACGAATCAGGCCGTCGATCACGCGAAACAAAACGATCACGCCGCGATACGAGTCGTACCACGAATCAAAAATCAAAGCCTTCAAAGGCGCATCCGCGTCGCCTTTCGGCGGCGGCACGTCGCGTACGATCGCTTCCAGAACATCGGGCACTCCCTGGCCGGTTTTGGCACTGGTAAGAATTGCGTTGTGCGTGCCGAGGCCGATGAAATGCTCGATCTCTTCCATGGCGCGCTCAGGCTCAGCCCCAGGCAGATCGATCTTGTTGATGACGGGGATCAGTTCGAGATTGTTTTCGATGGCCAGATAGGTGTTCGCCAGTGTCTGTGCCTCGACGCCTTGAGAAGCATCGACGACCAACAGCGCGCCTTCGCAGGCGGACAACGACCGTGAAACTTCGTATGAGAAATCGACGTGCCCCGGCGTGTCGATCAAATTGAGCAGGTACTTTTGCCCGTCCCGCGCTTTGTAGTCCAGCCGCACCGCGTGCGCTTTGATCGTAATCCCGCGCTCGCGCTCGAGATCCATATCGTCGAGCACCTGCGCTTCCATGTCGCGGCCAGTCACTGCGCCGGTCAATTCAAGCAAACGATCAGCCAGCGTGGATTTGCCGTGATCAATGTGCGCGATGATCGAGAAGTTGCGGATGCGTTCAGTGGTCATCGCTTCACAAAAGGATTGACGGCAATAACGCCTTCATAATCCTGGCCATCGTTAAGATCCTCAGTATAGATAGTGTCGCAGTTCAGGTGTCGCGCCGCCGCAATTATTGCCCCATCCCAGTAGCTAATGCGGAAGCGTTCACTGAGAAATAGTGCGTCTTCGATAATTCCGAGAGTCGTGGGTTGAAAAGGAAACAATTTCCAGACTTCTATGAAGGTCATTGCTCGTTGGCGATTGAAACCTAGTTTGTGAGGCCGAGTGGCGTTCCAATAGAACTCCTGAAGCACCTGCGCTGACAACGCCACTGCCTCAGTTTCAAGAATTCGCCTGGCAGTTAGTGATTTCGCGCGTTCAGCAGGTTCATTAGCCGCGGCGTAGAGCAGGATGTTGGTGTCAACGAAGACCACGCTGGTAAATGTCCTCGCGTTTCAGCCGACCCGCCCGACGTCGCTTTGGATCTCGATCGACTTCAGCAAACAGTTTCTGAAGTCGCTTGGTGCGCTCAGCGCGAAGCTCTTCATCCCTCGTAAGGCTCCGCAAGTATTCAGCGACAAGCTTGCTCACAGACGTATTGTGTTCAGCAGCCTTACGACGAGCACGTCGATAGATTTCATCGTTAACACTTACGGTGATGTTCTTCATAATCTCACGGTAACTGTGAAACTGTGGAAAATCAAGGCCGCATCGGAAACCAATGGGGGGTGCGAGCGGGAAGCTTTGATAAATTATCCGATCGCTTTCTTATTATCGATTTGCGCGCGTTGGAGCTTGCCGCTGTAATCGACGTAAACGGACTTCCATTCTGAGAAGATGTCCAGCACCTGCGTGCCGGCTTCGCGGTGACCATTGCCGGTGCCTTTCGTGCCGCCGAACGGCAGATGAACTTCAGCGCCGATGGTGGAAGCGTTCACGTAGAAGATTCCGGTGTAGATGTCGTTCATCGCATGGAACGCGCGATTCACATCCTGAGTGTAAATCGCCGCTGACAATCCGTACTGCACGCCGTTGGCGACTTCGATCGCTTCATCAAGTGACTTAACCGGAATCACCGAAGTGACCGGTCCAAAGATTTCTTCCTGCGCGATGCGCATGTCGGGCGTGACATCTGTGAAAACTGTCGGTTCGATGAAATATCCGTGCGCGTAGTCGCCTTTGGTCAGCCGGTGCCCACCGCACGCGAGCGTTGCGCCGTCTTCGTTCTGCCCGATGTCGATGTAGTTCATTATCGTTTCGACCTGGTTAGGGTTGACCACAGGTCCGACATCGACTTTGGGATCGGCGCCGTTGCCGATGCGCAAGGCTTTCGCCCGATCAACCAACTTCTTGCTGAACTGTTTGTAAACTTTCTTGTGAACGATCAGTCGCGACGAGGCGGTGCAACGTTGTCCCGAGGTTCCAAATGCTCCCCAAATCGCGCCTTCGACCGCGTTGTCCACGTCCGCGTCATCCATGATCATGATCGCGTTCTTGCCGCCCATCTCCAGCGAGCAGATCGCGTTTCGCTCGGCGCATGCCGAGGCAACGATCCGGCCCGTCTCAGTCGATCCGGTCAGCGAGATCAAACGAATCGATGGATGACTCGTAAGCCGCTTGCCGATCGTCGAGCCGCTGCCCATTACCAGATTCACAACGCCTGGTGGCACGCCGGCTTCTTCGCAGGCTTTGACCAGGTTGTACGTTGAAAGCGGCGTGTCTTCCGCTGGTTTGATGACGACCGTGTTGCCGCAGATCAGCGCGGGCATCAATTTCCACGACGGAATCGCCATGGGAAAATTCCAGGGCGTGATCAATCCGCAGAGGCCGACCGGCTGTCGCACGCACATCGCGAACTTGTCCGGCATCTCCGCCGGCGTCGTGAAGCCATGCAGCCGTCGCCCTTCGCCGGCCGCGTAGTACGTGCAATCGATCGCTTCCTGCACGTCGCCGCCGGCTTCTTTAAGGACCTTGCCCATCTAGCGCGTCATGTCGCGAGTGTATTTATCTTTGTCGCGAATGAGAATCTCGCCGACGCGAAATAGAATCTCGGCGCGGCGCGGCGCGGGCGTCAGCCGCCAGCCATTGAAAGCCCGTTCAGCCGCGGCAATCGCTGCGTTCACATCATCCACAGTTGAATGGGGAAAGCGACCGATGATGTCGCGCGTGTCGGCGGGATTTCTGTTCTCTGTGTACTCGCCACCTGAGGTAGGCACCCAACGGCCATCGATGTAATTGAGATAGGTTTGCGCGCGTTTCTCCGCGCGAGATGATTTCGCTTTTTTCGCGAGTGCTTTTTTTGCTTGAGCCATTGCTTTCAAGAGGCCAGAGACTAGAGGCTGGAATCGCTTGCGCACCAGCCTCTAACCTCCAGCCTCCGACCTCTGCTTTCTCCTACTGATAAGTTACCTGCACGATCCGCTGCACGATGCCGGCGCGATCTTGCAAACGCACATAGCGCGATATATTGAGCACCACCGGATCGCCCGGTTTCAGCGAATCGACGACGCGCTGAAAGTCAGCAAGTGTCGTGACGGGAACGCGATTGATGCGGGTGACGACCTCACCGCTGACGACGCGAACAGGCTCGGGCAAATCGCCCGCGACGCCGGTTGGATCGACATCCTTGACGAGCAAACCTTTCACGCCGCTGAGATGCTTCTCTTCGACGAGTTGCGGCGTTAGTTCCGTCAGCGTTAACCCAGGCCGCGCGCCGTTTGTCTTCACCGTGTCGGGTTTGTCTTTCGGGCCAACCTCGCCGTCGCGCGCGGTGAAATCCGGTCGCTCGGCGAGAGTCACCGTCACCGTGCGTCGATCAAGTTTGCCATCGATGTCGCGCAGGAAAGTCAGGCTCACGGCCTCGCCGACTTTCGTGGCCGCGACTTTAGCAATCAAATCATTTGAATCCTGAACCGGTTGCCCGTTGAATTCGACAATCACATCGTTGACTTGCAGTCCCGCCTTTCCGGCAGGCGTCGGTTGGCCATTGCGATCCGGTTGAATATCGGCAACGACTGCGCCCTTCACGTCGGGCAAGCGATAGACGCGCGCGAACTCCGCTTTGACCGATTCCAGGGTCACGCCCAGAAATCCGCGTCGGACTTTGCCTTGCGCCAAAATCTGGCCGGCGACGAACTTCGCTTCGTTTGAAGGCAGAGCGAAACCAATGCCGTTGTAGTCTCCTGTCAGCGTCGCGATCTGCGAGTTCACGCCGATGGCTTCACCGTGCATGTTGACCAACGGACCACCGCTGTTGCCGCGATTGATGGCCGCATCGGTTTGCAGGAAACGTTGGAAAGTCTGAAAGGACGCCGAATCGCGGTCCTTCTTTGAGATGATTCCCGCCGTTACCGTTTGATCCAATCCGAAAGGCGAACCGATCGCCAACACCCAATCGCCAACCTGTGCGGCATTCGAATCGCCGAACTTCATCGTCGGCAGATCTCGATCTGTATCAACTTTCAGCACGGCCAGATCTGTTTCGCGATCGATACCAACGACTTTCGCGCGCAAGCGCTCACCCGAAAGGAGGCCGATCGTGATCCGCGTCGCGCCGTCGATCACATGATAGTTGGTCAGCACGTAACCTTTCGGATCGATGATGAAGCCGCTGCCGACGCCATGCGTCGAACGCTGCTGGCGGCGGAAGAGATCGTAAGGATTCGCCGGCGCTTTGTCGTTCTTGTCTTCGCTGTCCAGTTCCGGACCTTCGGTGGTCATCGTGTCGATGTTCACGACGGCGGGCTCGACGCGCGAAGCAATTTCCACGAACGAAGCCGAGAGCGCCTCCGGCGCGCGCGCCAACTGCGATCCGTCCTGCGCGACCGCCGGGCGACCGGCGAGCATCGCGCCGATGCCGATGCCGGCGAGCACGCAAACCGCAGCCAACGCGATGATCCAAACTCGCAGCTTACGCAAAATTACTTTTTCAGCATCGTTGGTTTGATTTAACGACTCGAACATTTTTCACCGCCTTCGGAATCTGAGCTTGTTGGTTTTGCGCTCGACCACTGTCATCGACTGGGGAACAGGATTGGGAAAGTATAAACGAAATGCGACGCGGCTAGAAGTCATGGACGGAGGAGAACTTTCATGACGCCAGACTGGGCGGCGCGGTCCATCGCGCGCAGGCCGTCAGCTAGTGTGAATTCGTCGCTAATCAGGTTTTCTACATCGATTTTTCCGGCTCTTAGCAGTTCCAGAGCCGGCGCGAATCGACCGCAGCGCGAGCCGACCACACTGATTTCATCGACGACTATTCGCGCCGAGTTAATCTCAGTCAGGCCGTGAAAAGTCGATTTCAAAACCAAAACGCCACGGGGATGCAGCAGGTCGAGCGCGAGATCGAAGCCGCCAGGCGAGCCGGAAGCTTCGACGACTACATCGAATTCACGTGCGCGCCGTTTTGCCTCTTCGAGCAAGAGAGTTTCGATCCCGCGACGCTCGGCAATGTGAAGTTTGTTCGGATGCTTTCCGATCAACATCACCGGCGCGCCCGTCGTCGCTATAACTTGCGCACAGAGCAATCCAAGTTTGCCGTCGCCAATCACCGCGACTTTCGTTTCGTTGGTGATCGATACGCGTTCCAGGATTCCGCAAGCGGCAGCGAGCGGTTCGGTGAAGACTGCGTGCTCGTCTGAAATTTCAGGAGGCGCCGGCAGCAGATTCACTGCCGGCAATTGCAGAAACTCAGCGTGCGCGCCGTCGCGGCCGACGATGCCGAGCACGGTTCGGCTCGGACAATGACGCGAATCACCCGCGCGGCAAAGATCGCAGAGACCGCAACCGGCGTTGATCTCGCCTACGACGCGTTGACCGCCTTCATCCACACCCACGAATTCATGGCCGAGCGTTCCCTCAAACCCCGCATAGCCGCGCGCGATTTCCAAATCAGTATTGCAAATTCCGGAAAGCGTAACGCGCACCAACGCTTCGCCATTGGCGATTGGCCGATCGATTTCAGCGACCGAGACTTCTTGATTTTGGTAGCGCAGGGCTTTCATAAACGAGAGGCTGGAGGTTAGAGCTTAGAGGCTAGAAAAGAAAAGGACACGATTTGCAAAAAGCTCCAAACCGGCACGCCGTTTTCAGAATTACCAGCCTCTAGTCTCTAGCCTCTAGCCTCTGCCTTCAAAACTTCTTGCTCCGCTCATACGCATTGTCGATCGACAGCTCGATTGTGTGTGCGCGCTGCGAGATGAGCACCGGCATGCGCCATTCGAGTGATTCTCCACTCGATGATGCCGATGTCGCGCGCATCCACCAGTTGCCCTCGCTCAGTTTCGCCACCGCGCGCCCGTTGCGATCCATCTGCGGTTGCACCGGAACCAAATCCTTCAGTCGCTGCGCGAGAAAGTCCTCCATCGTTTTCCCCGGATGCGTGTTTCTGGAAAACCCGCGCTGCACCGTGCTGAAGTCGATCGGATAAAGCTCGACTTTCGCGGGGCTGATTGTGTTTGCGTCGCGAATGATAATCGTTAACTCGGAATTAGCCCGCGCGTCGTCAAAGACGATCTGCGTGCCGCCGCTGCCGACGGGCAGCGCTCGATAAATCCGCCAGCCGGCAAAGAACAACGCGCCCAGCAGCATCAGCGCCAGCAGCACTTCGAGAATCTTTATCAGCGGATTCTGTTCCGGCACGTTTGGTTATCGCTTCAAACTTCGCACGTACGACACGAGCGAGTTGATCTGAGCGTCAGTCAGACTCTTTTTGAATGAGTGCATCTTGCCTTTGCCGTTGCTGATCGAGTTGTAGATGCGCTCGTCAGAAACGTCGTCCTGCCAGTCACTTTTCGTCAGGTCGCGCGAATGCGTTAGCCGTCCGCGCGTCGTCTTTGATCGGCCGTCGCGGCCATGACACTTCGCGCACTTGCTGTTGTAAGTCGCAGCCGCATCGAACGGTTCGGCGGAATTCGCCGTCGCTGATTTGATAAGAACGCTAGCGAAAACGACCGCGCACGCCGCGACGATTCCGCCAATCAGAATTGAAAGCTTGCGTATCTGCTTCACCAGGTAAAACCTCCGAAACGATTTGCGATTGCTTATCCTGATTTATATCTCAATTGAAATCGTTTGTCTCGCGAATCGCGAAAGATAGTCGAAAGCTGCGCGAGTCGTTATAATCCACCAATCGATGATCGATTTTGCGGATGACAAGTTGCGCGAAGAATGCGGCGTGTTCGGCATCTTCGGACACGCGGAAGCCGCGCGCATGACCTACCTCGGTTTGTATGCCTTGCAGCATCGCGGCCAGGAGTCGTGCGGCATGGTTGCTTCGAACGGTACGCAATTGATTTCTGAGCATGCGATGGGCCATGTGCGGGAAGCTTTCGATCAGGCACATCTCGATCGGCTCGCGGGAAGTAGTTCGATTGGGCACGTACGCTATTCGACCACCGGTGACGTTTCGATTCGCGAGTGCCAACCGTTTTCCGTAACGTGCCAGCACGGACAAATCGCCGTCTGTCACAACGGCAACCTCCCGTTCGCCAGCGAAGAACGAAAAAGACTGGAAAGCGAAGGCGCGATTTTTTCATCGACCTCCGACACTGAAGTCGTGCTCCACGGCGTCGCGCGTTCGCACGCGGCCAGCGTCGCCGACGCCATTCCCGAAGTGCTGCGCGACACGGAAGGCGCATTCTCGATGTTGTTTCTGACGCCGAAAGAACTGATCGCGATTCGCGACCCGCGCGGCTTTCGGCCGTTGGCGCTCGGCACCTTGGGCGATGCTTACGTCATCGCGTCGGAAACATGCGCTTTCGATCTCATCGACGCGAAGTATGTGCGCGACGTCGAACCCGGCGAGATGATCGTCATCAATGAAGATGGCTTGCGCTCGACGCATCCACTGACGCCGCAGAAGCATTCGATGTGCATGTTCGAGCACGTCTATTTTTCGCGGCCTGACTCGATGATTTTTGGTCAATCGGTTAATCGTTCGCGGCACAAGATGGGCAAGCAGCTCGCGATCGAACAGCCGGCTGACGCGGACATCGTGGTGCCGGTGCCCGACTCGGGCGTGCCGGCTTCGATCGGTTACTCGGCGGAAAGCGGGCTGCCGTTTCGGTTCGGTCTGGTGCGTAATCACTACATCGGACGCACCTTCATCGAGCCGAAGCAATCGATTCGCAGTTTCGGCGTGCGCATCAAACTCAATCCGGTGCGTCACCTGATCGAAGGCAAGCGCATCGTCCTGATCGACGACTCGATCGTGCGCGGCACGACGTCCAAAAAGATCGTTCGCATGGTGCGCGAAGCCGGCGCGAAGGAAATTCACGTGCGCATCTCGTGTCCGCCGACAATCAGTCCTTGCTATTACGGCGTGGACACGCCTGACAAGTTAGAGTTGATTGCCGCCAACAAATCGATCGATGAGATTTGTCAATTCATCGGCGCTGATTCGCTCGGCTATCTCTCTCTCGAAGGCATGCAGGAAGCGACCGGCTTGAGCGCCGACGAATCATGCGTCGCCTGTTGGAGCGGAAACTATCCCACGCGTATCACGCGCGCCGCTGAGACGATGCACTCACGCGAAGAGGCCGCTGAAGTGGCGGTCGAGATTTGATTTTCATTCATGGCACTCATCGGCAAATCCATTCCCCGCAAAGAAGGTCGCCAGAAAGTTACCGGCGCGGCGCTCTACGTTGACGATCTCTCGTTCAATGGGATGCTGCACGGAGTAACTGTGCGCAGCTCGATTCCGCGCGGACGCATCAAGAATATTTCGTTCGAACAACCAGCCCCGTCAACTGCCCCGGATAACCCACCCGCTACCGCAGGTGGTACTGACTTCATTCCCTGGGATGAATTCACGATCGTCACCGCGAAAGATATTCCAGGCGAGAATTGCGTCGCGCTGATCCTCAATGACCAGCCGTATCTCGCCGACAGATTCGTCAATCACCCTGAGGAGCCGATCGTGCTGCTGGCTCATCACGACAAGTACTTGCTCGAAGAAGCGCGTCGTCACGTGCGAATTGATTACGAAGAGCAGCCCGCGATTTTCTCGCCGCAGGATTCGCTTGCTAAGAACGAAATCATTTGGGGCGACGACAACGTCTTCAAAAAGCTTCTGGTTGATAAAGGCAACGTCGATGACGCCTGGGCCAACGCCGACTTCATCGTTGAAGGCGAATACGAAACCAGCGCGCAGGAGCAGCTTTATATCGAGCCGAACGGCGCAATCGCGATTGCCAATCCAAACGATGGCGTGACGGTTTGGGGATCGATGCAGTGCCCTTACTACGTGCACAAAGCGCTGCTGAAACTGTTCGGCCTGCCCGAAGAAAAAATTCGCGTCATTCAAACCGAAACCGGCGGCGGCTTTGGCGGCAAAGAAGAATATCCGTCGATGATCAGCGGTCACGCGGCTCTGCTGGCGTGGAAGTCGGGCAAGCCGGTGAAGATGATCTACGACCGCGCGGAAGACATGGTTGCGACCACGAAGCGTCATCCTTCGCGCACGCGTCACAAGACCGCAGTCACTAAAGACGGAAAGCTGCTCGCGATGGAGATCGATTTCGTGATCGACGGCGGGGCTTACTGCACGCTTTCGCCGGTCGTGCTCTCGCGCGGGACAATTCACGCTGCCGGTCCTTACTCCTGTCCGAACGTGCGCATCAACAGTCGCGCGGTTGCGACGAACGCGCCGCCGCACGGAGCGTTTCGCGGCTTCGGCGCGCCGCAAAGCATCTTTGCGCTCGAGCGGCACATGGACAAAGTCGCGAAGACGATTGGCCTTACGCCGGAAGAATTTCGCCGGCGCAACTTCATCAAGCAAGGCGAGACGACGGCAACTAGTCAAACGATTCGCGAGAAAGTTGATTTTGATGGACTGCTAAATCGCGCATTCGAGTTAACGGATTATCATGTGAAGCGAGAGCGGTTCGCGAAGGAGAACGCTGTAGCGCAAATTGGCAATTTGCGCCACTTGAAAGGCATCGGCTTCGCGACGTTCATGCACGGCGCAGGTTTCACCGGTTCGGGTGAAGTATATTTGCAGTCGGTTGTCTGCGCGGAAGCGACAGTCGAAGGACGCATCAAGATTCTCGCGGCCAGCACGGAAATTGGGCAAGGCACGAACACGATCTTTGGTCAGATTGCTTCGGAGGCGCTCGGCATCGATTACGATTTGATCGAAGTTGTCCAACCCGACACCGCCAACGTTCCCAACAGTGGCCCTACGGTCGCATCACGAACGACGATGATCGTCGGCAAGTTGGTCGAGTCAGCCGTGCTCGGTCTGAAACAAACTCTGATCGGCAGCGGTCTTTTGCAAGATCAATTCACTCAACCTGAATTTCAAAAAGCCTGCGCCGATTACATCGCAAAGTTTGGCTCGCTGAAAACTGCGAGCCAATATCAACCGCCACCGAATGTTCACTGGGACGACGAGAAATATCAGGGCGACGCGTACGGCGCGTTTGCCTGGGCCGTTTACGTCGCGGAAGTTTCTTACGATCCGCTGACTTACGAAGCGCGCGTCGATGATTTTGTGGCGGTCCAGGAAGTTGGTCGCGTCATCAATCCCACGCTCGCCGCCGGACAGATCGAAGGCGGTGTTGCTCAAGCTATCGGCATGACGCTCTATGAAAACGTCGTCTGGCAAAACGGCCGCATGGCTAACGGGCAGATGACCAACTACATCATGCCGACCGCCGCCGAC